>NZ_CWGJ01000011.1:163380-364530 GCF_900000175.1 Estrella lausannensis
GATTGAATGATCGTAAACCACCTCATATTTCTAATATTAGGTGGTTTACGATCATTCAATCGCGAGAGCTTTCTCTTTGTCAAAAACCAAGTTTTGAGACACTTTCGGTATACTATAGCTTTTCGTATGAGAAAAGTAAACACGGCGCTTCAATGCGCCTTCTCTGCCGAAATCCCAATTTTGAGACACTTCGCTCTCTTTGTTAAAACTCAATGCAAGGGACGGGGCGGCAGTCGCGCTTGGAGGGGCGGTCTGCGGAAAGCTTGAAGTAAAACGCGAGCCGTTGGTCATCCTCTCTGTGTTGATAAGAGATTTTTAAATTCCAGAAAGACCCTAAGGAGGTATGCAGATCGATCTGGTACTCGTTATAGGATGGCTCATGCTTTCGCCGCCAGCCGGTCCTTGATTGGATATCAACGGCCAGATTATCGGAGAAGCGGTAGTAAATGTGGTAGAGAAGGGTGTCTCTTTCATCCGAGAGCGAGGAGTGGATCAGCTCTTCATAGGGACGGTAAGATTCTAAAATGAAATTTTCGCTGTCGACTTTACGCCATGAAGCCGGACCTCTTGTTCTCCACTCGGTCGCAAAGGCCAGATCAGAGGATATAGTCCATTCAATCCTCCAGTCGAAGGAGTCGATCTGTTTTCTTTCTAAGTTTAGTACAAGGGTGTAAAAGTGGTTCACATTTTCGAAAAGGCGCGTGGCGGCTTTGAAATAAAGCCTTGGTATGGGATCGGGTATTGTCTCCGTGTTAAAAAATGCATACGAATAGATGTCTAAATCGAATGCTTTTTTGATGCATTGCTCCCGGTTTTTAAAGTAGAGGGCGTTTTGAACCCCGAACTTGAGGGTGTTCAGTCGGTACCATCCGTCATCGATATCGAAGATGTAGTGGCGTGCCGGATCGGTTGTGGGAAAGGTGATGTAGGTATAATCCAGGTAGGGCGAGACGACATGCTTCAGATTGTTGTATCTTTTCCACATCTGCATGTTCCAGTTCAGACCGAATATCCCTGAAAGAAGCTCCTTCGGTGTTCCTGTGGGGCTGTCGCCGTAGTAGATGGCATTCAGGGCAGCAGAGGGGGTTATCGTGCCGGCGGAGTTAAGGGTGATGGGGCGATAAAATTCTTGGTTGAGTTCATAGCGTGTGGAGTGATAGTCGCTGACGTTTTGCAGGCTGCGTGCGTAGTCATAGTCGAGATAAGAGAGCTTAAAGGAGTAGTTTGAAATCAGTCCGGTATTGAAAATATTGAAGGGGCGAAGAGCGGCGGAAAAGGTGGGTAGCTCCTGCTTTAAGCTTTGGAAATCGTTGATCTGGACACGCGTCAGAAAATTGGAGACCCAGTCGTACTCTTCATGGTGGATATAAAGCTCGGTTCTTCCGGGTTCGTCAATCTTAAATGATTCATCGTAATAGTCTTCCGCCATGTCCTTGTCGGAAAGCTTATCATAGGAAAACTTGACGCTTGTCTTATCATCGGGCAGATCGCCGAGGTATACCCCTTTTAGCCTGTAGCGTGTTTTTTCATGTGGATTGGAGATGGAATTGTCGTTGGCTATATAGCTGATGGACTGAAAGGAGTGTCTCCTGTCTTTTGTCGACCAATCCGTTTCGATGCCCCCGCCGAGCCCGCGATTTAACCTCCAGTCAAGTCGAAGAAAAGTTTTTAAGCGCTTCCAGGAAAATATCTCATAGGAAAGTCCGAGTTTGGCTCCCTCCTGTCCTCCAAAGCGGACAGTGTATTTGATGGGGGAGTCGAAGATCGTGTCGAGATTTATTTTAAATTTGGGGATCCACAGCATCGGCACGCGCATGATCTTGAAGGTGACATCCCGGCAAGACAAGTCTTTGCACTGATCCAGCCGCGCTGAATCGATCAGGATTTCCCATTCATGGCACGCTGTTTGCGAAGTTGTCACATAGCCATCAAAAAGGGTGTAGCTTCCATCGCTTTCGAGGCGGATGATCTTGCCCCCAAGAAACCACGGCTCTGTCGAGCAGCGGCCTTCCTCAATTGTCCCCGTGTTTGTTTCCAGGTTGAAAACCAGCCGGTCTCCTGTAAAAGCCCAGTTAAAGAACTGCACAAGAAGGTTTCCCTCCGCTGTGATTTGCGTTCCCTCCTCAGTTTTCGTGTAGCTGATGCATGTGCCCTGTATACGTATATTGGGAGCGGAGATAACGCCCCCTTTGCAAGACTTCAGGGTGCCATCGGAAAATTCAGGCTCTTTCAGGTCGACGTAGACCCCTTGTTCGATGAAATCTTCAAGGTTCACTTTCGGCGCTTCGGCCCCAAGTGCCGGGGGCGTAAGCGGAACAACGAAAAAAAAGAGGATATTCAAGAGCAGCAATTTCAGTCGGATTACATCTTTTTTGGAATAGCCAGACATGAAGAGCTAACTCTTTTGCTCGGGTAAATAGGTTATTTATGATTCAGGATAAGGATATCCTTTTTGCCGTTTCTTGAGTAGCAATCCCTTGCTGTCTCCGGTTTTTAAAGAGATGTGTATAAGGGGTCAGAGGGAGGATCTGAGTAGGATACCCGCCAGGGCGTAGCGGTTTTTGGAGTTGCCATAGGCGATCATGTTCAGAAGGATATCCAGTCCGCGCTCATCTTGCGTTCTTGCGAAGCTCTCAAAAGACTCCACCAGGAGGCGGGAGCGCTCTTCCCAGGACAGATCGAAGCGGCTGGTCTCTTCACGCAGTTGAAATGGCAACAGGGGGCGCAGCTGGATCATGGGAATGTTCATTTCCGACTGGATCCAGTCCCGCAGGTTGTCGAAATAGGGACCTTCGACACCCAGTCTGTAGAGAGCCAGATTGGCGTAGCTTCTCACTAAGGGGGCGCCCACGAGTTGGGAGGCCTGTTTGAGAAGTGCTATGGCCTGTTCGGTTTGCATCCGTTCCAGGATTGCGGCAAGCTCGGGAGCTAGATCGTCTTGTCTTTGTTCAAAGAGTGTTTTGGCAAGCAGCAAGAATTCCTTTTCCTTCAGCAAAGAGGCTTTGCCAAGAAGGCTCTCTTTGTGTTTTAGGGAGAGTTCTGCCAGCAGGGGGGCATCCGCGAGATTTTCCTTGGCCGAAGGAATTGTTTTATAGAAGAAGAGCGTTTTGCCGTAGGAATAGGATTTGCTGATGGCCAAATCTCTTGAGTCTCGCATTAATATCTCTGCCACGCCGCGGAGGGATCTTGCGTCTTTCATCTCGAGCAGTGCGATCGATGCGTTGAGGCGCACCAAGAGATCAGAATCTTGCGCGAGGCGAGCGAGCACCTCTTCGGTTCCCGGGATTTCTGCGAGGGAGGCGATGGCAAAGAGGTTCTTTCCTTTTGCCAGGGCGATTATATCCTCTTTTCTGTCCTCCTCGCCGCAAAGGTAAAGTGCCTTGAGGGCGGCTAATCTCACTTGGTCTGAGGGATGCTTTGCGAGCGTTTCGAGTCTTCTTATGGAGGTTTCGTCTTTGAAGGCGCCGAAAGCAAAAGCGCACGCCTCCAGCTGAGCTATGTCGAGTTGGAGGGATAGGCTTCTTACCATCGGGAGAAAATCGTCTCTTCGGTGCCGGGCGACATTTAGGATGGTCGGCACTCTCACTTCAGACTGCTTGTGCATGAGCAGCTTTTTGATCTGGCGGTTGGCTTTAGGGTCGTCCATCAAGAGAAAAAAATCGGAAAAGAGACCTAGAATGTCCCCATCAAGCTTGAAGAGCAGGGCTTCCGCCTGTATAAGGGCCATGGGGTGTCTGGCGATCGAAAGCTTGTGGATGGCCTCCAGGCGTATCGGCAGCCAGTTAGAGCGGAGGGCCTTCAGAAGCATCTGTTCGGAGTCTTCCTGGGAGAACGACGAGATGAAGTTCAGCGCTATCAAGTTGAATTCGGGAATTTCGCTTTCTAAGGCATTTGAGAGGATGTGTGATGTTCTTTCGTCGAGCGATATCCCGGCTCCGAAGAGGGTGAGAAGCTGGATTTCAGGGTCTTTTGCGTTAGCTCCGCTTTCGAGCAGACCTACTCCTATCGCGCGCAAGAGCTCGGTTTTGTGTTTACCCTCCTCTTGCTGCATCTGACGATATAGTTCGATGGCTTTGCGGACCCTTCCTGATCCGGAAAGATATTGCAGCTGGCTAGCGGCGTTGGGGTTAAAGCTGTTTTTAACAGCCACCTCAGGTTTTGACGAGAGTGTATTTTCGGCGTGGAGCTGCCCTGCAAAAGCAAGAGCGGCGAAAATTAGGAGGGCGTTTGCATACCTCATGAGGGGCGCGTTCCTTCTCTTAATTTTGTAGCTCCTACAGGTTGTTCCACAAGTTCACACCGTGCTTTTGCAAAAGCCGGCCCATGGTATTGACCGGGAGTCCCATGACGTTGAAGAAACACCCTTCTATTCTCCGTATCAGCAAAGAGCCCGATCCCTGAATGGCATAGCCACCGGCTTTATCCTTCCAATCGATGTGCGAGTGGTAGTGAAGGATTTGTTCCTTGGTGAGAGGGTTGAAGAGGACTTGGGTCTCTTCATAATCGGAGTCAATTCCCAATGCGGAGGCAACGGAGACACCTGAAAAGACTGAGTGCCACTTCCCTTGCAGTTCGTTTACGTATTCGAACGCTTCTTCTTTTGTGGTGGGTTTGCCAAATACACGGCCTTCACGGTAGACGGTTGTATCTGCTGTGATGACGACTTTTGTTTCATGCCGGGGTAGCAGCATTTGCATCTTCCCTTCAGCGATGGTGATGACATATTCGGCAGGAGATCCTGTAAAGGGGACGGACTCCTCGTCAAAGTCGGGGGAGGCTTGTTCGAAAGGCAGCTTAAAATAGCTGATGATCTCTTTTCGTCTGGGTGAGCTGGATCCGAGTATAATTTTTGTCATGTCTAAAATAGCATTAATTGGGCGATAGCGACGTAATGTAAATTGTCGACAGATGGGGTTTCTAAGAATTCCTTAAGCCGTGCACGGACAGCTTTGCCTTCTAACTCCAGCTCAGATATCGTAGTACGGTCTTTCTGAATATACCTTCCAACATATTTTTTGTCTTGAAATACAATTTCTTGAACTTCCCCGGGATTTGAAGCGCTGACAATGCGGGCTTCTTTCCATTTAGAGCTTTTAGAGAGGTCATAGGCTAAATCGGCTGTGAGGGGAAAGCCAACGAAAATCGTTGTGGCGACAGGATCTTTTTGATCATTGTTTTCAATAGGCTGGGATAAGGATCGTTTTTCCATTAGAAATTTCCAGAGAAGAGATCCAAAAAAAACAGGGCGGCTTGTGGCCGCCCTGTTCGACTAATCTTAACTTATATCAAGATTAGTTAACGATGGTGCTTTCTTGTTGTACGATCGGTTTCTTGATGGATTCCGAACTTACTTCAGCAACAACGCGTGCATCGCCCGAGGATTTACCTCTAGCATTGATACGATATACCAATGTCTGTCTTGGGGCGAAGTTGTTGTGTGGCTCGAATGTTACAGTTTGACCGTTGATCGCGCCAGGAACTTCTCCACCGAGGCTCTCCGGAGTGATTTCCGGTGGGAAGCGCACGACGAGAACTACGTTCTGGTCAGATTCGGATCCTTGGTTGGTGACTTCGACGCAATAGCTTGTCGGTTCGCCAATGCAGATCGGGTCTGCTGTATCATTGATGCACATTGTCAGAGCAGGACGTCCTCTCCAACGTGTTGTGAATTCGCAGCAGCGGTTGCAGCCTTGGCAGTTAGTCATGCTAACGCGGTTGGTGAAGCAGCCTGGTGTGCAAGTTGTCAACGTGATGTTGAAAGTTGCTTTTTCGCCAGCATTTAATTGCTTAACTTTCCACTGGGCTTGGTTGCCGCTGATTTTTGCTCCAGGAGCCGCTACGATGGATGTCGCGTTGGGCGCATGGTCAGTTACTACAACCTCTGTTAAAGGTTTGTCGCCTGTGTTGGTCACAGTGATCGTGTAGTCGGCGTTTTTGCCGATTGCCACTTCTTTAGGACCAGTTTTTACGCACTCAGCACATTCTGCGCAGACGATGCACTTGGAAGAGCAAGAGGATGGTTCTGCGTTGCAGGCAGTGGCGGTCACTGTGTTGCAGATTTCGCCGCGCTTGCAAGCTGTGAAGCACATATTGATCTTCTTTGTCTGGCAGGGCTCTAAGTTGCCCAGGTTGAATGTCAGGGTTCTCAAGCCGCTGGAGTGCTCAAGTCCTTCAGGTACGTTGTCCGTTACAACTACGCCAGTCGCTGTGCAGCTTCCTCTGTTGGTTACTGTTACAGTGTAGTTGATTGGATCGCCGGGAGTGCACTCTTCAGGTCCGCACTTGGAGCAAACCAGAACAGGCTTGGCGCAAAGGAGGGAGCAGAATCTGACAGGCTTCGCGCTAGCGCAGAAGCATGCACAGAGTTCGCCTTCACACTCGCATCGTACCCAGATTTTGGCTGAGATGCACTGGCCTTTGCTCATTCCGCCAAAGTTCCAGGTAACTTTTTTACCTTGAACAGTCGCTTCTGGCTGGCTTCGTACATAGCTGACGCCGTCTGGAAGAGTCGTTGTGACTTCTACATCACAGACGTCATCGCAAGCTTTCACGTCAAATTCCAGAGGATATTGATCGCCAAGCATGCACATTTCCGGGTTGCGGGCTGAAACGGTGATTCCGTCTAAGCAGCACAACTCGTTTGAGTGCGGATGACAGCATCTGGGTAACGGCTTGCAAAGAGGCTCGGGACCGCATGGATCGCAGGGATCGCATACTGGTTCGCAAGTCTCCACGCAAACCGGACCACATGGGTTGCAGGGGTCGTAACAGGAGGAAGAGTAGTAGCTTCCTCTTGAACAACCTACCCACAACAGAGCTGCCGCGCACAGGAGAAACAACGAGGAAAGTACTCGCGTTTTATTTCTCATGAGAATGTCTCCTTTGTTTGTTTGGAGTAGTTGAATTTTTTTTGCCCTTTCTTTGACTGGGCCTGAAAGGGCTGATTTTTCAATCAACTCTCTTTTGCCAAATTTTTCAGTTTCAAGCAAATGATTTAAAACGTTTTTTGTATATCTGCCTATTCCGTGCCAATATCTCTTTGAACGATCTCTCCGCGCGAAATCTCCTCTTTGTTCATGTGGGCGATAAAATTTGAAATTGCACTCAGAAAATTTTGTGATTTTTTTAAACGTTTTACCCTATCGAGCGCGAAGCGTATTGATTTGAATTAGTGGACAATCCCTAAAAGCGTGCTTTTTTTGTAGGGGCTGATTTTTCTATCTGTCCGAATAGGAGCTTCTTAGTAGTAGCCATTTAGACACCTGCGTTACACCAAACATCATACGTTACCGGCCTGAGGATGCACTCTCATAAGCCTAAGATTGACATTCGGTAAAGAAGGAAATCGATTCGGAAACCTGTCTCGTTGGGAATATCCTGCCTCATGGTGGTTTGTGAGGCCTCAAGTGCTTCAGCAGGCTTTAAATGAAGGGCTTTTAACGATATAGCGTACAATTTGGCATCAAGAGCTTTCTCTTTGTGAAGCCGTTAGTTTTGATATATTTTTCGTGTAGCTCAACTATTTCAGTGGATCTTCTCGTTCACTATCTATCGTAGAGTGGCGTCCGCTTACGCCCTACGACGCAGAAAATTCCAAATCAACTACCGCTCATTTTAGATTCGTTGGAGCAATGGTATGAAGGATCCTTAAAAGAGCTGTACTTGTTGTTGTCTTTGCGGGGATTTTGTTTTGGTGAATTACTCGGGGAGGTTTAGTCGGGGGAGGGGTCACGGGGTTTTGCAACCCCGTGAACAGCCGTGCTGTTATTAGTAGCAGCAAGGATCACAAGGTTTTGGGCAGCAGGGCTTTGGTGGGCATGGTTTTTCACAGCATGGTTTTGGTGGGCATGGTCTTGGACATGGATCACAACAAGGATCTGTGTCGCAGCAGCAGCCTACTAATACAAAAGCTGTGACAGCCAGGGCTGCCATCGAAGCTAGTTTCTTGTACATACTATACTCCTAATTTTAGGGTTTCGTTTGGTGAAAATTTTTCTTTGGCCTTTTAGCCTTGTCGTTAAGGGGCTTTTGGCCAAATGACTTATTTCAAGTAGATACTCCTAAATTTAAAATTGCGCCAGCACATTCTTAATAATTCGTTGACAGTTTTTGGCAACGGTCTGTTCTTCAGTCTTTTGCGATGCAGTCTTGAATGTTGGTTCAAGCTTTTAGCTTCCCTGTCCACCCTAATTTTTTTCTCAAAGTCGAGAAGTAGTCATGGTGCGGCAGACTGATTAGCCTGAAATAGCGCTTTGAGGCACTGACGTGAAAGACTTCTCCGGTCGCCACTGTGAAATGAGCGAACCCGTCATAGGTCACTTCCACGGGCTCATAGTCGCTGATGTACTGAATTTGGATTTCCGTTTTTGGCATCAAGACAATCGGCCTGTTGGATATGGTGTGGGGACTGATAGGTGTGATAACAAAGGCTTCCAGTTCCGGGGTCACGATCGGTCCGCCGGCAGCAAGCGAATAGGCTGTTGATCCGGAGGGAGTTGAAATGATGATGCCGTCGGCAGAGAAAGTATTCAGATAGATGCCGTCGACATGGATGGCAAGGTCTACCAGGCATGGGTTTTGTGCTCTGTGAATGACAATTTCGTTTAGGGCAATGCACGATTGCAATGAGGTGGTAGTGCCCTCCATCATCAGGCGGTTTTGTACTTTATAGTTGCCCTGAATCAAATCTTCCAGTGTCGGATAGATCTCTGTCACAGGAACATCGGCCATAAACCCTAAACTCCCAAGGTTGATGCCGACAATTGGCGCGGTGATTTCGGGATGCCGCTGCACAAGGCGTAATATTGTGCCATCGCCACCCAGCGAGATTACGATATCGATCTCTTTGGGATTAACGGACGAAAGTGGTAGGGCACCGATATGGCTGGCCTCTTGGTCTTCAGCCACGACCCGGATTTTTCTTTGTAGCAAAAACTCTTTGATGCCGATGGCAATGCTCGTCGAGTGCTGTTTTTGTATGTTTGGAAAGAGGGCGATAGTCGTTGGTTTTTTTTCCACAAAAGCTCCACAGTCAGCTGGTATTGGTTGATGTTCATGCGCATTTGTCGCATGGAAATTTTCATTAAGTAGTGCCAAAAATTTATGTTTGATAGGTTCTTTGTTTTTTATCCAAAAGGCTCGGATAGAACGAAAGTGTCGTGAAATTTTGGATTTTGAGACTCTTTCGGTATAACTTCAAGAATATCGGTAAAAAGAAGCTGTTGGTAGATGAAGTCTCTTTGAATCGAATCGATGCAGCATTGAATTTAGCAGGTATCCACGTCACCTTGTTCTATCAGGGATCTACCCATTGCGAAGCGAAACAGCTCTTCTATCAGTTTATGTTGCTGATGGAGAGAAATGTAGGGGATATATCCCTTGGAATGGACTTTGCGGGATATCCCTTTTGCGCTGTGTGACATGCAGCGTTGTTGCAAAAGCATAGCAGCGATGATTTCAAATCATTCAATTTAGCGGGAAAGATACTGATTTGAGTTTGTCGATAGCCGCATTGTACCGAAAGTGTCTCAAAGCACTCATGCCAAATTTTGAGACACTTTTGGTACCAGCAAGATTTAACGAGCTTCTGTTTGCGTCATGTTTTTTTGGCCCGAGTCCTGCTTCAAATTCAGTCGTTGGACTAAGTTGGCGACAATCTTGTCTTTGGTCAAGCCAATCGAGTCTAACAGGTCGCTGAGTTTACCTTGCTCAATGAACGTCTCGGGAACGCCATAATTGATGGACTGGACGTTGGAGAAGCCGTTGGTGAGAAGGTGGTGGTTGACAATGGAGCCAAGGCCCGTCATGACCGAATGCTCTTCGATCGTCACGATGGTTGAATGGGTGAGCAGCAGATCTGTCAATAGGTCGGTATCGAGGGGCTTTACAAAAACAGGATCGACAACCGTGGCGTCAATGCCATACTCTTTAAGCTCTTCTTTGACTGCAAGGGCTGTATAGACCATAGCTCCAAGTCCGATCAGAACAATTCCTTTTCCAGAGGAGAGGATCTCGCCTCTTCCTAAAATTCTCGTTTCTATCGGACGCCCTGTCTCTATTGTTTCTATGTTCGGATAGCGGATAGCTACCGGACGATTCCAGGCAAACGCGCTTTCAAGCAAGTCTTTGAGCAGATCGCCGTCCCGTGGCTGCGCAATGACCATGTTAGGCATCGCATTCAGGAAGCTGATGTCGTAGATCCCGTTGTGAGTTTGGCCGTCTCCGCCGGCAATGCCTGCCCGGTCAATTGCAAAAACCACTCTAAGCTCTTGCAGGCAGACGTCGTGGAAAAGGTTGTCGAAGGCTCTTTGTAGAAAGGTGGAATAGACTGAAGAGACCACTTTTAAGCTTCCGCCGTGTGCCAACCCTCCGCAGAAGGTAACAGAGTGCGACTCGGCAATTCCCACATCTAGACAGCGTTCTGGATATTTTTGGACGAAAGGATCGAGGCATGAGCCGCAGGACATGGCCGGGGTTACAGTCACGATCGTTTCATCGCGATCAGCCATTTCCAGGATGTGTCTGCCGAAAATTTTGGGGAATGTCGGTTTGTTGGAGGCGGTCGGAAGGAATTTTTGCGTGTTCACACAGAACGGTTTCGCTCCATGCCAAGTGACTGGATTTTTTATTGCCTCTTGCATCCCCTGGCCCTTCCTGGTCAAGAAGTGGAGGATCACCGGCCAGGAGGAGTTTTTAACGCCTTCCAGCGCATCGATGACTTGCTTAAGATCGTGTCCATCGATAGGGCCGATGTAGGAGAGGCCAAAATGTTCAAAAAAAGCAGCGGGGCTGAAGAGGTTTTTTATCGATTCGGTGATTTTTTGACCTTGATGGGAGAGCTTCGTTCCATAGCCGGGCACTCTCTTAACCAGCGCATCCAGCTCCTGGCTCAGCCAGTTTGTCGTGGGGCTGTTGACCATGCGGCTTAGGATTTGTGTGATAGCCCCAACGTTCTTGGAGATAGACATCTCATTGTCATTTAAGATCACGATGAATTTCTTTAGATCGCGGGAGATGTTGTTCAGTGCCTCGAGCGAAAGGCCGCAGGTCAGTGTAGCGTCGCCGATGATCGGAAGAACATATTCATCCCCATGGAGGAGGTCGCGTCGCTTGGCGACACCGAGCGCCAGCGAGAGGGCTGTCCCGGCGTGCCCGGCATAAAAGTGGTCGTGCTCCGATTCTTTGGGATGGCTAAAGCCGGACAGGCCGTTTGTCTGCCTGATTGTAGTGAAGCGACTGTTTCTTCCCGTCAGTAATTTATGAACATAACTTTGGTGGCTGACATCAAAAATAATTTTGTCGTGAGGGGAGTTGAAAACCTTATGGAGGCCGATGGTCAGCTCGATGATGCCGAGGTTTGAAGCCAAATGTCCGCCTGTTGTGGACAGCACGGAGATGATGCGTTCTCTGATTTCATCACGCAAATTTTCCAGTTCGGTTAGCGAGAGCTGCTTGAGGTCTTCGGGCTGGGCGATTGCGTTTAAAAGCGGGTATTCTTTCATTATTGCGCCGCTCCGTTTTTAGGCGGTGAGAACTCTTGTGTTGCGGGCCTTTTATCGTCACCCATGACCAACTCTCCGTCTCGGTTTTTGATCAGTGTTTCAATCTTGGTTTCAGCATCCTGCAGTTTTTTGGCGCAGAACTGTATGAGAGAATCTCCCTCTTCATAGAGTTTCAGTGAGTCGTCGAGCGCGATGGCGTCCTGATTCATTTTCTCAACGATCTCTTCCAGTCTCGCAAAGGCGCTTTCAAAGGTGTGCTGGGTCATAAGGAGTGCTATTTTTCTTTCAGGCGGTGAGTGAAGCGAGCAGCGGCTTTGCCATCCGATAGCATCACCGTGAAATTTTGCTCATTTTCCAATTGGTCAAGCGATTTTATAACGGAATTTCCCTTTTCGGAAAAGAGAATACTATAGCCTCTTCCGAGGAGATTCTTGGGATCTTGAGCCTGCATCAACTCCTGAATGTGGTGCAGTCTGCGTGTTTTGAAAATTATCAGACGTTTGATGGCGTCATCCAGATTTTTTCGCCAATGAGTGGAGCGGACGCGGTCTTTCAGGCGCCGCACTTGCCCCACTGCCGATGCTTGCAGCAGCTCTTTGCTTTTTTGGATCAACGATCTAAACGAGAGGGTTTTTAAGCGGATTAACTGATTGAGTCTGTCATTGACGTGTTTAAGCTTTTGTTTTCGCAAAAGCAGTTTCGCGGTCGGCTTTTCACTGTCCAGTCTTTTGGCGAGGTGCGCCCGGCGCAGTTTCAAAGTTTCAAGCAATGAGCGCATCTTAAGATCGAGCACCTCTTTTTCATCATCGAGAGCCTGCGCTTTAGCACCGATTAGTCGGTAAGGATCTTTAAAAACCTGAGACTTTGCAATCTGCATCAGGTGGATTTTTAAAGTAGCAACGTGCTTTCGGAGAGCTGAACTCAAGCCGCGTTGCATTTTGCCGACAGTGGCCGACAAAGCGCTTTTATCCGGCACCACCATTTCAGCTGCCGCCGATGGCGTCGGCGCCCTTAAGTCGGCGACATATTCCGCGATGCAGTGGTCGGTTTCGTGGCCGACAGCACAGACAACAGGAATTCTACTGAAGAAAATCGCTTCGGCGACAATCTCTTCATTGAACGCAAAAAGATCTTCCATGCTGCCACCGCCGCGTCCAACGATTAGGACATCGGCGAGATCGTGCGCGTTGAATTGTTTGATCGCTGCCGCGATCTCCTCGGCAGCTCCGGCTCCTTGCACTTTGACAGGGTTCAAGAGGATGTGAACTCCAGGGTAGCGTCTGCTCAGTACATTGCAGATATCCTGAATGACGGCACCGGTGGGGCTTGTGACCACGCCAATCCGTTTGGGGTTTTTTGGCAGCGCTTTTTTTCTGGATTTGTCAAACCAGCCTTTTTTGTGGATTTTTGCTTTCAGCTCCTCAAGACGAAGTAGCAGCTCACCGAGGCCGGCCAACTTGAGCTCTTTCACGACAATTTGGTAGCGGCCGCCGGCTGGATAGACATTCATGGCGCCTTTTATGATGACGCTGTCGCCGTCTTTAAACGGCTTTTCCAGCGATGCGGCATCCCCTCTGAACATGACGCAAGCTATTTGTGCGGATTCATCTTTTAGGGAAAAGTAGAGGTGACCCGAGGACTGCTTTTTAAAATTGCTGATTTCCCCGCGCACTGACACAGCGGGAAATGTTTTTTCGAGACAAAATTTGACAGCATTGGAGATCTCGGATACAGATAAAATGATTTCGTCTTGCGCCATCGTGGAAGTTTTATTGTTATTGGTGAAAAACTCCTTGAAGAGTAAGCGAGCCCGTTCACTTTTGCAAGGGGGAAAAGCGAGTCGGAGAGTCTTTGAATGCTTAGGCCCCACTCCAGTACAGCTAATTCATTGTGGGCCTTTGGGAAAGGTATTGTCTCAAGATCCCCGATTATGGGGCGGTATTGGTTTTGAAATTTCTATACCGAAAGTGTCTCAAAATTTGGTTTTTGGCAAAGAGAAAGCTCTCGCGATTGAATGATCGTAAGCCACCTAATATTAGAAAATATGAGGTGGCTTACGATCATTCAATCCCGAGGCTTTCTCAAAGCCAAAATCCCAAGTTTTGAGATACTTTCGGTATACATATCGAAGAGGCAATCGATGCAGGGATCGGTCCCTAAAAGTTTAAAACGCGTTTTGGTGATTGACGATTATTTTTTGAACCGCGAGCTTGCGGTCGATCTGGTTAAAATGCTGGGATTTTCCGTCGATGCCGCAGCAACTTCCTCGGAGGCGATGACGCTCTTTCTTAAATATCACTATGATCTTGTATTGATGGATATTGAGATGCCAGGTATGGACGGCTATCAGCTGACTGAAGAGATTAGAAAAGTGAAGAAAGAGATTAAGATTGTGGCTTTTACGGCTTATGCAATGCCGGGAGATAAAGAGAAGTGCTTAAATGCCGGCATGGATGACTATCTCAGTAAGCCGGTGGAAATTGACCAATTTGAGAGAATTCTCCTAAAGCATTTGGACGAGAACCTCAATAAAGGAGGCAGCATCTGCTAAGATGCTGCCCTCATAGGACCTTAGATGCTCATCATCATAGGGACGAGTACGTTCGGGTTGTCACCCTCTTCGAATGAGTTGCCCTTGAGATTTTCTGTCGTTTTTATGACGATGTTCATTTGCCACTTCAAGGCGGTGACCGGTGCGACAACACCTACGGTGTGGATCCCGATACCGGCGAAGTTGATCATCGTTCTTCCGAGCGCCAGTCTGAATTCATTGTTCAGAAGGTCGACTTGTCCGAACGAAAAAGCGCAAGCAATGGCTGTAAAAACAAGTTTTACAACGTTGGTAATCAGGTTTAAGATGCTTTCCGGGATATGGCAGAAGTGCGTTGCAGCTAGGGCCACGCGTCTTCCGAAGCTGACGCCTTCGCGATTGCCTCCAGCTAATTCCCAGAGTTCAATCTCTTCTTTCGTGGGTTCTCTCGTCTGAGTTGCTGGGTTGTAGTCTTGATCATCGGCATATCTTGGATTGAAGTTTGCTTCACCCTGATATTTCGACTTGTAGGCGAACTCACCGTGAAATTCTGGGTTGTAGTCAAATGAATGAGGGGTAGAGTAGTTAGGAATCATGTTAATCTCCTGTTTTTTAAGATAATATAAATAATTGTTTCTGGGTATTTTAACCTGTTTTTAATTAAACAGCAAACCGAAATGTGCAGTTGGCATTGTGGTCAATGTTTTATGATTTTTGATATTCTCGCAGTGTCGCAAAAAAATGAGACGCTTTCGGTATAAGCAGGCGCGGTTTGGCAGTCCATGCGAGCGCCTTGGTTGTTAGCGCTAATTTTACGATATTAGTGACAATATTGAAGAGTCGCTCGGGGATGTGTAGCAGGTGAGTGGCTGCGAGTTCGGCGCGCGTTAAAAAGCCTACACCCCGGGGCCCTTCAACAGAGTAGCAAAGAGTCTGTGCATCTCGGAGTAGCGGGTGGATATTGCCAATGGTGTACGGACCATTAAAATCGTAAATCATAGAGTACTCCTTTTATTTTTAGCGAGAAAAAGCATTATATTATTAATTGATTAATCGGTCAACAAGTAAATTGATCGTTCGTTCATTTCTTTGTGGGTCGCTCCTGACTATTGAGCTGTACGGTTGCGAGGTGTTTGCGGTGAGGACGGGTGGGAGGCGTGCAGTCTTCTTAATTTTTAAGGGAGTCTAAGAGCAAAGTTTGAAGTTTATTTCACGGGTTTATATAATCCTGTATTTCATCAATAAAGAGAAAAGTAGCGTATGGAGTCGGAAGCAAGCGTCATCATCGCCGGCAACTGGAAGATGTACAAAACCAACATCGAAGCTGTCGATTTCATCAGGAAACTCGGAGAGAAAATCGCCCCCACCAAGGCGCAAGTTCTTCTCGCCGTTCCTTTTACCGCTATCGCGCCCGCCGCGAAAGAGGCGGAAGGATCCCTGATAGAAATCGGGGCGCAGAATATGAACGATGCCTCCGAAGGGGCATTTACAGGCGAAGTGGCGGCCAAGATGCTGATCGACGCCGGAGCGAAATTTGTCATTCTCGGCCACTCCGAAAGAAGACGCTATTTCAATGAAGATGACGCCTTCATCAACCGCAAGGTAAAAAGAGCTCTAAAGGAAGGGCTTAAAGTTATCTTGTGCGTTGGCGAGTCACTAAGCGAGCGGGAGGCGGAGAAGACTGAAGAAATTCTCCAAAATCAGCTAAAAGCCTGCCTCGATGGCGTTTCAGAAAATGACATTAAGCATTTGATTATCGCCTACGAGCCCGTGTGGGCGATTGGCACCGGTCTGAATGCAACAGCGCCAGTCGTTGAGGAGACTCATCTTGTCATCCGACAAATTTTAGCCACGCTTTACAGCGAAGAGGTGGTTAAAAAGGTATCTATCATTTACGGAGGCTCTGTAAAACCGGCAAACGCCCAGGCTTATATCGACGAGCCGAATATCGATGGGCTCTTAGTTGGCGGCGCTTCCCTTGATCTCGATACATTTGATCAAATAGTCAATTACCAACACCACGCAAACACATAAAGGTTCGACAATGGTCTCATTTTTTTATTTCACAGCACTGACCTTCTTTCTGATTTTAGCAGTCCTCCTGAGCGCGATGATCTACATCCAGGAAGGCAAGGGAGGCGGACTGGGGGCTGCATTTGGAGGCGAGGCGCAGGATTCCCTTTTCGGAACATCGACAGCAGACATCCTGAAAACAATCACAGGTTACATGGCAGCCGTGTTTTTAGTGCTTTGCGTGCTTCTCTCTCTCTGGACTTCATCCATGGGAAGATCGCAGAATATCGCTGACGAGTCTGTTATTGAAGAGATTCAGGCTGAATAGCAAATTTAGTGGCTTGCACTACGGGATAATCGCCTGTCAG
Source organism: Estrella lausannensis (assembly GCF_900000175.1). Taxonomy (NCBI): domain Bacteria; kingdom Pseudomonadati; phylum Chlamydiota; class Chlamydiia; order Parachlamydiales; family Candidatus Criblamydiaceae; genus Estrella; species Estrella lausannensis. Next base: position 179,793 of record NZ_CWGJ01000011.1, read on the forward strand.
TAGCATTCAAGTAGCTGCTTCACTCCTGAATTGACAATACCGAAAGTATCCTAAATTTTGAGTCGCTTTCGGTATATAAGCCCGCTCCAAAAGAGCGGGTTTTTTTGTGTGGGCAGGTCGGCTATTGTCCGAGGTGATAATCTTTTTTGATCTGTTTGAGCTTTTTTTCCATTTCGTCCCGTTCTTTTCCCTTGATCCGGTCGATAAAGAGCACTCCGTTCAGATGGTCGTTCTCATGGCAGACACAGACGGAATCCAGTCCTTCCAATTCCTCTTCAAAAGCGTTGCCATCGATATCAAGGGCTCTAATTTTGACCCGAAAGGGGCGGGAAACCTCGCCTCTTAAGCCGGGGATGGAAAGGCATCCTTCATTATAGACAACCTTGTCGTCGCTGAATTCAATAATCTCGGGATTGATGTAGACTTTGACCTGGCCTGGCTGAAGTCTGCCTTCATCGTCTTTTTTAGGCACCGCAGTCACAAAAATACGCAGCAAGCTTCCTACTTGATTTGCCGCAAGTCCGATGCCGTTTTCCAAAAACATGGTTTCCACCATATCTTGAGCAAGCTGTTTGACTTCCGGCGTGAGCGAGCCCACCGGTTGTGCTTTCTTTCTTAAAAGGGGATTTCCGTAGTAGGTGATTTTCAGGCGCATCGTTGCTATCTATTGATGAGGTTTGTTTCTTAAGGCTGCTGCCGGATTGGAATTCTGGTGTGTGTCTGAAGATTTTTTATTCCATCCTGGTTCAAAAAGCTCCCAAAACGAAAGAAAGCGAATCCCATAATATCCTCTAAGGGACTGTTCACAAACTAAAATCGCATGAGATCATTTTGTGGGCAGTCTCTAATGAGCACATCTTACATCATTTTGATTAAGTTGAAAAAGACTTCCGTTGGATCGAATTCAAATCCCTTTGGCTTTAAAGCTCTCTTTAGGGCATTGTATGGATAATTATCCCCTTTAAATTACCGGTCTTTATCCCCGTAGGGACTACCCGCGAATTTGGAAGTGGTTAATTTTGGAAAATCGAAATAAACCAAGTCCTGGAACAGTCTCTTAGCTGACATGTAATCTTTCAATCCTGGAGAGCTTTCTCTTTGCTAACAATCAAATTCTGAGACACTTTCGGTATAAACTCCCATGCAAACTTCTGTTTTACAACAAACTCCATCAGCGGCCGGCTCCCGATGTGCACTGTGCAAAGCGGAATCGGTTTCAGAGCTTCAAGAAGAGGGAAGATCCTTTTGCTGCCCGGGATGTCTTGCGGTTTACAACATTCTCAAAGCTAAAGGAGAGTTGGCAGCGGCGCAGGATCACCCGCTGACTAAGGCTGCACTTCGTTTCGGCATCCTTTCAAATCACAGTTTATTTGGAGAGAAGGAGAGTGAAGAGTCTGACTCCTCTGCTGAGGAGCGGCTTAAACTCTATATCGATCTGGAGGGGCTTTGGTGTCCATCCTGCGGAGAGATCATCCGGCTAACTCTCTTTAATGGTCCAGGAGTGAGTAAATGCGTGGTGGACTTCGCCACCGATCTGGCATTCATCGAATACAACCCTCTCTTGACGTCCAAGGAGACGCTGTTTGGCAAGATCAAAGAGCTTGGCTACACTCCACATGTTATCGAAGACAGCGCTCGCAAAAAGGCTTCACCAGCTCTGAAGATCCGCATGGCTCTTGCCAGTTTTTTAGCAATCAATCTAATGATGCTTTCGTCACCGATCTACGTTTCCTACTTTGTCAGCGATATCGAAGGCTTCGGCTACCTCTTCGCCCTGCTTTCGCTTGTTTTTGCCGCTCCGGCGGTCGTGTTGGCCCTTCCCCTTTTTCTAAGATGCTACCACCAGCTTCGCTTCGGAATTGTCGGCATGGAGGCACTTGTCACGGTCGGTGTCTCGACAGCGTTCATTCTCTCTTGCATCAACCTGATCAAAGGAAGCTATCATATTTATTTCGATTCGATGGCAGTGGTGGTGGCGCTTGTGCTTGTCGGCAAGGCGATCGAAAGCGAAGCTAAATTTTCGGCAAAAGAGTCGATGATGCGTCTTATGCGCGCAACCCCCAAAAGAGCGCGGAAAAAATTTGCCGAGGGAGAGGTGCGTTTTGTCTCAATCAAAGAGGTTGCTGTCGGAGATATTTTGGTGGCTCATGTCGGAGAGAAAATTGCCCTCGACGGACTCGTTTTGACAGGCTCCGGCGCCGTTGACGAATCGCTGATGACCGGTGAGGCAAGACCAGTGTCTAAAAAAGAGGGGAGCCGCCTTGTGGGAGGAACCTTTTTGCAGGCAGGCAATTTTGAATACCGCGTTCTCGAGGTTGCCAGCAGAGGGACATTGCAGAAGTTGATCGATACCATTGAAGATGATCTTGGGAAGAAGCTCTCGGAGGTAAAGTTGATCGATAGAATATCTGAGCTCTTTGTCCCTTTCGCATTCGCCGTTTCTCTAGCAGCCTTTGCCATGGGGTCCCTTTACTCATTTGAGGAGGGGCTTGAAAGGTTTCTATCGGTTGTCTTGATATCTTGTCCCTGCGCTATCGGCATCGCGATACCTATAGTGGAATCCGCCCTTCTCAATGCGCTTTCAGCGGCAGGAGTTTTAGTCAGGAACCGCCGTGCGCTGCACCTGATCGGAAGGGAATCGGTTTTTCTATTCGACAAAACCGGTACTGTCACGGAGGGTAAGTTCGAAGCGGTAAACGGCTTGGAGCAGTTTAGCACCAAGGAGCTTGAGGTCATTAAAGCGCTTGCTTCGCTCTCCCTCCACCCTCTTTCGCTCGCGATCTACCGCTCAATTAACACCTTGCCTGCGACCAACGTGACAGCCGAAGAGCTACCGGGTTTGGGGCTTGCCGGCCATTATGAGGGCGCGAGAATTCTCATGGGGTCTTCGGAGCTTTTGAGACTGAAAGGCGTTTACACTGAGGATATGCAACAGGAAAATGGACTTGCAACTACAGTGTGGATCGCCATCGAGAAGGAGGGGCAGCGAACGGTCCGGCGAGTCCTTTTGGGGGACAAGGTTAAAAAGGGCATGAGGGAGTTTATTTGCGGGCTCAAGGGATTGACAACCGTCTTGGTCTCCGGCGATGCGGAAGAGACGGTTAAAAGTGTTGCCCAAGAGTGCGGATTTAGCTCCTGGAAAAGCCGCTTTAATCCACTCGAAAAACGTATGCTTGTCGAAGAGCTCAAGGAGGGAGGGGATGTGGTAGCGATGATGGGTGATGGCATCAACGATGCGCCGGCCCTGACATCGGCCCACATAGGAATTTCAGTTGCTTCAGCCTCAGATATCGCCATCTCGGTCTCTGATATATTGGTGACAACAGAGAAGAGCGAAGCGCTCTCTTTCATGCGGCATCTTGCGCTTTCTGCACAAAAGATCATGCGCCAAAACCTGTTCTGGGCCTTTTTCTATAACGCCATCGGGATGCTTTTGGCTCTGTTTGGTCTTTTAAACCCTTTATATGCCGCCTTCGCAATGGCAATTTCGTCTCTGATGTGTGTGCTAAACGCTAAGCGGATTTAAGCACAATTTTGAGACACTTTCGGTGTATACCGAAAGTGTCTCAAAATTTGGTTTTTGGCAAAGAGAAAGCTCTCGGGATTGAATGATCGTAAGCCACCTAATATTAGAAATATGAGGTGGCTTACGATCATTCAATCCCGAGAGCTTTCTCTTTGCCAAAAACCAAATTTTGAGACACTTTCGGGATACACCGACGGTATAATTGCAATCGTTCAATAATGAGCGGCACCCTGGATGGGTGCCGCAGGAAACAAGGGAAGATCACTCCCAGTTGAGTATCACCTTTCCCGACTTTCCGTCTTTCATCAGGCGGAAGCCGTGGTCGAACTCTTCGATGGGGAAACGGTGGGTGATCACCGGATCGATGTTGAGGCCGCTTTCAAGCAAATTGGTCATTTGGAACCAGGTCGAGAAACCCTCCCGTCCATAAATCCCTTTGATGGCAAGAAGTTTGAAGATGACAAGATCCCAGTCGATGACCGTTCCTGGAGGCAAAATACCAAGAAGGGCAATCTGTCCTCCATGGCGCATCGCTTTAAGCATGTCGTTGAAAGCTACCGGACTGCCTGACATTTCGAGACCAACTGTGAAACCTGTTGAGATGCCAAGCGTCTTGACGGCTTCCTGAAGGGATGTCTTCGATACGTCGACCGTGTGCGTGGCACCCATTTGTTTTGCCAGCTGGAGTCGTCCTTCGTTGATGTCGGTCACGATGATGTGGCGTGCTCCTGCCATTTTTGCGATGGCCGTCACCATGCAGCCGATGGGACCGGCACCCGTGATCAGCACATCTTCAGCCGTCAGGTTAAAGGTGAGCGCTGTGTGAACTGCATTGCCAAAGGGGTCGAAGATGGAAGCTACGTCATCGCTGACAAAAGAGGGTAATTTAAAAATGTTTTCCGCAGGGAGGGCAGCGTATTCGGCAAAGGTTCCGGTCGTGTTGACGCCTATTCCTTTTCTGGAGGTGCAGAGGTAGCGTTTTCCTGTCTTGCAGGAGATGCACTGGCCGCAGGTTAAATGGCCTTCGGCGCAGACGCGATCGCCGGGAGAAAGGCCTTGAACGGACTCTCCGACCTCGATGATCTCTCCCATGAACTCATGACCGACAATCATCGGCACCGGTATTGTTTTTTTTGCCCACTCATCCCATTTGTAGATATGGACGTCTGTGCCGCAGATGGCACTTTTTTTGATTTTTACCAATACTTCGTGGGGCTTGATCTTTGGCTCGGGCACCTCCTGCAACCACAGTCCTTCTTCGCCTTTTGCCTTCACTAGTGCTTTCATAAAGTTCCTTTACTGGACGTCTTGGGTGTTTGATCAGTCTCGTCTTTTACTGGTTTAAATTCATATTCAGCGTCGATAGTTGTCATTTTCAGGATGCGTTCCCATATTTTTTTTCTTTCCACTATCCTTGTGGGTGAATGGATATCGTGCCTGACAACCACTGGAACTCCGGGGGTTTCTTTGGAGACAAGCACCCATTCGTGGTGCTCCATGTTGCCTTCCTTATACCACCATTCATAGAGCATACGTGTTCCCGTATCGAACACCAGCTGCGATTGCGCTTTGGGCACAGTTGCCTTTACTTTGGCCATCTCCTCCTCGTAAAAGCTTCTCAGGTTTTCGGGAGTCCGCTTCAGCATCTCGACAGTTACCTGTTCGTCGATCTGATTTTCACCGCCGACCGGATGATATCTCTCTATTCCCTGACGATCTTCCCTGACCCATTCTTTTGTGTCTTGCATCCAATTAATGCGCACATCGATTGCCGATGGAACGAGATCAATGTGGTAAGTTGCGAGAATATTTTCCCAAATCGGTCTGATTTTTTCAACAAGATCCACATTTTTAGTCGTATAGCGTATGAATCCCAGGCCGTCGCCACTGTAGAAAATTTTAACCCAGCCATGCTGGGCGTCGGGGATATCGGTGTCAATCCACCACTCGAAAATTAGCGAGTCGCTCGTGGATTTGACGATTTTTGATTTGAAGAGCCCCCCTGATTTTTTGTTAAGCAGTACCATGAAGTTGTGATAATAGATCTCCAGAGGTACCTTCTCCTGGGCTACATAGTGGAGTATCAGGGCTTCTTGCCAGTTCGTCGAGGTCTCTTTTTCCGGCACGAACGTAAATTCGCCTGTCTTTGCCCGGCCCGAGAAAGTGAAATTTTTATTGTAGCCATCAAAGCGGATCACCTGGCCAGCTGCCAAGGGGGAAAAAAGGGATAAAGTAAAAAAAAGGCAGGAGATGAGAATGGACTTCATAGAGTTCCTCTTTGATTTAGACCGAAGGGCCTCAAAACTGGGCATCGGGGCTTCGAGAGGGCGCTCTCATGAACGAAAGAGTGCAAGTTGCGCCGTAATTTTCATATGGGGTGACGTGCGGTCTTTCGATTTTGCAGAGCTCTCTCTTAGCCAAAAGCCAAATTATGAGGCACTTTCGGTAAACAATAACGTAGCGAATTTTTGCCCACCGGAGGCGAGCCTATGCTTCATCTATATGACTTTTTCACAATTCGTTCTCTAAGATTCCCTTTTGGCCACTTTTTTTACTATGTCGAATGGTTCCCAAAACGGGGCCTTCGGCGCTGAGAAATCTCCCCTAGCCGAGTGATTGACAGTTAGCTTAGGTTGTTAATATTGAGTGGCATGAGGTTTTTGGTGCTGGGGTGTAGTCACAAGAGGGGAGTGGGCCGCTAAGCTTACTGTACAGGGAGCGAACGGGGAGGGGTAGCCCCCCCCCTGGAAAATTGCTATGAGATGTCAAAAAGAGCTGTATAACCCGGCCATATGGAGAGGCCTATCTATTCCAGGTCGCTTTCAGTATTCCTTCGTCCTCAGAGAAAAATGAAGTGTTCAGATGCTCGTTAAACCGCTCCCGGTAGTAGACATCATAGAGAATGCTGCCCCATTTCTCCAGTTGATGGATAACAACTTCAAAACTTTCGGATTGCTCGGTTGAAATGGCTAGCAAGAGCTTCCGGACAGATTCCGGCAGGTTGTATCCCTCCTGCATCAAGATTTTCTTTGCTACCCACAAGTTGTTAGCGATTACCTTGCCATCATAGTGGCGCGTTTGTTGGATTTTTTTGAGCGCTTCTTTGCTAGTTTCGCTGTTTAACGAAAGCAGCAGCTCCTCCACCCCTGTCCTTAAAAATAGGAGGTCATGTGTTTCTGAGAGGGTTTTCATCTCATTCTTATCCAGCAGGAGAATCATGCATGTGACATGCACTTCACGTAGAAGCTTACGAAGCGGGGATGCCTTCATTCCGGCGCTAAGCAGTTTTTCTTTGAAGCAATCCTGTGCGCGCAGTTCCACGTCTCTTTTTTTACTCCAACAGGTTCTGTGCTCTTCACAGTCTTGCTTCAGCTCTTTGATCAGCGTCATCAGGCTAAGCTGACAGTCAAGGGAAAGCGGAAGGGTTTGAATAAAAAGATCCCAAAGCCTCAATGATTCGAAAGTGATGGGGAGCTTAGCCCACTCCTTCTCCCTTTTGGCTGTTTGCTCCATGAGCGCGAATCGCAAGTACTCGGCATATGAATCCGGAGACAGCCTGGATTGATATGAGGTGTAGACTTGGCTATGAGACTCTGTGACAGAGGGCGCAGCGTCTTCTTCCGCAGCTGTTTCGACAAATTGAATCGTCTGCGACGAGAAGGAGTCGCTTTTATAAGATGAGTGCGTGTTTGTTTGGTAAGAGATTGCTTGAGTGTATGACATAATATTGAAAATGTAAGTTATTTTATTCGGTTTTTTACGATTAGGGAACATAGTAACGATCCCATCATTTTTTATCCAATGATGGAAGCTATCGTTATGATTGGGGAAGGGACCAACTGGATACGCTTCGTTAATTGATATGTGACGAAAGCGTCGCAAAATTAGGCATTCTCAAAGCCGTAATGCCAAATTTTGAGGCACTTTCGGTACAGAACCCAATTCGGCAGGATTTGGTGCTGTGGATGGGCTCAAAGGCTGTGCTTTAATGGTGCTGCGTCTCTTCGTAGCCTTCGCGGATGGGCGTCCAGCCGGGTTTTTTAGGCTTGGGAGCATAAAGACCCCTGATACGCCACCACATCAATAGGTAGTGATAGCATGTGTAGCAGGCAACGCACTTCATCATCCGCCCAAAATCCGTCCAGGTTTTGTAGGTTTCGTAAGCGATGTACTCGATTACAAGGGTGAGCATGACGAGTAAAGTCAAAAAGCCCCAGCTGATGGAGGCGATTGATAAAACCAGGATTGGATCGACCTGTGAATCAAACAGAGCCATGCCGAGGATGACAAATCCTGACATCTCAATTAGGGGAGCCGCTTTTTCCAGAAGAGTCATCGGAATGATGTACAGGCCGATAGATCGGTAACGCGGGTTGAACCACATTGAACGGTATTCCCAAATATTTTGAGTCGTCCCTTTGTACCAGCGCAGGCGCTGCTTCCCCAGTGTTTTTATGGTGTTGGGGGCTTCTGTCCAGGCAACGATGTCCGGAATGTAGGTGATTCTGTAAGGACGTTTTCGATCCAGATAGTATTTGTGCATCCGGGTGATGATTTCGGTGTCCTCAATGATCGAAGTGCGATCATAGCCTCCGATTTCAATTAGGGCGGATAGGCGAAACATCCCGAAATTGCCGGGAATAACAAGGGTTCCTTTTGTCCAGCTCACACCCAGACGTTCGACCAAAAACCCTTTCATGAAGTCTATGACCTGGAAACCGAGCAGCAATTTTTGCGGAAATTTGACCTCGACGATCCTGTTGTCTTTGATGGTGCAGCCGTTGACGTTGCCAATCGATGCGTGTGCCGCTACTGTTTCTGGGTGGAGTAAAAACGGCCTGATGAGGCGGTTCAGGGCTAAATCGTCAACTAAAGTGTCGGCATCAGCGCACACAACAAATTCCGAAGTTGTGGCATTGAGCCCGGCATTTAACGCGTCTGCTTTCCCGCCGTTGACTTTATCGATCACAAGAAGCGCCGGGTGATGCTTGCTTGCGTAATAGCTCTTGATGTGACTTGTCTCAAAGTGGCCGGGGCAAGACGGCGGAACAGGATAGAGGTAAAAATTGGTTTTGAGAAGCTCAAACGTGTTATCGGTCGATCCGTCGTTGATGATGATGATTTTTTTGTAGCGGTACGAGAGCGACAGCATATTTTTGACTGTATGCACGATGTCCTTTCGTTCGTTGTACGCCGGTACCACAAAGGTAATCTCTGGGAGTGAGTTGGAGCGGATAATTCTATATATATCCTCTGCGGGGACTTCCCGGAATCGCCACAGTATTGTTGCGCAGCCGACAACGCTCTGAATTAATGACAGCAGGGCGAAGAGCAAAAAGATGAGTCCATAGATGATAAATGCTTTCCAGCCCCAGCTGAGTTGCTGGACCCCGATCAGGGAGAGCATGCTAAAAAAGTTTGACAGATCTTCAAAAAGAGACATCAAAACCTCCAGCTCACATCAAGACCTATCGTCCCGATCGTATATTTTTCTGAATCACGATACAAGTCTCCTGCAAGGGCAACCTGCAGGCAGTTATATTTGTAGATGAGGCTGCCAAATACGATATCGTACTGGCGGTTATCCCAGCGTATTGGCGGGTTGGCAACAGTGGGAGCCACCACAATAATTTCTGAAAAACGTGTGCGTGTGTTTTGCCAGCCGTGGCCGTAGGACAGGCTCGTGTAGAATTTATCCGCGCAGCGAATACGCCAGTCTTTTTCGAGGGTGACTTGCAGCTGGTTTACTATCTGGGGTTTATAAGTGTAATAATCCGGTATGTTCTGGCTGAAGCTCTGATATTTGGCAAAATACCGAAATAAAATGTTGTCTGAGTAGCATGGGGGGCGCCACTGGAACCACCCCAGTACTTTTTGCGACTTGTTGTTGACATAGTCGCGATACCAAGTTGCGTTGGCCTCGAGTCCCGCCCATCCGCGCTTCATGACCTTTCTTTCATAGGTTCCGGCGATGATATCGTAGCCGACTAACTTGGCGTGGTTATCGCTAAAGTTGCGCGCGACGAGGTCCGATTCGGCCAAATAGCTTAGGGTAGCCTTCTGTATCGGAGTGTGGTAGACAAGTGTGATGGATGGTTCGATCAGAGTGTGGGTTTGGCATTTGAAGGTCGTTGATTGATAAGGAGAGTAGCGCGAAAAGCCAATTTGGCCAAAGGCATACAAACAGGGGCTGAAGACCTGTTTAGCACCCAGGTGGAGCCTTTGCACATCAAAGGAATAGATTCTGGTGTGTTCCAAAAGATCCCTTAAAACATACAGCTGGTCGATATAGCGGCCGAAGAAAGAAAAGTTGTCGTTGACCGGATAATTAAGGAGAAAGCGTCCTCCATAGACTTGGTATTTAGCAGACCAGCGGTGGTCTATGCGGCTCCATTCATCTTCCTCGTGATACCAACCACCCCATGTCATTACCGGCCGGCTCAAGTTCAGCGTGTTGTTATAGCCTCTTTTTACCCACTTAGGAATCGGTTCACAGAACTGCTGCATTTCTTTTTTGAAGAGGGTGTATATCTGCTTCCAAGTCCAGCGGGATGAGAAGTAGTAGTGCTCATCCTCTTTCAAATCGGCGTAGAAGGACAAAGCATTTAGGTTGGAGGGTGAAAGAGTCAGCGCTTCACCATAGTAGCACTCCGCTGCGCAGTAGCTGCCGTTCATCGCCTCTATCCTTCCAAGTCCTGCCCACGCTTCGGCATCTTCAGGGTTGCGCCACAAAAGACGCGACAAAATGCACCGAGCTTTTTCGTATTCTTCAAGCTCGATATAGGTCTCCGCGATAGCGTGCCAAAGGTAGGGAGCGTTGTTGTCGATTTGAAGTCCCCTGTAAAAAACTTCCAACCCCTTGCAATAACAATCTAAATCGACATACATCTGCCCCAGAGCCAAGTACCGGGTAGGATCATCCGGAGATGCTTCCAGAAGGCCGGCATAAAGTCTTGCGGCGAGCTCAAACTCTTCGAAGTTGGCTAGACGATTGGCAATATCTTTCACCGGGCCGTCGATGGCGTCTTGCCGGCCATGCAGTACCCATTCATCGTTCGGTAAATCTTGGAGCAACGTCGTGTATATTTCCTCAGCTTCTCCATAACGCCTCTGTTTCATCAGGAGCTGACTGTAAAATGACAAGGCAGATATATTCCTGGGATCAATTGTGAGGGCTGTCCGATAGAGGGACTCAGCTTGTGCTGGATTGCCCTCTAAGGCATACACTCTGCCAAGGCCCGCTAACGCTTCGGGATTTTTTCTGTCGGCATCCAGAGCTTGACTCAGATTTACTTTTGCCTCCTGAAGCATGCCGGAAAAAAGCTGGGCAAAGGCCAAAGCTATGCGCAATTCGTTGCTTTCGGGATTTTTATCAAGCCCCTCCTGGTTGATCTCCATGGACTTTCCATAATCGCGAAGACGCATGAGCATTTGCCCAAGTCCATAATAGAATTGTGGGTTGTCAGGAGATTGTTGCAAGAGCTTGCTATAAATATCGGCGGCCTCTGAAAACTGCTCCTTCTTTATCAATGATTTGATCTGTTCGATTTCAGGGCCATAGATGGCTGTGTCGAGTGAAAGCTTGACCCACTTCTCATCCGGGCGTAATTTCAGCAATTTTCGATAGGCCCTCTCAGCTTCTTTATAGTTCTTTTTTTTCATCATCAGATCGCCGAATGCCGAGAGGGGAGCGATCCCTTTCGGATCGAGATTCATGGCGGTTCGGATCAACTTTTCAGACTCACCGTATTGATCCTGAAGCATTTTGACGACACCTAGTCCTGCCAGGGAGTCGACATTCTGCGGGTCTAGCACAAGCGCCTGTTCAAAGGCGGCTGTGGCAAGGTCGGTTTTTTTAAGTGAGAGATAGGAAAGTCCAAGGCCTGCATGGAGCTCGGCGCTACCCGGCTCTACCTTGATTCCTTGAATATAGGTGTCGATCGCTCGTTGATACTCTTTATGCCGGGCAAAGAAAAGGGCCGCCCTTAAGTAGTACTCACCCACTTTAGGCTCTTCCTGCAAGAGCTGATCATAGAGGGCTGCAGCCCTGATGATATCGTTATCTTGCTCCTTCACTTCTATTTCGCGGAGGATCTTGCCGTGCTTTGCATCGAGTCGCGCTATTTCAAGCCACCTGGCCTGCGGCTGCAGTTTTTGCATGTTTTTGTAGAGCTCTTCGGCCTCTGCGTACTGCCCACGGTCATAGTAGAGATTGGCGAGGTTTGTCCCGGCCTGGAAATTGGAGGGGTTGATTTTCAGCGCTTTTTCATACCATGCGATGGCGGCAGACTTACCTCCGCTTAGTTCTTCTATTCGACCTCGTCCGTTGAGCGCTTCAATATTTTCGGGGTCAATTTTTAAAATGTCCTCGAAGAGGGTTCTTGCTCTAGTGAGATTCCCTTGAGCAATATAGGCAAGGCCCATGGTGTTTTTGAGTTCGTTTGAATCGGGCAGAACTTTTAATCCCTGATTCAGAATCTTGATGGCATCCTCAGGCTGATTCATTTTTATCGCGAGCTTAGCCAGCAGTACATAGGCTTCAGGCTCGTTCGGGTATTCCTCTATCAATTTCAGGTAGATTGAAGCGTAAGCGGAAAAGCGCCCTTTTTCTCCCTTGACAAGTGAAGATTGTACTCTCGATTCGAGGAGCGCAAGACGTGCCCAAACGGCCTTAGGATCGAGAGTTGTGATTTTTTTGTAGATTTGTTCGGCACTTTCATAGTCGTGCTCTAGCATATAGTAAGAGGCCAGATAGGAAAGGGCAAGCAAGTTATTGGGGTTGACATCAAGGGCTGAGAGATAAAGAAGTTTGGCCTTCTCTTCATTCCCCTCAGCCTGCACTGTTTTACCAAGTCCCGCGATCGCGTCGGCATTTCGAGGGTTTTTACGTAGCGCCTGATTGAAGAGGAAGCGGGCCTCCTCGGTTTGATTTAGCTCAAGGTAGATAAGTCCTAAGTTGATGTAGAGCTGGTCTGACTGGGGATTTGCATCGATTCCTTCTCGATAGATTTTGATAGCTTCTTTGTAGCGTTTCTCTTTAGTCAGGATAGAACCGATATCGATGTAGACCCTCTCACTGCTGGGCGCCTGTTTTTGGATAGTCTCCAAAACCTTTAGAGCCTCTTGTAATCGTCCCTCTTTTTGCAGGGATTCTGCCTCATCGAAAAGAGTGCCCCATCTAGCGTTGATGTACTGCTCCCTGGCCCAATCGGCCTGAGGGTTTGTGATCATCACACTTTGGGCCAATTCCGCAGCTTCGAGATAAGCCTTTTGCTTCAATTTTAGATCGAGCAGATAGTTCAGAGCCGTTTGATTGTTCGGATCGATTTTGAGCGACTCCAAATAGAGCTTTTCTGCCCCTTCGATGTCTCCCGTATTTGACAGTATGCGTCCAACACCGGAGAGCGCTTCGACGTTCTGGGGTTGAATCGCTAAAATGGTGTTGTAGTCGCTCAATGCCTTTGCGAATTCCTTTTTCAGGAGGTAGTTCAGAGCTCTTTCCTGTATGAGCGGAATGTTGTCGTGATTAATTAAGATGCCTTGATCGGTAACCAGGATCGCTTTGGCGTAGTTTTCGCGCGATCTTAAAAATTCGGCAAATTGAAGATAACCGGTGGGATTGTGGGGGAATTTTCTGAGAAGCTCCTCGTAAATAGTCTCTATACGGGAGAGATCTATCTCCTTCTTGATCTTTTCGAAGTAAGGATCCATCAGGGCTTCTTCAATTTTTTGCTTAGCGAAGACAGCTTTGGGGTTGATCTTGAGAATCTGGTTATAGACCTCTATCGCCTCCTGGTAGTTCTTATCCGCAAGAAGTAAGTCTGCGATGTATGAGAGAGTTAGAATGTTGGTCGGGTTAAGCTCTAGTGATATTTGATAGAGTTTGAGCGCCTGGTTTTTGTTGCCCCGCAAAAGCGCGATCCGGCCAAGACCAGCTTGCGCGTCCGATAGGGAAACACCCTGCTCGATTGCTTTTTTAAAAATGTAATCGGCCATATCCAGGTCGTTTTTGGCGAGATAGGTAAATCCAAGCGCCATCCTTAGCGACATGTTTTTTGGAAAGCGGCCGATTCCCTCATTAAGCAGCTCGATCGATTGCGAGTAGCGCTTCATTTGGTTGTTGACTTGGGCCAGATATTTGTATAGCTGGACGCTGTCAGGATCCTTTTTTTGCAACTCCGACAAAACGAAGAGGGCCTGCTGGTAATTTCCTTTCTGTTCCAGTTCCTCCACCTGTTCGAGTGCAGGCCCGAGCTCGGCGTTTTTCAATGCTTGCTGAACCCAGACAGTAGAGGGGTTTTGACGAACAAGTTGTTCCAGAATTTTTTTTGCGGTATCGTACCGGCCTTCAGCGATCCTAAGGCTTGCAAGATAGAAGAGCGATGTGAAGTGCTTTGGATCCAGCTTTAAGGCCGTTTCCAGAGTTTTGTCTGCTTCCGCAAATTGGTAATTTAACGTCTGGAGGCGGGCTAAGCCTGAAAGCGCCTCGACATTATCGGGATGTTTTTTTAACACTTCGTTAATGATGAGCTGGCTGCGCTTTCTATCATCGTTGTTTAAGTAGGCTTGAGCAAGAGATGTCTGGATTTTGACATCGTCAGGGCGCAGTTTTAGGGCCATTCTATAGAATTTAACAGCTTTCGCGTACTCCTGGAGCGAGTAATAAACATCGGCGACAGCTAAAATGAGCCTGAAGTTGTTGGGATCTTTCTCAATTTTTTCTTCATAGCTTTTAACGATCGCATTGAACCTCTTCTGCGATTCTTCACTCTCTGAGGGTGTTGCACCTATGAGAGGCACTGAACAAATTAAAGATAAAAAGATGATTTTTTTCATTGATATCTCAAGGTAGCGCTAAGGCGTATTGGGCAATTTCACAGGCTTTGGAACCTTTTTCGGACAATTTTGCATTTAAAACATCAAGGCCGTCTTTTCCAATCGATTTTAACGCCATGGCGGCTTTTAAACGTACCCACCAGACCGGATCGTTTAAGGCTTCTCTGAGTTGAGGTATAGCTTCCAATGCGTGTAGTTTTTCCAGACTCATGATGGCTTCGGCGCGGATATTCCAATCGGAGTCTTCGAGACGATGAAGCAAGATTTTCTTAGACTCTGGCAGGGGAATGCTTCCAAGGACTTTGATGGCAAGAGTGCGGCAGGTGATATCAGAACAGTGTAAAAACGGCTGCACGAGATCGAACGCGTTGTTCGAGTAGCGCTCAGACAAGATGTCGAGGCAGATCGCCTGGGTCTTTATATTGTTTGTTTCTCTTAAAACTTTTTCAATCCATCTAAATTTTTCTTCATCTACCTGAATGAGCGCATCGCGATAGGGGAATTGTGAATGAGGCGATTCCATGCTCATTTTTTTGATGACTTTTTCAAAGAGCAGCTGATCGGATATGCGTGTGATGCAAGTAGCAGCTGTTACCCGCACTAAAAAACGATTGTCGTCGAGCAGTTTTTCCAGCAGTTCTCTCTGTGCCTTGTGGGGGCAGAGGAGCATGGCCCGGGCTGCAAGCTGTCTTTTAACCCATGAGAAGCTTGTCGCGTAGGCTGAAAGGAAGGGCGTCAAATTTTCAGCGAAAATTTTTTCCTTGATATTCTGCCAACGCTCATCTGTGAAAAGGTGATCGTATGTTTCAGCACACTCCAATACATTCTGAAAGTCGTTTAAGTCGTTGGGAATGGATAGGGTGGTCAGCGGGAGATCATTCAGAAGGTGTTTATCGATGAGAGCTCGGATCGCAGCTGCGTTCTTATCCCTTTTTTGCTGCTTTCTTCTTGTAACGGATTTGATGAGGATGATCAAAAGGCAGCAGGTCACCATCAAGCCTACTTCAAGGAGCAGGATTGAAATTGTGATTCCGTAAAGTGTGTAGCGTAAAAGCGCATCCATAGCAGAATATCACTTACTTAATTAAATTTTTAATATATAAAGGAATAGATTCTCGATTACAAGGAGAAGGTGGTGTTTTTTTTTAGCGCTCTGTTTCTTTTGATGCCTCTTTCGGTTTCTGCCGAGCCTATCGTAGCTGCTTACTATGAAAATTATGCACACTATAGGCCTTCCGGCCAGCGGCCTATGTTTTCAGCCGCCCTTGTCGATCCGAAAATACTGGATGAGCTTCACATTGCATTTGCCTATTTCGGCTATGCGACCCCATCAGCGAATCCGGAAAAGGCCGGCCTAACAGGAAACTTCAAAATCCAACCGACTGAACCGGACGATATAGGGGTCCTTTATCCTTCATTATCTAAGTTGAAACAGCAAGCACCGCAACTTAAACTCTATTTGACAATAGGGGGTTGGAGTTTCAACAACCCGGATGCTCCCACCAAATCTTTGTTTAGTGAGATGGTATCCAGGCCGGAGAGTCGTCGGGAATTTATAGCCTCCTGCATCGATTACGCACACCGTTTTGACTTTAACGGGATTGATATCGACTGGGAATATCCCGGAGATCCAGCAAGAGGGGGCAGCTCTCTCGACTTCGAGAATTTCATTCAATTTCTCAAGGAGTGCCGCGATTCATTTGCGTCATCTTCTCCGACGCTTTCTCTCTCGTGCGCGTTTCCGGCGCATCCCCCTTTTGGACTGAAAGAGAGTGAGCAAAAGCAATTCTATCGATTTGCCGCTGAATGCTCAAAATACTTAGATCACCTTACGGTCATGGCCTATGATTATCATGGCCCTTTTGAAAACTCTAAACTGACCGGAGTCAACGCTCCCTTGAATCGGGATACTGATCCCCTTAGCCCATTTTTCATTCGGGCGACATTGGATAACTATTTGCAGGGGGGCGTTCAGTCCGAAAAAATTCTTTTGGGAATCCCGACCTTTGGCCGCTCTTTTGGCGATGTGTCCGATCTCACTCCCGAGAGTGCAGGGCCAGGCAAACCTTTTGAAAAGCCAGGGCTTCCAGGGCCCGCTACCCGGCAACCTGGACTGTTGGCCTACTTTGAAATCAGCGACATGATCTTGGAAAAGAGTTTGATTTCTCGGCCCGATGCCTTGACGAGCACTGTGTACGGATTCAATCCGCAAACTAAACTCTGGGTGAGCTTCGATTCGCCGGCATCGACGGCTCTAAAAGCTGAGCTTGCCCGTGCCTATCGGCTGAAGGGGATTATCTTCTGGTCTATCAATATGGATGAATATACGGGGAAAGAGAGCTATCCTAATATCAGAAGCGGACGCGCGGCACTAGCGCCTCTTTTATGAAGGGGCTTGGACTTAAAAAATGGCCTGCAAGCTTTTCTGAACCAGAAGTGAAATATTGAAGGGTTTCTGGATATACTCTAATACGCCTTGTTTTATCCCTTCGCTAATGTCTTTATCTGAAGAGTAGACGGTGAGGATGATGAGAGGTATGGTGGTTCGGAACCTGTTTTTAATTTTGATGTAAAGATCCAAACCCTCCATATCAGGAAGTTTTCTCTCCATGATAATCAGAGAAGGAAGTGTGTTTTCGGGAGAGGAAAGGAGTGCTTTCAGCGCGTCCCCCCCTTCGCAGTAAGTGCTGACAAAGAGGCCTCGTGCTTCAAACGACTGTCTGAGTATCTTGAGGACGGTCTCATCAGGATCAATGATCATTACATGCCGCTTGAGTACGTGCACCCCTTTAGGGAGGCGATGAACAATCCTGACCGGGGCGAACTCTTTTTCCTCTGCTTCAGATAGAACCTCTATTGCCGTTTGCATCATATGCTGGGCATTTTTATACTCCTTTCCGATGCCGACGATGCTTGCCTTGATGGAAATTTGTAAATCGGGCTTGTCTTGAATGATCTGATACAAAAGGTTAGTTAGTCGCGATTCAATAACATCGATCTCTTCGCCTTCAAAGACCATGGCGAATTGACCCTCTTTGACAAAATAGCACTCCGTCTTGAACCCGGTCATGATCCCGCGCACGACCTGAAGCCGGTTGGAGATGAATACCATCAGCTCTTTGTCGGGTAAAGAGTCCTTTCCTTTGTTGGCCGTATTTATCTCAAATAAAGCAAGATAGGGAACTCGGGTATGTGTTCTTTTTAACAAGATATCCACAGCATGTAATAGCTCGTGGTAGGAATAAAGACCGGTTGCCTGATTGAATTTCCGGGGTGTCAAAGAGCGATTGCGATCGATCAGGCTTGTTATCCTTTTTTGCAGCATTTTAGGATCAATCGGCTTAAACATGATGTCGTCAACGTTCTCTGCGTAGGCATCTATTTTAGCGAACGATTTGCCAGCGCCAGTCACAAGCACAATAATCAGGTCTTTGTAGGTGATGTCTTGACGTATGGTCTTCAAAAGGTTCAAGCCATCATATTTCGGAAGCAAAACATCTAGGAGCAAAACATCCGGAGTGCAGCTTTGCAATTTTGTGAAAAGGTCTGTGGGATCATTTAAAATGTCAACATGGGCGCCAATCTCTTCCAGCACAGCGGCTGTGTAGTCGCAGAAGTCAACGTCATCATCGACCACAAGCGCTTTGAAAAATTTTGCGGAGGGTTCTTCGAGCCTTTCGGAAATAGTCTTTAAAAGGGTGTAGGCCGAAACCGGCTTGGTGAAAGTGTAGTGAGCGCCTTTGTTCATAGCCTCCATGCGCTTGTCGATCGTGTCGGTTTCAAGCAGAACTACGTATTGGGTTGAGCGTGAGTGTTTTCTCTCTGCATCAACGATCTCATATCCGGTAATGGTGGATGCTTTGAAAAATTCCGATACAATAAGGGCTTCGGGATTGAATTCAGGCTGTTTTACTTTGAATAGAGCTGACTCTGGGTTTGTTTCGAGCAGTAGGTCGATTGATAGATCCTCTTTCACTGTTGCCAGAAGGTCTAAAAAAAGAGGGTCGTCATCCACTACATAGACAAGGGGCGTTTTCGAAGTTTTTGCAGTCGGGATTTCATGCTGATGAAACGCCGTTTCAATTTTATTGATGTGTTTATCCAATGAAGCGAGCCAGGAAGCATCTGTATAGGTTCCACTCCCCAGGCGCTCTATGATTTCGCGCTCCAGAGCCTTACACAAATCACCTGCTTCGGCATAGCCGAAATTTCCCGCGCTTCCTGCCATTTTGTGGATCTCCACTCTAAGATCGGATAGCTTTTCAGGGATTTTCTGGGTTTGCTGGGTGAGGTTTTTCAAAAGAGTGATTTTGTCGTCGATTGTCTCATCATAGCGCTTCTTGAGGTCCGCCAATTTTCCATGGAGAGAGGGTTTATGGGGGAGAATCTTGCGCAGGAGTTCATCGAGATCCTCAAAGGTATCGCTAACCTCCAAGATGTAGTCAATTTTCTCGGCCTCTGTCTCTAATATATCCAGCTCTTCGAGGCTTTGAGCGACAATTGCAATGATTGAAGGGGTGGTTTCCTTTTTTCTGATCTCTTCGGTTAAGTCAAGAATTTTCCTGCCACCTTGTTCATCAAAGAGATAGACATCATACGAAGTGCGCTTGCAGGCCTCATGCGCATCCTCGATACTTTTGCAGATGTCAAAAGTGATTTTTTCATTAAGGAGTTTATTGAACACATACCCAATCAGCTTAGTGTCGTTTCCCGCATATAAAATGTGTATAGTTTTAGTCATCCCTATGTCCCTAAACTAGAATCCAATCCGTAAAATTTTAAAGGATTGGGTACTAGATCCATATCTATACAGGAAATCAATAATTAACGAAACGGATATGAATACATCTATATCGTAATGAATAGAAGGTGTGTTTTATTTGTCCGGAACTCAAGGGGCAACTCCTTCACTCAGATGCTTTCAGCGTGAAATTGTTACACCGGGAATTTTTCGCGAGCGGTACAGCCTCTTCCTTTACCGGGGCAACTGGGCAATTGTTATTTGCCCCCCTGCCGCGAGAGGACATGTCTAATTTTGCTGCAGGTAGGAGATCAGCGCCGTAGCTTTTAGAGGGGCGGCAAGCTCTATTTTGAGTGCGGCGGCAGAGCTTTTGGCTAGCATGAACTGAAAGCGTCTTTCTTTCAGGAGAGTGTTGGCGAGCTCCGTCAAAGACGGGCCATGGCCGATAAGCGCTACGGTCTTGATGGAGGTTAAGCTCTCAATGAGTTTCAGAAGCAGCTCTTTTTGAAAGGGTTCTAAGAGAGCGTCATTCAATGAAAAGTCAATCTGAAAAAAAGAAGCGACAATCTCGGCTGTTTCTTTTTTTCCCCGCTGTTTCTTTTGTCCGCAAGCAAGGAGAGGCAATGATCATTTCAGGGATAAGTCCCTGTCTTTCCATCTCCCGGCACAGTTTTTTTTCCCTCTCCTTGCCGACAGGGGAGAGGGGAATGGACATATCATCAAGAGCCGAACCAGGAAGAGGTTCGGCGTGACGCATCAGGATCAGGGTGATTGCCTGTGATTCAGCGGATGACATGAAGCTCTCGTCCCACATCCCGGAAGGCACTCAGTGCTTTGTCCAGATGTTCTTTTGTGAGACCTGCGGACATCTGAGTGCGAATACGCGCTTTATTCATGGGGACGACCGGATAGCTGAAACCAACCACATAGATGCCGTGGGCGAGCATTTTATCGGCAAACTCCTTTGCTAATTTGGCATCTCCCAGCATCACCGGAATGATCGGGTGCTCCCCGGGAATGATGCTGAAGCCCAGCTTCTCGAGGTTTTCTCTGAAATAACGTGTATTGTCATGCAGCGTTTTTCTAAGCGCGCTTCTTTCAGTCACGATCTTTAAGACGCTGATTGATGCGGCAGCAATGGGTGGCGCCAGAGTGTTGGAGAACAGATAGGGCCTTGATCTTTGCCTCAGCCATTCGATGATCTCCTTTCGTCCGGAAGTATATCCACCGCTGGCCCCGCCAAGAGCTTTGCCCAGAGTTCCCGTGATGATGTCGATCCGGTCCATGACATTGAAATGCTCATGGGTGCCGCGTCCTTCCTTTCCCATGAAACCGACAGCATGGCTGGGGGGGGGGGCATGGCTGTCGTCAACCATCACGAGGGCGTTATATTTTTCTGCCAGATCGCAAATCGCAGGCAGGTTGGCAAGTGTTCCATCCATGGAGAAGACTCCATCGGTCGCAATCATTTTGAAGCGCGCTCCTGACGCCTCCTTCAATTTAGCTTCCAGATCGTGCATGTCGTTATTTTTGTAGCGGAAGCGCTGGGCTTTGCAAAGGCGGATTCCGTCAATGATGCTGGCGTGGTTCAGCTCGTCGCTGATGATAGCGTCCTCTTGGGAAAGCAGCGTCTCAAACAGGCCGCCGTTGGCATCAAAGCAGGAGGAGTAGAGGATCGTATCGTCAGTGCCAAGAAACTGAGAGAGTTTTGATTCCAGGTCTTTGTGAATGGTTTGTGTGCCGCAGATAAAGCGTACCGATGAGAGGCCAAAGCCATAGGTTTCGATGCCCGCTTTCGCTGATTCGGCAACTTCGGGGTCGCTGGCAAGTCCCAGATAATTATTGGAGCAGAGGTTGATCACCTCTTTGCCGTCCGCTACCTTGACAGATCCGCTCTGCTTGGACGCAATGACCCGCTCCGATTTGTAGAGTCCGCCCTCTTTCAGCTCTTGAATATTTTTTTTTAAGTATTCGATAAATGCCGAATTCATGTTTGCCTCGCCTCTCTATTCGAAAGGAAACAGTATAAAGGAAAAATGGGGATTTTAACAACTGGCGAGCCCGCTCGTGAGATCCTTCTTCAGATCCTCTATATCCTCGAGTCCGACGGAAAAGCGAACCAGACCGTCCGATATTTTCATCTCCTCTCTTTTTTCTTTAGGAATTGAGGCGTGCGTCATCGTCGAGGGGTGACACACTAAAGACTCGATCCCTCCTAAGCTTTCTGCCAAAGCAAAGAGTTTGAAGCTGGAAATGAGTTTTTTGGTTTGCTCAAGAGTTAGGTTGAACTCCGCCGAGACGATCCCGGAAAAACCGCTCATTTGCTTTTGGGCGACCGAATAACGCGGGTGCGATGGCATGCCAGGGTAGTAGAGGGTTTTCACGAGAGGGTGGTCTTTTAAAAAGGAGACGATTTCTCCGGCGTTTTGTGCATGCTTTTCCATGCGTAGGGGAAGAGTTTTCATGCTGCGCGAGAGGAGCCAGGCATCGAATGGGCTGGGGTTGAGGCCGACGGTCATGCGAGCAAAGTCGAACTTACTCTTCCACTCCCGGCTGTTTGTGATCAGCGCTCCGCCGATAATATCGGAGTGCCCCCCTAAGTATTTGGTGCAGCTTTGCCACACGATGTCGGCTCCGAGGGTAAGCGGTTTTTGGAAATAGGGGGTGGCGAAGGTGTTGTCAACACAGGTGGTGACACCCCTCTCTTTTGCCTGTTTTGCAATAACCTCAATATCGTGGATGCCAAGCAGGGGATTGTTTGGCGTTTCAAAGAGAAGAAGGGCCGGCTTTTTGTCGAGCGCCTCGGCGAGTGCCCCTTCATCCTCTCCGTTGATCAGGCGATAATGGAGGCCGAACCTTTGGAATACCTTGTCCAGCAGGCGGAATGTTCCTCCATAGATGCCGTTGAACGCGAGAACTGTATCGCCTTGGTTAAAGGAAGAAAGAAGAGCTGAAAGGGCGCCGAGTCCTGAGGAGTAAAGCGTAGCGAAAGAGCCCTCCTCAAGCGCTGCAAGCTGCCGTTCAGCCACCGTGAAGTTGGGGTTGCCTGCGCGGGTGTAGTCGTATCCTTTGGTAGCACCCGGAGCTTCCTGCAGGTAAGTCGATGTCATATAGATTGGGGGCATCAGCGCCCCTGTGGATTTATCGGCCTCGATGCCTTCATGGATAGCGCGAGTTGCGAATTTCATGTCTTGTCCTACTGCATCAGATGATTTTTTAGCATCCATTCGTCGTCGAATATTTTACTTAAGTACTTAAGCCCCGAGTCGGGCAGGATTGTCACAATCCGTGTCCTCTCGGTTGCTTTTTGGGCGATTTCCAAGCAGGCGAAGAGGTTGGAGCCGCTTGACCCTCCTGCCAATATGCCTTCTTCTCGGGCAAGCCTTCTGGCAGCTTGGAAACTTTTACTGTCATTGACTTGTATCACATCGTCGACAAGATCAAAGTCCATCGCCTGCGTGAGATGGTCTTCTCCGATTCCTTCCACAAAATAGGTGCAGGAGCCTCCCTCAGGTATTTTTTTTGTGCGGAAATACTCTGCGAAAATAGAGCCGACCGGATCGGGCATGATCACTTTGATGGTAGGGTCTTGTTCTTTGAGATAGCGCGATGTACCGGAGATTGTGCCTCCGGTACTTGCGGCGGCGACGAAGTAATCGATATTTCCTTCCATCTGCTTCCAGATCTCGGGGCCGGTCGAAAGGTAGTGGGCGAGGGGGTTGAGCGGATTGTCATATTGATTGATGCGGAAGCTCAATGGCGTCTTCGCAGCGATCTCTTTAGCTTTCTCTACGTAGTGCTCTTTGGAGCCTGGCGCCGCGGAAGTGGGACAAATGATGATTTCAGCGCCGAAGGCTTGAAGAGCATTTTGCTTTTCCAGGCTGACTTTGTCCGGCATGGTCAGGATGCAGCGGTAGCCTTTGATCGCGGCGATCATCGCCGCCGCAGCTCCCGTATTACCGGAAGTGTTCTCGATAATGACACCCCCTTTCTTCAGCTTGCCGGTCTTTTCGGCATCTTCAATGATGAATTTGACGATCCGGTCTTTGATGCTGGCCCCGGGACTAAAGCTCTCGAGCTTTACGAATATATCGACTAGGGGATTAGGAGACATTTTCTGCAATTTGACAAGAGGAGTGTTTCCGATTGTGTCGAGTATGCTCTTATCCGGTAGGTGCACCATGTCAAGCTCCGTTTGTGAAAGGGGTGGTGTATACCGAAAGTGCCTCAAAAATTGAGATTTTGGCTTTGAAAAAGCCTCGGGATTGAAAGATTACAAAGTTACCTCATATTTCTAATATTAGGTGGCTTACGATCATTCAATCGCGAGAGTTTTCTCTTTGCCAAAAACCAAATTTTGAGACACTTTCGGTATATACCGAAAGTGTCTCAAAATTTGAGGCGCTTTCTTTATAATCTTATTTTGCGGTCAACTCTTCCGCCGCCGCTTCATCGAGTATCCAGAGTGCTTTGTGGGTTTCCGTGCCGACGCGGATTGCCGGCAGGGCATCGGGATCTTGCGCTCCTGTCAAAACCTCTTTTACCATGTGCGCTTTATCCTTCCCGAAAGCTAAGACGATGATGTGTCTCGAGGCGTTGATCATGGGGAAGGTGAAGGTCATCCGCCATGTGTCAAGCTTTGGAACGTAATTGGCGACAACTTTTCTGTCTTGAGAGTGCAGGGCATGTGTTTTGGGAAAGAGTGAAGCAGTGTGCCCGTCGGGACCCATCCCTAGCATCGTCAGGTCGAGAGCGTTTCCAGAAAGCTTATCTTCAATCAACCGTTCATAGGCTTCAGCTTTGATATCGGGCAGCTCTTCCGCTTCCATTCTGAAGATCTGGTCTCTAGGAATTGGGAGCTTGCCAAGCCCTGAATCCATCGCGCTTTTGAAGTTGCTGTCTTTGTGATCGGGCGGCACCGATCTCTCATCGCTGAAAAAAACGAGTGCTTTGTCCCAGACAAGTTGATCTTGAAGGGAGGGCTCTGCCAGCTTCATGAAAACAGCCTTGGGGGTGTTGCCCCCTGACAGGGCGATAGAAAAACGGCTGTGGGCAGATTGTGCTGCCTGACCCACGTTGACGATATATTTTGCCGTGAAAACAATGGCATCATCCGCTGTCTTAAACACAGCAATATCGCGCCTTTTGTCAAACGCTTTGATGGATGAGTCGATTTCTGGAAATGCCATACAGCCTCTTGAGGGTTTAAGATAACTCGGACAACTTTTCCAGAGTTCTCTTGTAGTGGTCGCTCTCAGCCTGGAAGAAGAGCTCCCTCATGAAGTTCGATCCTCTGGAAAAATCGGGATAGGGGAAGACAAAAGGCAGCTCGCACGTATTCTTTCTGGTCACATGAACCACGACTTTATCCCAGTCAGGGTGTCTGGTGAAGATGTAGGAATCGCCCGAGGGGTTAGTCAGCTCTATCGTGAGAATGGAACTGCTGTGGAATTTCGGATTTTTTTCCGGAACGATTTGCAGCGAGACAACTCCTGACTTTGATTGGTAGCTGGTTTCCCGTTTGGCATGGTCGGTTTTCAGCAGGGTCCAGCGCATTCTGCCAGCCAGCCAGGCCTGGAAATACCAAGAGAGTGTGTCACGGGCAGGCAGCGTTTTAGCCTCCGTATCATTGAAAGTGACTTTCACCTTGTTCACTGTTTCTAAAAACCGCATGCCCTCTTCACGATTGAATGCCTGATAAAAGCACTCGCGCCATCCTGCCGCAATCGCCCAGTGGATATCAGCTATCCCGCAGGGGACTTTTCCTAGTTTCTGGTAAAGGACTTTGCTGAAAGCGCTTAAGGGGGGAGAGGACTCTGCGTCGAATATAACCTTGGTCGAAGCTTTCTCGAGTTCCGTCAGAAGGGCGTTGCTTGGTGATACCGGGGCACCCCAGATTGAATAAACAGGTAGGTCGGGTACTATTTCGGGCAGGACGATAAACGGGATGCGCTCAATATACTCACTGCTCGCTCTGATGGTGATCTGGTCGCTCGCGATCAGGGTTCCCCCTTCAAGAGATGTGTGCTGCGACACTTCCGTTGTCAGGACATTTGTGACATCCTCTCCAAGCTCCGTAATTGAAATAATGCGGCAGGGAAACTCTTTGATAATCGAGCGATTGATCTCTCTCAGGTAATCTCCGCGTACATCATCCCTGGTGTAGATGATGAGCGTCAGCAGGCACGCCTTGATCTTTTTTTCATGCTTTTGCTCGTCCCAAAGCTTTTTGAGCTCTCCATCAATGTCGATGATATGCACGCTGCTTTCTTTGCCCATGATCCAGCCTTGTCCTACTTCTTAAATGATTCTCCAGCGCCTTCCGCTTTTAGCCAGGAGAATCTCCGATTCGACCGGCCCCCATGTTCCCGAAGGGTAGTTGGGAAACGATTCTGCGACGGTGCTTTCCCAGTATTTAAGGACGGGTGTGAAAAGCTTCCATGATGCCATCACTTCGTCTATGCGGGCAAAGAGGGTGTTGTCGCCGGACATGGCATCGCAGAGAAGTCTTTCGTAAGCCTCAGGTGGTTTGGCACCGAAGTATGAACCGTAGTGGAAGTCCATTTTAACAGGCTGTATGGGGCTGTTAAGTCCGGGTACTTTACAATTCATCTTCAGAGAGATGCCCTCGTCTGGCTGGATGCGGATGACTAAAACATTCGATTCGATCTTTCCCTGGCTCTTTTGGAAGAGGAATGAGGGAGCCGCCTTGAAGGTGATCGCAATCTCGGTGGATCTTTTCGGAAGGCGCTTGCCCGCCCTGAGATAGAAGGGAACCCCTGTCCAGCGCCAGTTATCGATGAAAAGCTCCAGGGAAACGTATGTCTCGACGTTGGATTTAGGAGAAACATTCTCTTCCTCCCGGTACCCTTTGACCGGCTGGCCTTTGATGAAGCCGGGGCCGTATTGTCCCCGCTGAATGCAACTTTCTAAATCCTGTGGGGGAAAGGGCCTCACAGCCTGCATGACTTTGACTTTTTCATCTCGAATGGCATCCGCTTTAAGATTGGCGGGAGGTTCCATCGCTACTAAAGTGAGCAGTTGCATCATGTGGTTTTGTACGATGTCACGTAGCATCCCGGCCTCTTCCCAGAGGCGTCCGCGTGTGCCTATACCGATGTCCTCAGCTACGGTGATCTGAATGTGGTCTATGTGGCTGTTGTTCCAGATCGATTCGAAAATGGGGTTGCTGAAGCGGAAGTTGAGAAGGTTTTGTACCGTTTCCTTACCCAGATAGTGATCGATGCGGTAGATCTGCTCTTCCGAGAGGTGTTTGGTGATCTCTTTTTGCAAGCTGGCGGCAGAATGGAAGTCGTGGCCGAAGGGCTTTTCAATGATGACACGGCTCCAGCGGTCTTTCACCTGGTTTTGATCATAGAGAAGGTCATGTCGGCTTAATCGTTCGATAATGTCAGGGAAGAAACTGGGCTGGGTGGAGAGGTAGTATAGCCTGTTGCCTTTAGTGCCGAATTTTCTGTCCATGTCCAGGAGCAGTTCTCGGAGCTTTTCGTATCCCTCTTCTTGGTCAAATTCGGACTGGTGGTAGAAAATCTTTTCGGAAAACGGTGTCCAGTCCTCGTCTCCAATCGGTTTTGTTCTCGAAAACTGATCGACGGCCTCTCTCATGTCCTGCCTGAACACTTCATGAGGTTTGGGTCTTCTGGCGAACCCGACACAGGCAAAGTGCTGGGGGAGAAGTCCCATAATGGAGAGGTTGTAAAGAGCGGGCAGCAGCTTCCTTGAAGTTAAATCTCCTGTCGCTCCGAAGATGACTACGACGCACGGATCGGCATTTCTTGTGTGCCTCGCAGAATCCGCGAGAGGGCTTGCCGTCGCTTCCATGTCTTGTAGGATCATTGTTCGCTCCCTTCGAATTTAAGAGGAATCATTGGTTTATGATTTAGGCCTTTTCATTGCAAGGTAGACCATTTTTGTAACCACATAGCAGAGCAGGGTTAATGCTCCGGCCATCATAGCGGCTATCATGCTGTTGATCGGCATCCTCGACTCGCTCCAGATGAGTATAAAGCATGCGATGAATACTGCGATAGAGAGGATAGTTCCGGGGTAGTCGATCAGAGAAGGTCTCATAGTCTGGATCCTTGATGTTGTACCAAAAGTGCCTCAAAATTTGGTTTTTGGCAAAGAGAACGCTTCCCTAGAGTGGAAGATTACAAGTCACTTGGTAGTAGAATGACAATGTTTCATTCTTAGGGAGCTTTTATTTTGCCGGAAACTCGAATTCATTAACTGACAAAGCTCAGTAATATAGATACTTTTTTTTTCAAACCTCAACTTCATTTTGCCAAATATTTTACAATTTGCAAGAAAGATTATAGAGTCGCCCAAATTTTTGAACGCTTGTTTCGGTGCTGCTATGTCCTATTCGACACGTTTGGAACAAAAAGCCAGGGAGCGTAAAGAGGCCTTTGTCGATGAGGGGCCGATCCGGTTTTGGCTGGCCATGGGAGTAGAACTTACTTTCTCGAGCGACTTGATTACCATCTCCACACGGATTGATTCCCCTTATCTCAACGGTGTATTGAATTGCCGCCTGCATCCCCGGCATATTCCCGGCGGAATCGAGATGATGAAGAAGAGATTTGACCGCGAAGGGGTTCCCTTTTTTTGGCGCGTCAAAGATGAAGCAGGCTGCCTGCATTTGCAGGAAGCGCTTCTCAGTCAGGGTTTTGTTAAAGAGACAACTCTTCTCGGGCTTCACGCGGAACTTAATTCCACTCCGGAGTCTTTGCTGGAGGGGAAAAACCCTCTGACGCTCCGATTTCCTTCTGATTTGCGAGGGATTTCCGATGTACTGGCAAGCAGGATGGCTCTGACAAAAAGAGGAAAGCGCGATCTGCTCTTCATGCAGGGGGCTGTCAAAAATTTTTCCGTCAGGCATTTTCTCGGTTCTCAAGAAGGGGAGATCGTGGCTGCCGCTTCTATTCTTTATGAGGGAGACAGGGCGTCAATTCACCATTTAAGCCTAGGACAAAAAGAGAAGGACGCCGCTTTGGCTACCCGTTTTGTCGCCGCGCTTGCCCTTCACTGCAAGCGGATGGGCATTCGTTCCCTGGCCATCACCCATGATGAAAGGGAGAGTCTTCCCTTTCTTTCTCTCGGATTTGAGCGCTTGAGCGATTACGGATTTTTTCTTCTGGCAGATTAAAAGTACTCATTTCAACTGCTGCATCAGGTAGTGAAGATCAACATAAGCCCAATACTCGACTATTTTCTCATGAGCAGTCCGGTAGATGGTGACCCCCGTGTACGAGATTTTCTTTCCGCGCGGCGGCAGCTCTTTGAAGTTGCCGAGGTGTGTTCCACTTGCCTGCCAGTGGATCATGGTCTTATCACCCTCTGAAATTATAAAATCATTACTGACTTTCAGATCCGGAAAGGCGCTGTAGTAAGCCGAGACTACCTCGCGCATTTTGGCTCTTCCCTGATAATAGCCAAAGGAACTGTGAATGACGATCTCCTCTGCCATAAGTGTATCGATCGCGGTCATATCTTTTTCATCCCAGATCCGCTGAACGTATTCCATGGCGATGTCTTTTGCCGTGCTCTCTTTTTTTATGCCCTCAGTCATGAATGATCTCCTTTATTTACCTCTTTTATATCGTATGTGTCTCAAAAATTCTAAATTTATTCCTGACGGACGGGCGTTTATCCAGAAAGTGTCTTTAAAAGGGGGTATCAAAGCCAAATCCAAATTTTGAGACAATTTCGGTATACTTAAGAATTTTCGTTCTCACTCGCGCCTTGCCTCTCGGCAATGGTCGCTCGCTCCGGACAAAAATTCTTAAG
The DNA here is from genome assembly GCF_900000175.1 of Estrella lausannensis. Taxonomy (NCBI): domain Bacteria; kingdom Pseudomonadati; phylum Chlamydiota; class Chlamydiia; order Parachlamydiales; family Candidatus Criblamydiaceae; genus Estrella; species Estrella lausannensis. The sequence goes on from NZ_CWGJ01000011.1 coordinate 208,706, forward strand.
GCCCTCCTGGCCAAATTTCCAATTCTTCAAGTTGTTTCGGTATAGCTGGTTTTCCAATTACCTGAGTTCTTTTCAGTTAAAAAAATGGTTATTAACCTTGCAAAATAATAGGAATTTGTGCATAATTATTATTCGAATCTTCACATAAGGCACTTGCAATGAAAAAAATAGCATTTTTTAGCTTCATATTAGCCGTTACCGCAGGATGTGGCTTTGCGGCGGAAACCTCCGCAACAAGCAGCCAAATCAAAACGTTAATTATTGAGAATAAGCTTGATGAGGCGAGATCGCTTGCCGATAGAGAGATACAGAACAATCCTGAGGATGTCGACACTATCCGCAGAAGAGGTTTTGTCTATTTTATGCAAGGGGACTACCAGAGCGCCGCTGAAGATTTCACTGCTTATTTAAGCGCAAGACCCGGAAGCGCCAAAGGCTACCTCTATAGGGGTTTGGCCTATATCGCAATGGGCGATGAAGCCAGAGGAAAGGAAGATGTCAAAACTGCTCTGTCTATAAAACCCAATCTAGCTTCCACTGTCGATGAGTTGATGCCTAAGATGTTAAGTGGCAAAAAAGAAAAGAAGTCCAAAGAGGTCGCCTTGACAACCAAAAAAGGTGTTCCCGTGAAGACTAAAAAAGGCGCTGTCGCCTACAAACTGAAAGGCTAAGCGCTCAAAACGATATCTTTTGAGGATTGATCCCTTGGGGAATGCACAAAATGCAGTTCCCAAGGGATTTTTTTTACCCTTTGCAGGATTTGCAGCAGAAGCGGCCGAAGAGATAGTCGAGCGAAAACCACCCGGCGCCAAAGACAAAGATAACCAGTGAGACGATCAGGTAGCTGACTGGCATTTCCGATAAAAAGGCGGATGGATTGCTGAAAATTTGAAACGCGCCTTTGCTGTGCGCAGTAAGCAAGGCAACGATCATCGTGATGATCAGAGGAATCGCAGCCAGGCGGGAAGCTAGTCCCACGATCAGCAAGATACCACAGGCCATTTCGACCGAAGCGACCAGGTAGGCCTGGGCGTCAGCCAGCGGGATCCCAAGCTGGCCAAAGAAGGCGGCCGTCTCTTTGATATTATGAAATTTCTGATATCCGGCTAGGAAGAAGTTGTAGCCAAAGTAGAGGCGGAATGCCAGCAGCACAAAATGCTGGAAAAAATCTCCGGTGCATGCGAGCGCCGAGAAGAAGGTTTTTGTTTTCTGAAGCATAGTCATGAGGTCCTCTTTGTGAGAGTTAAAATATAAATTTCTTTTACTGTTTTATATTTTAAAAGGCAAACGATCTGTACAGAGAGTGAAAATCCTGACAATTATACAGAAAGTATCTCAAAATTTGGCGTGGGAGTTTACTCTTTCTCGAAAAACCAAAGCGGGTATACGGCAATTCGCCTTTACTTGTCGGGCGAATTGCTCTGTTTGAAAACTTGTTTCCAGAGGAGCCGATTAAAATCTCTTAGCTTTTATAAATTAACAGACGGAGCTAATGGATTTGAGAGGACTAGGGCAAAGGATGATCAGGAGCATAGAGGTTCCCCTCGATGGCCTGGATTCGTTTTGCAAGGGGCGGGTGTGTGGCAAACAGACTGCTGAAGCCTAGATGTTCGTCGAAGTACATATGGGAAAATGCCATACCGGCCTTCGGCATGTCATTTACAGATTCTCCGGCAATTTTTCTTAGGGCAGACGCAATACCGCGCGGGTTTCTGGTAAACTGGACGCTGCAGGCATCGGCAAGGTATTCCCTCTCACGGCTCACAACACATTTGAGCAGTGTGCCCGCAAACCAGGTAAAAACACCTGCTACAAGCAGCACGAGAGCGGCAATCAGAACGGGGTTCCCCCCTTTTTCCCTTGAGTCGCGTCGGCGATAGGAGGCCAGCTGCAGAGTTCTGAAGCCTAGATACATCACAAAGAAAAAGCCCATGACCATGGCTGCGAGCCTTAAGCTGATCTGCATGTCGCCATTGTATATGTGGCCGAACTCATGGGCGACAACGCCTTGCAGTTCATCACGGCTCAAACGCTCGATAGCGCCTTCTGTAACCGCGATCGCCGCGGAGTCGGGATTTAAACCTGCCGCGAAAGCGTTGATCTGCTTGGCTGGGATGATAAAGACGCGCGGCATGGGCAGACTCGATGCCAGCGCCATCTCTTTGACAATATTGAGTAAAACCTTCTCTTGCGGATCGGTCGTCAGGGGGTGGACTTCAACGGCTCCCACCGAACGCGCGACATAGGCTCCTCCAAACGACTGGTACATCGTGTAGTTGTATCCGGCGACGATGAAGGTGATGGCAAGAAATAGGATGGATATGAGCGGATAGGGCGCATCGTAGACATCGGGCGCAAAATAGCGCATGGCGCCTTCTGCCACGATGGCTGTGAAGAGCGTAATCAAGACAAATGCAGCCAGATAGTATTTTGTCTTGGTTCGTGCGTTGTGCTGTGCTTTCCAGAAGTCCATTGGATTACGCTAGTTAAATGAAACTTTTACCGCTTTTTTTGCTTCTTCCTGCTCGACTTTGTAGATATCGGCGGGCACATGGCCGAACATCTTGGCGAAGATGAGCGTCGGAAACTGCTCTTGGGTGATGTTGTACTGCATCGCCTGATCGTTGTAGGACTGCCTTGAAAATGCCACCTGGTTTTCTGTTGTCCTCAGCTCTTCTTGCAGCTGAGCCATGTTTTCCGATGCCCGCAGCTGGGGATAATTTTCCGCCAGCGCAAATATTTTGGGTAGCGCACCTTGGAGAACAGTCTCAGCACTCATCAGCTCCTTCATAGCCTGTCCGGAGGGAATCTCCTGCTTGTGGATAGCCTCCATCGCGCCCATGGCTTTGCTTCTCGCTTCAATCACGGCCTCGAGAGTGCTCTTCTCATAGGACATGTATCCCTTCACTGTTTCAACCAGGTTAGGTATCAAGTCGTAGCGGCGCTGTAGCTGCACATCGATTTGCCCCCAGGCATTTTTAACCTGGTTTTTAAGCTTTACCAGATTGTTGTAGATGCTGATCAACCAGAATAGGACGACCGCAGCCACGATAAGAATGATGATTCCAAAAGTCATGAATACTCCTTTGTCAAAACATCGCTTTGACTACGCACTCATCATACCACATCGGTCAATTTCTAAAGCCGCAGGCTCCTAACGTTTTCAACCTTAATGTTGTGGTGTAAGCTACGGAAGCGTGTTGCCCCTTTTTCAGAGTCAGTAGTTCTTCTTCCAGAAGATGGAGAACTGTCCCTGGGCGTTATCTTGCGCCTCGATCTGGGCTTTGATGTTTTTCTGTATTTGCGCCTCTAGCGAAATGGCGTTGACCTCTTCGGCCGAATCTCTCGAGACGGAGAGATAGACGTTGCGGGAGATGTATTTGCCAACCTTTATGCAAACCTGCTGCGATGAGTCGTTTGAGCGCATGAACTCGATGTGATCGATTCCTAGAGTTTTTTGGAATTTGGTCAAAGTATCGTCTTTTTTGTCGGAGTTGGTCAAATTGGACAGTGACTGTTCAAGTTGCTCCTCTTGCAGCTCGTTGATGTCGGAAGCTGTGCGTCCAAAGAGGATCAGCGACAGCACCTGTTGTGTGGGCAGAGACGGCCTCGATCTGAGAAGTATCTCCGGATCTTTCAGAGGGCCCTTCAGGATGATTTCGACTTGGTAATTCTGGATATCTCTTGAGAGACTGACATATAGACTCGATTTTTTCTCAAAATCTCCATTGAAGGCGATTCTTCCCTGGGACAGACTGAACTGCTTGCCGTTGAGAAGATAGTCGCCGCCGATGAGTTTTACCTCTCCGATGAAATTGGGCTTTAAAGCGGGGCCGGTGACGTTGACTTTTCCTCTCCATGTCGATTGCAGATCCTCATCCACGATGGCGAAGGAATCTTGTATGGAGAGCTCTATGTCGACATCCAGCGGAAAGTCGATTCCGGAATCGGCGGCCAATTCGGTAGGTTTAATTTTTGCATCTGCCTGATTTACATAACGCACAGGATACGAGACTGAGGTTTCTGGGATCTTTCTGGGCAGGAGGAGCCGGCCATTTTGAATGCTGAGGGCCCCTTGCAGATGGGCTTTGTCGATGGTTCCTGTACAGGTTAGAAATCCATTGGCCTCTCCGTCGAAAAGGTTGACGTGTACAGGCTTTGCGCGGCTGAGCGCCAAGTCGACTTGGAAGGGGAAATTGTCTTTCAGGGAAAGGCGCATTTTTCCTGATCCGGTGATGGTTCCGCTGCCTCCATCGCCAGCTTCCAGAGAGTTTAAGTAGAGCATATCACCCTCCCCCTTAATCTCCGCGCGGATGCCGGTCAGATGGGTGCCGAGCTCTGCGATCTCAAAGAGTCCGCTGGAGAGGATAAACGCACCGTGTATCTTAGGTGAGTTGATACTCCCTTCCGCCTCCATCTCAATCTTACCGTTTCCCGAAAATGAGGCCGCATCGACAATGAAGAGCTCAAGCAGGGGTGTCAGGGCTCCCTCCGCTTCTATCCTGGCTTTCATGGGCGCGTCCATGTCAAGGCGGTAATAGGGCGCTTTTAATCCCAGTGAAAGGGGAAGGGCTGCCTCCACGTGAAGAGGGGCATCACCGATACCGGAGACCTCACCACGCATTTCCATCCGGTTTTCTATGAAGGAAGCTGCAAGAGACCCCTTGAGCAGAGGGATTTTTTTGTGAGCATCCTCAGTGGCGAACAGGTCATGGACATCCAGTTTGACCTGCCCTTCAAGTTGGTCAAATGTACCGTAGAGGAAGGCTTCGCCTTCCGCATCTCCTTCAAGGTGTTGATCGAAAATCTCTTCAAAAGGGAAGAGGCCGCAGGGGATCTCTTTAAACCTCAGTGAAAAGTGCCAGGAGTCTTCATGCATATCGGCTGAGGCAAAGAGGGAACCTTTGCCGATATTTAAAAAGAGAGGTGTCGTCTCGAACGATCCCCACTCCGCCGAGACGACGAAAGGCTCTTTCAAATGAACCTCAAGCGCTTTAAGAGATGTGTCTAGTTGATTGACTCCGATCTTCATCTTCTGCAGTTTTTCGACCGAGAGGAATCCGGAGGCTTTGACGGGCTGGTCGTTGTATTCAAGAGAGAGCAGATAGGGGATTGCGTCTCCGATATCCTTGCGCTCGAACACAAGCTGGAGCTCTGTCAGCTTTTCATTGAATAGGTCGAGAGAGCCGATTTTGGCCTCGCCTCCGCAAAATATGCGGTCGGGGCACTCGTCGGCATCAAGCATAATCTCTAGCGCGGAGGCGTTGAAATTATCCATGGTGATTTTGTCGGAAGAAACTTTGAGGGCTATTGTCGCAAGGCCCGACTCATCTACAAAGAAAAAGAGGTCTGCTTTCGCGCTTCCCTCCACCTTCTTGTTCAGAATTGTGGTCAAAAACGCCAGGTCGGCGATGTCCGCTTTCGCCCGGGATCTTATGACTCCCTTCTTCCCGACAAGCAAGTCCAGCTCGCCCTGGCCCCAGGGAAGCTCGATCGCCGCTTTTTCCAGCTCTAAAACGGTATCCAGATCAGTTTTGAAATGGACGGTGCTGTAATATTTCTCATTTTGGTCGCTAATGTTAATTTCAAGGTCGCCTGTGAATAGAGCATCCGACGTGACGAATTCCAGCGTAGATTCTATCTTCTCGATCTTTTTTGCCAAGATCTCAAATGCCTCTGCCTGGATACGTACTTTGGCGCTTGGAGCCTCTTTTGAGCCGCCGATCGAAAACTGGGCTACTGCCGCCCCTTTGGCTTCTAAATCGTTTTGAACGCCCAAAAGCTGAAGGATCTCTCCTGCGTCATTGAAAGTGATCGTGCCATGAGTGCCTTCCAGAGCAAGATCTTGTCCAATGCTAAGGTTGGATTGCAGGTGCAAAAAGGGAGTGGTGATTTCTAAGTCAGTAAACTCCGCCCATTTCTTGCCTCCAATGCGCATCGAAGACGAGGTTCCGCCTTTAATCGTGCTCAGCTTTCCTTCCTCATCTTTGCCGAAGTAGTTCCATGAAGCCCGTATTTGACCATCGAGGGTGTAGTTGTCAAAACCTGCCGGATCGGCGACGAAGCGAAGCCACTCTGCTTCGGTTCCCGATAAGTTGCCTGTGACACGCGCGATGGTATTGCCGGCAGGCCCCTTCAACACGCCTCTCGTTTTAAACGCCTCGAAACCGACAAATCCGATTTCGTCATCGGCAAAGAGGGCTGCACTTGCGTTCAGTGAATCATCGGGGCTCTCTTCATTCCAGACCTTGACATTGATAAATGCGTAACCCTCTTCGGGTTCATATTCAAATTTGGCATCGATAGAGTACAATCCCGCATCAAGGTAGTTCTTCAGCTCCTTATCAGGCTCAAAATTGGTCAACTGCAAATGATTGATGCTGATAGCGAGGGGAGGAAGGTATTTTTCGAATTCCCTGATGCCGATACGAGCTCCTGCTCCCCCCGTTTTGAAGCGGGGTTTTTCAATAACCAGAGAGTGGAGGTGCACCTCCCGGGTGATGAAGGAATAGGGGTTGACGCGTATCGTTACGCTCTCTGATTCAAATACAGCCTTTTTTTTCGGGGTGAGAATCACAGGTTTTTTGATAATCACTTCAAAGGGCAGCATCAGCTCAACATCGCCGACCTGCAGGTCGTAGCCGATCCTATTTGAGAGCCATTCGACCCCTTTCCTTATAGCCAGCTCTTTGACCTGCGGCATCTGCATGGCAGCAAGAGCGGCCAATATCGCCAGTATGACGATCAGGAAAAATATACGAACGCTCTTGAGATACATATTTGATTTATGACGTTTTTAACTATTATAGTGAAAGTTTGTTTAAAACGCTTGCCCTACGCTGAAATAAATTTGGTAATGTTGTTTATCAACGTGTTTACGCGGCGTTAGCGGAAAGGCGACATCTAAGCGGATTGGCGCGACTAAGGTGTAATAGCGGATGCCAAAACCGGCGGACCTCAGCATCTCGTTTTGCAGGTTGGGTAAAGGAGAAGCGTAGACGTTGCCGATATCAAAAAAAACAACTCCGCCAAAGTCTTTTGACCAGCGCTGCCGTATCTCCAGTGAGGAGATCAGCATGGATCGCCCCCCCGTAGGATCGTAATCATCGTCGAGGGGAGAGACCGTTTTATACTTATAGCCGCGCAGGAGGGTGTCGCCGCCGGCATCAAATAGTTCGGAACGGGGAATGGTCGTTTTTCTCGCCCCGAAGATTGAACCCAGGGTAGTCCGGAAGGCGAAGATGGTTTTATCATTCCAGATGGGTTTGTAGAAAGTGTAGGTCATCGTGTTGATAGAGTAGAAAATCACGGGGTCGGTGATGGAAACCGTCGGGGTCGTCGAAAAGCGGAAGGTCATTCCCTTAGAGGGATCGAGAAGGTCGTCAGTCCCGTTGTAGAATGCCGAAAAGGGAGTCTTGATCAGGTTAAATTCCTCGTCACGGTCCTTTTGGGTTTGGTGACGCTTCTTTTCGTGAATATGGGTGTCACGAAGGTGCTTGTATCCGATACCGTACGAGATCTTCAGCTTGCTGTTCATCTCTTTTTCAATGCGGGCGAAGGCGCTTAACGATTTTGCGGTATAACCTTCGGTGACCTCCCGGTTGAACTCATAGAGCCAGATCAGGTCCTCACCCTTGCAGTAGAGATCGGGTTGCAGGTAGGAGAGCCGGGCCATTTGGGTGTCCCACCACAGATTGGTCTTCACGGTCAGCACTTCTCCCATGCCCTTGAAGTTGCGATGCTCCCACTCTCCGGAAAATCCAAGCCCCCTTTGGGTGGCAAAGTTAGCGCCTATGCCGATGGTTCTGTTTTTTCCTTCTTTGACTTCAATGGTGATGGGGAGATCCTGTCCTTCGGCCGGACCTTCCGGGTAATAGATGTCGACCAAGGTAAAGAGACCACTTCCTTCAAGTTCTCGCCTAGTCGCTTTGATCCTGCGCGGGCAGTAGAGTTCGCCTCTCGACCAGGCCAGCTTCTTGAAGAAGTAAGCGGTGCACACCTTTTCGTTGCCGACGACCCGCACATCTCCGAAGTACATCAGGGAGCCTCTTTTGATCCTTAGCCGCAGCACAATGGTCTCGGTCTTAAGGCAGGCAATTACCTCTGTATCGGTGATCGAGGCGTAGGGGTACCCCCAGGTGTCGAAGAGGTTTAAAAGAAACTCTTCGGCTGCCCTGATTTTGATCGGGAGCAGCGGCTCTTCAAGACAGAGGGTTAGGTCTGCCGGGTTGACTTCCAGTCTCTCGTCGGTGTCTGCATCGATGACCTCTAGCGCCCCGAGAGGAAAGAGAGGCCCCGGATTGACCTTCACGATGACATTTGCAGGGGTCGTATCGAAATCATAGTCCAGCTCGACCGCCGATCCCCAGTAGCCTTGGCTATGGAGGGCGTTTATGATGTTGGGTACATCGGATTCGGCCCTTTTTTTAAGAGCCAGCCGCGTCGCCGGGGGGGTGTTAATCAGGTTGACGAGTTGTGAAGAGGAGCGAACAAGGCTTTCGACACATTCCGATTCGATGCCGGTTAAGCTAACTTCGTAGGGAATGGCGGCGTATGATACGAGGGGAGTAAGAAGCGCCAGCATCAGAGCAAGAGTCAACAAGAACCCTCTTGCATTTGATATGGCCGTTGCTGGTCGCTTCATTGCTTTTTTAGCCTTTATCTTAGAGACTGTTTTATACCGAAAGTATTCCAGATTTGGTTTGCCGAGTGGTCGCGGTCGCCCTTATATTTGTAAACCAGGTCACGTGCGATCGTTGTATCCTGAGGCTTTCTTAAGGCCTCAATCCCAAATTTAGAGCCCGTTTCAGTATATACCGAAACAACTTGAAAAATTGGTCTTTGGCTTCGTCGGGTTTACTTAAGAATTTTCGTCCTCACTCGCGCCTTGCCTCTCGGCAATGGTCGCTCGCTCTGGACAAAAATTCTTAAGGCCCTCCTGGCCAAATTCCAATTTTTCAAGTTGCTTCGGTATAACACGATCAGAGGCTTTGGCAAGGTCATCAGCTTTAACCGATAAAGAACCCTTTAAGTGATTATTCTTCGCCGAGTCTCATAGGCATCAGAACGAAAATAGCGCCTCTGTCTTCTTTCTGTTTCTTCTCTGCTGATTCGGTGATGATGCCGGGGTTGAACGGATCGGAAAGCCCTAGGTCGACCGTTTCGCTCTTGCTATGGCGTAAGATGTCCATGAAGTAGTTCGGGTTGAAAGCGATGTCTAGTTTATTTCCCTGGTAGTTCACTGGCATTTTGACGACGCCCTCTCCGATATCGGATGTATTGGCGACCAGCTTAAGCTCGCCCGGAGTAAAGGTGAATTTCACCGAGTGGCTCCCTTCCTGGGTAAAGAGCGATACCTGCTTAAGAAGTTGGGAGAGCTCTTCACGGTGAAGTGTGATTTTAAGCTCGGGGTTTTGTGGGATGACGCGGTCTACGTCCGGATATTCGCCTGTCAAAAGCTTTGTGATGATGATCGCCTCTTCGAGCTGCAGCGCGATTTTGTCTTTCATCAAGAAAACGATGGCCTCGCCTTCATCTTTTAGGTTTTTTTGGATCTCTTCGACGGCTTTTAGCGGGACGATGTAGTTGCCTTCCACCTGCGGCTCGGCTTGTACCTTGAGAGTTGTCTTGGCAAGTCTTTTGCCGTCCGTTCCGACGAGAGTTGCCCAGCCGTTTTTGATGGAGAGGTTGACGCCTGTCAAAACATATCGATTGTCTTCTCTTGATACCGCAAAGGAGGTCATGTAGAGAGCCTCTTTCAGGTCGGACTGGTTGATTTTGAACTTATGTGCTTCTTGCAGGTCGGGGAGCTGGGGGTATTCATTCTTGTTCATGCCGTAGAGTTTGAAGCGGGAGGAGTCGGCGATGATTTCTGTCATATCGTTGTCGTTGGTGACGAACTCGATGTTGACGGCAGTTAGCTCGCGTATGAGTTGGCCGAGGCGTCTTGCCGGGAGTGTGGTTGCCCCTTCTTCGATGATTTTAGCCTCTGTGAAGCAGCGTACACCTACGGTGAGGTCTGTAGCAGTTAGGTAAAGCTGCCCTTTTTTGGCCTCGATGAGGATATTGGACAGGATCGGGATTGTGGATTTGGAGGAGACCACATTGAGTACGCGGCTGATCAGATAGTTAAATTCTTGTGTGGAAATGACAAATTTCATGTATGCACCCGATTGTTCTTGTAAAGCAATGTAGCTAAGTGTTCAATGCTTAAGAGAATTTTATGTAATTCGATTCGCCCCTTTTTTTTTGTCTATAAGTAAAATTTTGTATTTACACTTGCTTGAGCGCTACGTTTTTTCTCACTCAAAAATACAGAAACATTACTTGCAGACCTCTGGGGTCATCGGCTCGTAAAGAGATTTATATACTAGCTGGAATCAAATAGTTTAGCAAGATGGTATGACGGTCACCCAGCACCTGTCAAGAAAAGTTGCTCTTTGCTATCGCCCTATAGGAACTTTATCAATTAATGCCATGCCTTAGAGACTGTCTAAAAATCCCAAATTTTACGACACTTTCGGTATAATATTCATTATCCTTGCTCTCTTTGCTGTTTGTTAATCCGTACAAAAGTTCGGTCGAGCAGTCATCGCTTAGGTAAAAGACTAAATATTTTCAGGTATTTAAGTTTTACACCAACCTTGGTGTCTCTCAACAATTTCAAGTGTCACTCTTCTTTCCCATCTAAAAGAGCATTGACAAGGACTCTTAAGCTATTTTGATCATGATGATTGGCTTCTGTAATCGCAACCTTTGAAATAAAATTAAGGTGATTAACCAATATATGTTCTTTACAAATCTTCGTACAGATTAGCGGTTAGTTATCTGTTTTTAGTCGGATTTTGTGTTTGCTTCGTTGAAGTTAAAAACTTCGCTTTCTTCGGGTACTAGAATGCTGCCTTTGAGTTTTTATTTGTTACACCTTCTTGTGTTATCGTCGACTAAGTAATTTGTTTGAGGATGTGTAAATGTAGGTTAAGGGCTAAAGTTGTGTGAATTAAGTATTTTAATATATTGACGTATTATAATTATGGTTGTATTTTTATTCTTTGTTTTTAAGGGGATATAACGTGTTTAAGTTTTTAGCTGCGCTGGTAATAGTACTCTCTTCATTCCAAAGGTTGTCATCGGAATCACCAGGGGTGGTAAGTGAACCTGTAGATATGTTCGGAGAAGGGGGGGAGGCATTTCAAAGTTTGCCAGAAATTCTTGAAGATTTTCCTGATGAAGAAAGTGGGAGGACACTTGTTTATTTGTCAGTAGAGTGGAAAAATCCTGGAATTTACAAGCTTACCCGATCGAATTCAACGCTATCTTTGCCTGAAGGATATAAAATGGTGATCGGCGAAGATGTCAATAAGGTTTGGAGGCTTGGGTGTGGTGATCGGGATAATGAAAAATTAGAAGCTGTTGTTCGTGATATCGATTTTAAAAAGGTAATGTTATTTGAAATTTGGAATGAGGGCTACATATCTTTAGATGATTGGGGCGATCTTGATGCAAAAAATCTTCTGGAAAGTTTAAGCGAGCGAGCTGAAGCGGCAAATAGAGAGCTCGGAAGAACAAGAGTTGGTAGGGAGTTACATGTTATTGGATGGATGCAAGAACCTGTATTTGATAAGCACACAAATACAGTTTATTGGTCAATCGAATTTGAAAGTTCTGAGGAAGGAGCTGTTGTCCTCTCGGTCGCTATTAGACTGGGGCGAGAGAGTTTTGTAAAACTGATTTGTATAGCAAGCAAAGAATCCTATGCGTCCGGTGACGGGCATTTCGATGCTATGCTTCGATCTCATAGTTTTGATCCTGGCTATAGGCATCAAGACTATAGAACAGGGGATAGGATCGCAAGTTATGGGGTAGCAAGTCTTGTTGCCGCAAGTGTCGTAGGGGAAATGGCTAATGCTACAGGTGCAACTGGTATTTTAAAAATACTAGGAGCCTTCATTTTCGCAGGTATAGCGGCTGTTTTGTATAAATTAAAAAATATCTTCAAGCGCAGAGGAGAGGAATAAGTTTAGAACAATTAGTTTCGTATTTACCCTGTTTTTCTTTCTTATTTGCGCTGCTGAAATTATAAAAGATGATGTCGGGAACAGGTATCTCACCCTCAGAAGTACGAAGTTTTAGAAGTCCTAGGAACACCGACAGGTGTCACATGGAGCGGGAGGACTTGTTGACACGATGTAAGGCTAAGTTCGGTTGTGACCAATCCCTAAACTCTTTTCATGTCCTCTCTAAACTATCTTCAAGTCTCTTCAAAAAGGCCGAAAGCGGGTGGATTTGGAGGTGTGTCAAACTGCTTTAGCTTTTGATTTTGATGACGTAGGTTTGCATCTGCGTCGTCGCATCTTTGATCAGTAAAATGGCGCTGTCAAATTCGCGGATGGAGTCTGCAGTCTGCTTGGCCACTTCATTCAACTGAAGTATTGACTGGTTGATCTGCTCAGCCCCAAGCGATAGCGCCTGCATCCTTTTGTTGGCGCTGTCAAAGCTGGCCGTCTCTTGCTGCACCTGCTCGATGATGCGCGAAAGCTGGCCGGAGACGGTGGATACCTGTCCGACTCCCGTTGTGATCTCTTCGGAGAATTTGTCGACGCCCATGACCCCTTCGGAGACAGCAGAGGTCATTTCCGTGATCATCTTGTCGATGTCCAGTGTCGCTTGCGCTGTTTGGTCGGCAAGGCGCCTGATTTCGCGTGCGATCACCGAGAAGCTCTTCCCATGCTCGCCCGCCTTTTCCGCTTCGATGGAAGCGTTCAGAGCGAGAAGGTTTGTCTGGTCGGCAACTTTGGTGATTGTCGTGATCACACTTGTGATTTCTTGAGCTTTCTCGTTTAGCACCGCGAGCTTCGAGGCGATGCTTTGCGAAGCCTCGACCATCTGCTTCATGGACTCTTCCATTTTTCCAAGACCCTCTTTTCCGAGGGCTGCGAGGGAGGACGTGCCTTCTGCCGCATCGCTGATCTCATTCATCGTTTTGGCAAACTGCTTGGATGTCGATGAGATTTCTCCGGCGGTAACGAGGATCTCTTTCACTGTCGACTCTTGCTTGAAAACGGTGCTTTGCTGATTCTTCGAGGCCGCTGCGAGCTGGGTAATCGACGATGTGAGCTGTACTCCCGAGATCTGCAGCTGGCTGATGAGGTTTTCATAGGTATATGCCAGCTGGTTTAAAACGGTCGTGATCTTACTGAAGGAGGCATCATAGGCAACAGGGGCTCTTACTTTTAAGTTGCCGTCGCGGAACTCGGAAACGGCAGTGTAGACGCCCGAGTAGTAGCGGTTTAGCTCGCCGATGACGACCCAGGAAAAAAGGATGGCGATTCCCACTAAAATGACGGTAGTGAGCAAGATGCTGAGAGCTTTGTTTATCAATGCATCATAGCGCTTCATAACAAGCCTCTCCAGCTGCTTGTTGATCGATTCCCAAAGCTGGTTATCTTTGCTGATCAATTTCGTTCCCGCAAGATAGAGATCGGAGTAAATTTCGAGTGGGTCTTCTCCTTCGCCCTTTTTTTCCTTTCTTAAAAGGGAGTCGACCAAGCTTAAAAAGATCCTTGCAGATTCCGAGAAAGAGACGTAGGTGGTATTGATGTTGTTTTTAATCTCGTTGGTCCTATTGCCGCTCACTTCTGCGATGATAGCTTTCTGATACTGCAGCTTTAGCTGGTTTAGGTCATCTTTGAGCAAGGACGCCAGGGCAATTACCCTGTTGTGGTCGGTAATGGAGATGGTCTGCTTCTGACTAAGCGAGAAAACGAAGATCATCAGTTGAGAGGTGAGATCCTGAATGTTGGGCAGCAGCAGCAAATTCATCTGTATCAAGTGGTGCGACTCCGCCTGAGGATCGTAGCTGATATTGGATACTTCGCCGATGAAATTCAAAAGCTCTTGCTGGTTGTCGACAAAACCGATATGAAACGCTTCGCTGATGTCAGGCTGCATCTCGAAAGCAGTATTGGAAAACTCCTCCCATTGGCGCTGAAGCTCAAGCGGTGAAACCTCTTTCTGCTGCTTTTGCTGAAATGCTTCAGGGCTGATCGAGAGAAGATTCTCACTTGCCTTAGTATGCTCAATCAGACTGGAGAGGCTTTTGGAAATGGTCGCCTGCAGTTCCACCAGATCTTTCTTCAGTTCGTCGTCCCCCAGATGGTAGCGATAAGACAGGATCTTGTGTTTGACGGTGTTCTCCAGCACTTTTTCCGCTTGCTGCTGAAGCCTCAGACCGGCAAGTTCCCGCTTTAAAAATTGCAAGTCCTCCCAATAGGCTCCTATGAGGAAGTAGCCGATGATCAAAACGGCGATGAAGACGATTGAAAAGATAAGGTAGATCTTTTGCGCATACCCTAGATAGGAGAGCGCTCTTTGGATCAGGGTGGGGTTGAGTGTTTCTTCGTCGGTCTTCATAGATCCATTAGTGAGCATGGGAGATCCTTAATTTTGTTTTCTGATGGGATCAGTATCCTTCGTATACATTTTTTTTATAAAAGTGACCACAGGTTTTGAAAGACTTTTCACAAACTGAAATCGTGCGATTTGTGTGCTGAATTGGGCACACTACCGAAAGTGTTTTAGAGTCGGGTCGCTAATCAAATCAGTACATTTTGCGGATCTTTCGGTATATAACCAAATTTAGCAAACATCCATTCCGCCGATGGAACTTGTCATCAGTGACCCTGTTTTGCTAAAATGTTCCTGAGTCAAACCAATTTTTACTCCCAGACTGGAAAAAAAGCATGAAAATTATCAGACGTTACAAATGGTGGCTCTCTGCCCTCCTCGTCCTTCTGGCAGCCTACGGCGGCGGCCGCCTGTACCTGGGCGGCGGCCGCCTGTACTACAAGATGACTGACGGATTCTCACTGGAGAATATCTCTTCCTCCTTTGGCTTTGATGACAGATGGGTAACTCACCCTCTCTCCGCGGAGGAAAAAGAGTTGGTCGACACCGTTTTAAGCCAAGAGTTTCATTATTTGGGGAAGGGGTGTCAGTCCTATGTGTTCGAGAGTGCTGACGGCAAATATGTCATTAAATTTTTTAAATACCAGCGCTACAGGCAAGCCGAGTGGGTGAAGCAGTTTGACTTTATTCCTTCCGTCCATAAGCACCGAATGAGCCGCACCGCGCATAAACAGCGCAAGCTGGAAGGCGTTTTTAAGAGCTGGGTAGTGGCGTTTAATCACGCCAAAGAAGAGACCGGGTTGATCTATGTGCACCTTAACAAAACCGAAGGATTGGGCAAGAGGGTAACCCTCATCGATAAAATGAATCGCAGGCACGCAGTTGATATCGACCAGTATGAGTTTCTGATACAGAAGAAGGGCATCATGCTGACAGCTCACCTGGACTTTCTGATGCGAGAGGGAAGAGTGGAGGAAGCTAAGCAATTTTTGGATGCGCTCGTCATGCAGATACTTGGGGAATATCGAAGAGGTGTTGCAGACAACGATCCGGCGCTGATGCAAAACACCGGTGTTATTGACGGGGCGCCAGCGCATCTTGATGTCGGACAGTTTGATTTCGCACCGAAATATGCCGAGAAATCGATTTACGAACCTGAAATTTTTCAGAAATTTTATAAATTCCGTCGCTGGCTGACGAAGGAGCATCCCGCTCTCGGTAAGCATCTGGATGCCGTGTTGCTGAGGGAGTTCGGAGGGGAGTTTTTCCGTATTCCCCCGAATCCCCGGTATGTTTCCTAATTAGTGAGGAGATGGCTGCGCAGCATCCAAACGGCCTTGTCGTGGCTGCGTAGCGCCTGAACAAAAAGATCTAAAGTTCCCTGGTCTTTGTCCTCTTCCGCCTGGGCAATATAGGTGTGCAGCTCAGTCGAAAGTTCTTCATGCGAGCGCATGAGATCCTCGATCATTTCGTTCTCGGAGAGATCTTCCTGATCACCCTCGCGGATAGTGGCCAGTTTTAAAAAGGTACGCATCGTTCCCGGCGCTTTTCGACCCAGAGCGCGGATCCTTTCAGCGACCGTGTCGCTCTCTTCAAAAAGATCCTGATACTGCTTTTCAAATAACTGGTGAAGAGTAAAGAAGCGGGCGCCCTCCACGTTCCAGTGGTAATTATGCGTCTTTAGAAGGAGAACATAGGTGTTCGCCAGATATGTCATCAGATTTTGCACTTGCCTCGCGCTCACAGTCCCTTCCTTTGTTGTACTATTCATGCTTCCTCCCTTTTTATCCTTTAAACTCTCCCCAGGGGGAGTAGAGCCTGTGCTTAAACTCACATAGGCAAACTTTGCTGGTGAAGCGGCCTATAAAACTTCTCGGAACACCACGTGTTATTCAAAATTTATCTTGGCTTCCATGCCGAAGTTGTCGCAAATTCGAGTTTTTGGCAAAGAGAAAATTGTTTTGGCGGGCGATTTTAAGTGATCTAACGTAAGTTGTTTAAAATTTTACGATCCCAGGAGTTTATCAAAGCGAAAATCCCCAGTTTCAAGATGCTTTCGGTATAATTTATCCGGGGGATCGAGGAGTGCGGACGGGTGATTGCGCCTCGAAAAGAGGAGGGGCTTGGGCGGGTTCTTGTGATGCACAAGAGGGCAAAGCTGCCCTCTTGTTGCTCTGAAACTTAAAGTGAATTAACGACAGCGGCGGTTGCTGGCTCTGAAGGAGAATTCAAAACCGCATTCGCACGAGTCGCATTCTTCGTAAATAGGGTTGTAACAGCATGGGCACTCGTCGACTACCACCACTTCCCTGACAATCGGTCGCCTTACATAGCGGACAGGTTCATAGAGAACCGGATCCCATCTGCCGGCAACCACCACGCACTCTCTTCGTGGGTAGCAGGGGCGACGCGCTCTTCTACAGTCCACTCTCTCGACTCTTTCCATGCGGTTACCGACAACGGCATGGCCTCTGTCCCTGTTACGCATAGCATCACGCCCAGGAACAACCTGAGGACGTCCGGCATCTCGTTGAGGAGCTGCTTGCGATCGCCCGCTTTCTGGCACCGGGACCGCTTGAAGCGCCGGCCTCTGGCTGGAGCCTTCGACTGCCAGCAGGGGAGATGCCAGCGTCAGCATCAGCAAAGTAAAGGTTTTAAATCGAGATTTCATGTTGTACCTCCATGTGAAAAACTTCCTGCTTTGAAGTTTCGCTGTCGAAACTGCATTGAGGAAGCAAAAGATTCAAGAAGATCGACCGCTAGGGCGGGATGTTCGTGCAGTACAGCTAAGAGATTGGTCTTTGAGAGGGTAAACATTTCCGTCGGCTCGCCAGCCACAGCTTTGTAGGCTCTTGGAAGACCTGAGAGGAGAGACTCCTCGCCAAAGAAGTCGCCACGTCCGATGATATGAGATTCATTTTGATTTTGAGCCGAAAGATGCACTGAGCCGTTAGAAATAAAAAAGATACTGTAGGCTTGCTCGCCGGAGTCGAACACAACTTCGCCTGCGCCGGCTTTGGAGAAGGTGAGCTTGTCAGCGATGGAAAGCAGCTGGCTTAACTCAAGGCTTTCCATGAGCCAGGTATTCTTGAGCAGAAGCGACTTTTCGATTAGCGTGTGGGCTGCCGTGCTTGGTTTTGTATTCAAATTTTTCCTAATAGCTCCTTAGCAAAACTCTGGATGATGGGTGAGTTGTTTTGGGCAAGAACTTTTAATGATTCCCGGGATTTTTGAGGATGCAAGCTGCTCAAGGCGGCAGCAGCCATGATTTGATCGGAGAGAGAGGGTGATTCAGCTAGAAAATTCAAAAGATCCTCCAGGGGTAGAACAGCTCCGCTGTCGTTACCTAAAATTCTTTTGGTGCCACTAAAGCCTTGTTCTTCGATCAGCGGTCTTAGCTTCCGAAAAATTGCTCTTTTGCACGTTTTTTCAAGTGTCTCAATGACTTGGCTTCTGATCTTAGCATTTTTTGATCTATAAAGTCTACACACAGCTTCGGGATCGGAGATTTCCCCAGCAGACGAAAGAAGGTGGATAATGAATTCTATCTTGGCGCTGAAGGCAGAGGAGAGCCCTCCCGCAAGCAGTTTATCGAGTGCTGTCTCCTGGATTGGCGCATAGGCTCTAGAATGGGTGAGATAGAAGCGTGCTTTTTCGATCTCCTTGTCCACCACATTTTGCAGGAGGGTATGGAGAGTTTCTAAATCAAGGTGGCCTAGAACTTTAGCTGATAGCGCCCGGCATGAATCGGAAACTTGCTCCGCCTCAAGGACCGAAGCCAGCATCGGGATCGCGGGAGGGCCGCTTTTTCTCAGAATCTCTTCGAAGAGCTGTTTTTCTTTAGAATCCAGCACCTGTCCACTCTCCAGCATTTCTCTGTACAGATCCAAGTTGGAGAGTTGTCCTAAAGCTTTTATGAGATAGTGTCTGAAAAAGGGGTCTTTCGATTCCTTCCAGAATTTGAGCAGCGGAACTGCAAAGTCTGACTGACTGGGAGTTAAAATGGCTGCCATCGATTGGATCGCTTCTCTCTGGACCTGGATCGACGGGTGCTCTAGATAGGGTAACAGCCGATAGGGGGTTTGATGCGAGGAATCCTCTCCAAGGAGGCGGAGCGCTGTTATAATAGCCTCCATGTCGTTGGTCGAAAGCATGTTGTCAATTTCGGCATCCCATGCGATGGAGCATTTTCCCCCACCGTCAGGCCGTTGCTGGGACCTTTTTCTTGCGAGTAGGTAGGAAGCCTTGAAGAGAGGCTCCTTCGAATTTGCATATTGGACAAGTTCGGAAACTTCGATGTTGTGGTGGGAAGCGAGGAAAAACAGCGCTTCACCACGGACTGAAGGCAACGCTTCATCTTTAGACCAATCGACTATCATCTGCCTGGCCTTTAATGACTCGTTAAATGCACTTCTGGCGTGGCAGCGGATGAACGTTTGCTTCATCAAAGGCGTGAAGGAGATCTCGTCGCTTAGTAAAAGATTGAAAAAGGACTCCTCTCCCATCAGAAAGATAGCCTCGATGGCAAAAAGTTTGTCTTTTTCCGTTGCGGAAGCGAGAAGCTTATAAAGGGCTATTTCTTCCTCTTTCCTTTCATCGCAGTCCATCATCGCAGCCCATTTCTCCGCTGGTCTTTCGAAGTGGATCGCGGAAGCTGTCAGGTTTGCGACTACGGCGGAAGGGTATTTGCGCCGGATGATGAAGGCGAGTGAAAGAAGGATAGCTACAACGAAAAGACCTAAATAGAGAGTGTTGAAGCCCGTGATCATGAGGAGAATGCCCGAGGTGAGCATGCCAATCGGCTCTAGCATCGATTCGATGGCCACGCGCACCTTATATTTAATTTTTTTGGGGATGACGTTCAGAAGGAGATTGAAGTTACTGTCGTCGACCACCTCGAGCGTGCCCTCCGCCACGAAATAGGCTATCAAAGGAAAGGCCAGGCCTCCGATTGAAATCCATCCGGTGTATGCTGCCAAAAGTAGGGCAGGGGAAAAAAACAGCAAGGCTCCTACTCCGAAGCGGCGGATCAGACGACTATAGAGAAATAGGCCAAACAACAAGTTGATGACACTGACGGCGAATATAATTCGGCCGAGAAATAGGGTGATGAACGCCTGTTCGGAATCGACAGCTCCCGTTCCGGTCGGCGGGTCGAACGCCTGATCGAAGAAAGACATGTAGTTGTACTCTGTCGTCATCCACATCAGGTAAATGCAGAAGTTGTTTGCCATCACAAAGAGGGCAAAGCGTGATTTGAAAAGTTCCTTGATGAAAAGAGCGACGGAGAGGTTTTTGTATTCGCTCGCCTCGTCAATAGCTGTATCATCGTGGGCAACGTGGATAGTTTTTCTGATGAAAATTGTCAGAGTAGCGGTGACGGCAAACAGCACAAGGATCAGCAGTAGGATCTGATAGAATTCCAAAACGCCCAGGCTCATGATGAGTCCTGTGACTGCCTGGCCTAAGAAAACTGCCGAAGAGAAGAGAACGAAGACTCGCTTGGCGTCTTGCATATTATGGTACTGGTCAAGGAAGGTCCAATAGCCAGTCATGAGGACAGCTTCCATCTGAAAGCTGACAAAGCGTAAAACGAACCAGCAAGCGGGAGGCAGTTCGCCAAAGTGCAACACCGCCAGGAAGAAAAGCGTGTAAAAAAAGAAAGCAGTAGCAATGACCGATAGAAATATTCGGCTCGGTTCGATTGCGTTGATGATGCGGATGAGGATAAGCGCGGGAAGAATCATTCCGAGAGCAGTAGCGATATAGACATAGGGCAGGTATTCGGCGCCTACGTGAATCAGAAAGAGAGCATCGGCGTTTTTGAGGCCCAAGTTAATGGACAGCGACCACAAAAAGCCAAGGAGAGTGAAGAGAAAGGCGTTTCTTTCTTCTCCTTCATAAAGATTGAAGAGCTTACTGAAAAGACCTTTCATTCCTATCGTTTTCCTGTTTCTCCCGGTTTTAATCCTTCCATTCTACAGGATACGTGATAAAAATCCATAGCGTATCTTGTTCTCTTTTTTATTTACTCATTTCGGTTGAAACGCTAGGATCGTCGCCTGGTGAAAGTAGCAGGAATTCAAGATGCTGGATAAGGAAGGTTTCGGTAAGTGCGCAAGCTTAATCGAATGCGATGACGGCTTCTTGATTGGTACCGGTAAGCGGCAGTGGCGGGGCGAGCCCAATCCCTTCAAGCCTGCTTTTTTCTTTCCACCCTTTTTTCTTAATTGCGAAGATCCCTTTTGTGTCCATCAGGAAACTTTTTTTTTAGATAAATGTGCGTTTCAAGCTTTTTTAAACTCAGCGCAGCACCGAGAGGAAGAGCGATTTGTCTGGAGTCGTCCGGAAAAAGAGCCCTATCAGCTTCAATTTAACCTGTTGCGAAAGCAGATAGAGAGCGGACAGCTGCAAAAAGGAGTTCCTTACAGCCGGCGTCAATCCATCGGAACGATCGATAGTGGCAGAATTTTCAGCATTCTGAGGAGTGCTTTTGAAAAACGAGGGCGGGGACTTCTCTACGGAT
The DNA here is from genome assembly GCF_900000175.1 of Estrella lausannensis. NCBI lineage: Bacteria > Pseudomonadati > Chlamydiota > Chlamydiia > Parachlamydiales > Candidatus Criblamydiaceae > Estrella > Estrella lausannensis. The sequence goes on from NZ_CWGJ01000011.1 coordinate 229,638, forward strand.
TTTGGAATGCCGACGATGGAATGCTTGGCGTCACCCCCGAGAAGTTGTTTGTGAGAAAAGACGGCACGATCTACGTGGATGCCGTGGCAGGAACGAGGCCTACCCCGGATTTCAAAGAGAAAGAGTCTGTCGAGCACACACTTGTGACCCAGGGGATTAAAGAGGCTTTAACCCCCTATGGCGAAGTCGCGGTTGGCCAGACCTGTCCGATTCCTTACGGAAAGCTGCTCCATCTGTACACGCCGATTGAAGTGAAAGCCCGGGCTGAGGCGCCTTTTAAAGAGCTGGTTGAAAAGCTGCATCCCACGCCAGCGCTTGGGACATATCCTCAAAAAGAGGGCGCTGCCTGGCTGATGGAGGCCGATCGGTTAATACCAAGAAGAAGGTTTGGGGCGCCTGCCGGCTGCATCATTCCTGAGAGAGGTGAGGCAAGATGCCTGGTCGCGATCCGAAGCATTCAGTGGAATGATGGAAATATCGAGATGTTTGCCGGTGGGGGAGTCACTGACGAAAGCGAGGTGGAGAAAGAATGGGACGAGATACAAAGCAAATTTCAATCGATCGAACAGATGCTCAGCGTTTAAATGAGGACCTGACCTTCAACTTAGTTCAGGCGATGGCTCGAATCGGCATCCGCCATTTTTGCATATGTCCGGGCGGGCGCAACGCGGGTATGATTGATTTGATCGCAGCGGAGGAGAGCTTCCACATCGTCTCTTTCCACGACGAGCGGGCGGCCGGTTTTTTTGCTGTGGGTAAAATCATGGCGACCGGAGAGCCTTGCTGTGTGGTCACCACCTCGGGCACCGCTGTTGGTGAGCTGATGCCCGCGGTGATGGAAGCTTACTACTCAGGTCTTCCGCTTGTCGTTTTATCCGCGGACCGCCCCAAAAGATTCCGCGGCAGCGGAGCACCGCAAACTGCAGAGCAGGAGAGAATTTTTGGGCTATACACCCCTCATTTCGAAGATCTCGAAGCTGAATCAGAACCCCTTTTGCACACCTGGGACTTAAAAAAGCCGTGCCATATCAACCTCTGCCTTGAAGAGGCCTATGAGCACGACTACAGTCGCTTCCCAGATATTCGGTTTGAATCCCGCCAAGAGAGCAGCTCCCTCTTCAGGGAAGAGCATCAGGAGGCGGTGCATGCGTTTATTGAAAAGCACGAATACCCCTTCGCGGTGGCCGGGGCGTTAAGTCCCGGAGAGGCCGCGGCAGTCAAACGCCTTCTTTTGCACTATCAACTTCCATGTCTCCTGGAAGGGCACTCCCGGCTGCGGGCCGACAAAGACTTGCAACACCTTTTCATCACCTATGGCGATGACGCCCTAGTTAAAAGCGCCGCTTTCGGGTACCCGATAGATGGTGTTCTGCGCTTGGGAGGCGTTCCAACATCGCGCCTTTTCAGGGATACGGAATTTTTAGAAGGCAAGATATCTCTACTCAGCGTCAGCAAAAATCCCTTTGCGGGATCCTCATGGGGAGACTTGCTCCACACCGATCTCTCCCGGTTTCAATCTCCTCACTGGAGGCCGGAGGGCGGTTTTGCCAAAAAAGCGCAGGACTGGATGGAGAGGGATCGGGCGCTTTTAAGCAAGATGGAAGCGCTTTACGAAAAATATCCGCGCGCCGAGCAGACGCTTGTGCATCGACTCTCTAAGATAATTCCGCTGGATTCCCGCCTCTTTCTAGGAAACAGTTTGCCGATTAGGGAGTGGGACCTTCATGCGACCACTGCTTCCCCCCTTGAAGAAGTTTACGCGGTGCGGGGCTTAAATGGAATCGATGGCCAAATTTCTGCCTTTTTAGGACTTCTCCATCCCCAAAAGAAAAATATCGCCCTCATGGGGGACCTAACCGCGCTCTATGATTTGAACGCCTTCTTTGCCTTAAAAGATTGCCACGGCGCCTTCACCCTGTTTATCATCAACAACGGGGGAGGGAAGCTTTTCCGCAAACTCTTCAAGAATCCGCTGATTCAAAATAATCACGAACTTGGGTTCGCTCACTGGCCCAGAATGTTCGGTCTTAGCTATGCAAAGGTCGAGACTTCTATCATCGGCCCCGAACTTCTTCAGTATGCCGTTGTTGAAATCGTCCCGGAGCAGGATCAGTCCGATGCTTTCAATGTAGAGATGAGGCCATGATCCGGTTGATCGCTCTGCACGGGTTTTTAGGCAGAGGCAGCGACTTTCACTTTCTTAAGGGGAAGTTGCCGCCCTCTCTTGATTTGGCCGCCCCTTCCTTTTTTTCTCCTGGCGAGTGCGCTAAGTGGCAGCATCCACTGGATTCGATGGGAGAGGTGCTAAACAATTATATCGGGGAGCTTTGGCCGGGGGAGAAGCCCGTGCTGCTTGGCTATTCCATGGGAGGCAGGCTCGGCCTGCAAGCTCTCAAAAGGAAAGAATCATCGTTCCGGGCAGCCATTTTTGTGTCGACCCACTTTGGCTTAACAGACAGAGAGCAGCGTCTTGCAAGGATCGAAGAGGACTCGAAACTCTCTGCCCGGATGGAGATCGAGTCATTTTCAAAATTCTGTGATGAATGGGACAGGCGACCGCTCTTTGAAGGCGCGCCCAAAGTTTTGCGCAGAGAGTCTCAGTTCGACAAGTCGGCGCTGTCTTTTGCCTTAAATGAGTGGAGTTTGGGAAAGCAGGAATATTTCAAAGCTATGGTGGAAAAGCTAGATATCCCTATTCTTGTGATTTCGGGGGAAAATGACCTTACCTTTCGCGACATGGCTCTTTCGCTCAAGTTGAAAAATCCGCATTCCCTGACCTTTATTGCCAAAGAAACGAACCATCGCGTACCATGGCAATCTAAAGAATTATTTATCAGTGCGGTCAATCACTTCATCAACAAACTGTAATTTGCGAGGCTCTCATGACAGTGGAAACAAAAACAGAAATTTGGCATCCGATTAAAGTATATCAGGATATTAAGTACGAAGAAACCGGAGACGGAATCGCCAAAATCACCATTAACCGTCCCCATGTGCGCAATGCCTTCCGCCCGGAGACAGTCATCGAGATGCAAGACGCATTCAACCATGCCAGGGAGTCCGCATCTATCGGGGTTATCATCTTGACTGGCGAGGGCACTGAAGCGTTTTGCTCGGGCGGCGATCAGAAGATTCGCGGGGATAAAGGATACGTTGGATCAGATGGCATACCGCGTCTGAATGTGCTCGACTTGCAAAAGCAGATCCGCTCCATCCCGAAACCCGTCATTGCCCAAGTTGCCGGTTATGCGATCGGCGGCGGTCATGTGCTGCACGTGGTGTGCGATTTATCCATCGCCGCAGAGAACGCTATTTTCGGACAGGTAGGTCCTAAGGTGGGCTCTTTTGACGGAGGACTCGGATCTAGCTACCTTGCCCGTATCGTCGGCCAGAAGAAGGCGCGTGAAATTTGGTATCTGTGCCGTCAATATAACGCTCAGGAAGCTTTGGAGATGGGGCTCGTCAATAAAGTGGTTCCCGTCGAGCAGTTGGAGGAGGAGACTTTGGAGTGGTGCCGAGAAATTCTTAAGCACTCGCCGCTCGCCCTAAGATGCCTCAAAGCAAGCTTGAACGCCGACTGCGATGGGCAGATGGGACTTCTGGATTTGGCAGGAAACGCCACGTTGCTCTATTACATGACGGAAGAGGCCAAAGAAGGGAAAAATGCTTTCCTGGAAAAGAGAAAACCCAATTTTTCCAAATTTAAAAGGCTTCCCTGAAGGAGAGCACGATGTCATACGGCCAACCCGCCTCTCTTGCTAAGAGAGGCGCCTACTTTTTCATGGCGATCCGTCCGAAGACGCTGACGGCTTCGATTGCACCGGTTTTAGTGGCTATCGCTTACGTATATGCCGCTTCAAGTCAGTTCAGCGTGCCGATCCTCATTTCAGCGCTAAGCACCTTCTTGTCGCTGCAGATAGCGGTTAACTTGTTCAACGACGCTTTAGACTTCAAAAAAGGGGCGGATACCAAAGACCGCCTGGGACCTTGCCGAGTGACCCAGTCCGGACTTTTTTCTCCTGGGACCGTAATGCTTTTGGGAACCCTCTTTATCGTTTTGTCTTTTCTGACGGCGATCCCTCTATATCTGAAAGGAGGGTGGCCCATTTTCCTGATATCTTGCCTTTCTGCTCTGGCAGCTTATGTCTACACGGGCGGCCCCTTTCCTTTGGCCTACCACGGCCTTGGCGAACTTTTCGTGCTGATTTTTTTTGGACCAGTCAGCGTTGTCTCCATAGCCTATGTAGAACTGGGAGAGTTTTCTCCGGAGGCGCTTCTTGCCGGGCTGCAGGTAGGACTTTTAGCTACAGTGATGATCGCCATCAATAATTTACGGGATATCGAGCAGGACAAAATAGCCGATAAAAAAACCCTCGCTACTCGCCTGGGAATGAAGGCATCAAGAGCGCTCATTGCCCTTTATTTATTTTTACCCTTTGCCCTGGGTTTTTTTTGGCCCTCTTTCGGCTATAACATCGCCTTTTATCTACCCCTGACGCTTCTGCCTTTTTCTATCACGCTCATCAGAGCGATATATCGCACAGCGCCCTCTACAGAGTACAACGGCTATCTTGCCCGTGCAGCGCTGATTCACCTCCTTTTTGGAGTGTATTTATCCATCGGCTTATTGGTGTATTTTTATGTTTAAGATCTTGGCACACCCCTATTCCCTACGCTTAAAGAACATCCGCTCAAGCAGACTGCTGAATCATAAAAGAGAGGGAGCGCTCTTGCGATTCTCCTTTCCGGACGGTTCTAGCGGCTATAGTGATCTGCACCCTTGGGAGGAGTTCGGCGATCTCTCGCTTGATCAGGAGATTGAACTGCTCAAGAGCGGACGTCCGACAGCACTCGGCTTCCGTGCTCTTCAGCTTGCCGCAAAAGACGCAGAATTCAGAAGGCAAGGCGTCAACGCACTCGAGGGCCTTACCGTACCGAAGAGCCACTTCCTTTTGTCGGGAGACGAACACAAGGACCACAAACTTCTGGAAACTATCGCAAATTCAGGATTTGACACCCTTAAAATCAAGGCCGGAAGCGCCCTTGACTTTCTGGATGAGTTGGTCGGGGCACTTAAACACCATCCGTTTAAAATCCGTATCGATTTCAATGAACGTTTAGATGCTGGCTCCCTTCCCGATGCCCTCAATCGCTTAAAACCTCTTGAAGAGAAGATCGATTTTCTGGAGGATCCGACCCGCTTTGACCGCGAGATGTGGATAAAAGCCATGGAGCGCTCGCGTATTCCTTTTGCCAAAGACATGCGCCTCGAAGAGGCCTTTAGTGACAAATCGATTCCTATCTTAGTCATGAAGCCGGCCAAGCAAAATGAAGAGATGTTTTTGCAAGAGATGCATCCGGAGCAAAAAGTTGTGGTAACCAGCTACCTTGGCCACCCCTTGGGGCAAGTTCAGGCAGCTTATGTCGCAGGGGTAATGCAAAAGAGCATTCCGCTTGAGACCGCAGGGCTTAAATCCCATCACCAATATGAGACGGATGCTTTTTCAGAGAGGCTCGGCCCCCTTTCACCGCACTTCCAAGCACCGGCAGGCACTGGATGGGGATTCGATGACTTGCTCCCAAAACTTTCCTGGAGCTAGCGATGCAGCATCTTTTCCAGGAAGATAAAGCGCCGGTTCTCATCAACCCGGCCCTTCCTCGAGAACGCATCTCTTGTATTCAGGAACTTTTGTGGAAACACCCCTTTGCAACACCTCATCTTTGGATCGCCTCGTCGGGAAGTTTTGCCAAAGAAGGCACGAGTAAGTGGGTGGCCCTTTCCAGAGAGGCACTCTCTCTGTCTGCGGCGGCCGTGAACCAACACCTGCAGGCATCTGCCAACGATATATGGCTCAATCCTTTGCCTCTCTTTCATGTGGGAGGCCTTGGGATTGAGATACGAGCTCTGCTCACCAACTCGAAAGTGGTTCAGTTCAGACCAAGTGAAGAACGCTGGTCTCCGGCTCAATATTATCAGACGTTGTGCGAGACTAAAGCCACCCTGACTTCGCTAGTACCCACCCAACTCTATGATCTTGTCGTCATGGGGTTTACCTCGCCTCGCTATCTAAGGGCGGTGGTGATTGGCGGAGGGGCACTTGAAGAGTCTCTTTATCGGAGAGCTCGCGCGCTCGGGTGGCGCATTTTGCCGAGTTACGGTATGACTGAAGCTGCCTCGCAGGTCGCAACAGCTTCCTTAAGCTCCCTTGAGCAAGAGGGGTATCCTCGCCTGCAAATTCTGCCCCATCTCAGCATTGCTGTCGACGAGGATAATCTACTGACACTTTCTGGAAAGTCGCTTTTTTCCCTTTATGGAATGGTTGAAGGGGATTCCGTACGTTTTGTCGATCCGAAAGTTGCGGGGAGCTTCATCACAAAAGATCGGGGAGTCATTGATCGGGATGGACTCAAAATCCTTGGTCGGGCAGATGATATCGTGAAGATTGTGGGAGAAAACGTTGATATTTCAGCGCTGCAGCGGCTGATTGACCAGTTGAAGCTCTCCAAAGGGGTGCATGGAGACTGCTATGTGGTGCCTAAAAGTGATTCCAGAAGAGGGAGTAAGCTTGTGCTCGTTTTGTCTCAGGAGTTGCCAGAAGAAGACATTGATAACCTCCTGAAAGAGTATAATCTTTCCGTGTTTCCCTATGAGCGTATCGAGGAGAAGTTAATACTTCCCTCCCTTCCGAAAACGTCTCTTGGCAAGCTAGAGAGAAATAAATTGCCCCTTAGTTGAAATCGCATGATTTGTTTTCTGTAATCGGCTGTAAACAGAAAGTGCCTCAAAATTTGGTTTTTGCCGGCGAGAATGCTTTCGGGATTGAGCCATTCTCAAAGTCAAAAGATCAAATTTTGAGGCACTTTTGGCAAGGTGCAAATGATCAGTCTCAAGACGGGCTTTTAGTACCTACGATAATGCTAGCGATCCCTAAGCTGGCAGGGATGGTGCGCACATTGACAAACCCGGTTTCAATGAGCATCCGCTCTAGCGCGGAGGCAGTTTGAAATTGCTTGATGCTTTTGTTTAAGTATTGGTAAGCCTCTTTATCTTGAGTGACGAGCGATCCAATCATCGGGACAAAGGTTTTCAGGTAGAGGGAGTGAAAAAAGCCAACCAAAGGGTTTTTGGGCCTGGTCAGCTCCAGGATGCCCAAGGTTCCCCCGGGGACAAGTACACGGTGGGCCTCTTGAACACATTTCAGTGGGTTTTGGATGTTGCGGATACCATAGGCCACCGACACATTGGAAAAGGATCCTTCGTTGAAAGGCAGAAGAGTCGCGTCCCCCTCAACATAGGAAAAGACTGCTTCCTTGAAAGCTTCCGATTGCGCCTTCTCCTTGGCGACATCCAGCATAGGGGCGCAAAAATCAAGCAAGGTGACATCCGCTCCCTTGCTCTGGTGGGCAAATTCGATGGCGATATCTCCTGTTCCGGCGCAAAGATCAAGTATCTTGGAGGGGGGAGTGCCATTTAAAATTTCCCTGACGAGAGTGCGGTTCCACAATCTGTGCAAATTGAATGAAAGGGCTTTGTTGCAAAGATCGTAGCGTGCTGCGATTTTCCCAAACATTTCCTGAATAGTTTCAGGGGCAGATTTAGTGTAGGTCATTTTTGCTCCTTTTCATCCTTGTCGCAGAGAGAGCAGCTCCTCTTTGTACCGCAGCTTCCGTCTTTGTCCTGATGTGGATTTCGTCCGCAGGAACCCAGTCTGATTTTGTTTTTTCCTGTGACGAGATATCCTATTCCAATGAGGGCAAGTGCTATAGATACTATGACGAAGGCTAAAGCCACTGTTGTCAGGATGTTTTCCAAGGTAAGCGCTCCTCCATCTTTGTCCCCATCGTAGATGGGGGGTTGTTGCATTAATTTAGTGATCGCATCACAATAAAGCAAGAGCATTAAAGGGTTCATTAGCTATGAATGAAGCGCAAGAGAATCTATCTGTCGAGTCGTTCCTGATACTGCTCGCCCTAGTTTTTTTTACAGCTGTTTTCGCAAAAAGGATAGGCTATTACAGCTACCCTGAAAAATCCGTTCGATCGACTCCTTTTGTGTCTGTTTTTCAGTTTCTGATCGCATTCATACTCTTTTTCTCAGTCACGCTGGCAGCCTCTTTGTCAGGAGGTGCGATCATTCAAAAAACCGCACATTTGCTTCACATTCCCTTGGATGGGTATGCAATCCGTCTATTGAACGGTCTCCTGATGGTTTATGGAGTTACGTTAGCCCTATTTCTCTTCGCAAGAAGAAATCTGTTTCCCAAGCAGTCATTCTTCTCACCTGCAGTGATGGTAAAGGGAGCGCTATCGTGGTTCATCGCGTATCCGCAGATGCTATTGATCACCATTGGTTTGAACTATCTCCTGATGGAGCTTTTCCACCTCGAACCGGAGGAACAAACCAGTGTTTTGGAGTTGAAGGGAGCCAAGAGCCACCCGCCTCTTTTTTTTCTGATGATGTTTACCATCACTTTGATCGTACCGGTCTGCGAAGAGATATTGTTCCGCGGGTACCTTCAGAATTTTTTAAGGCGCTTTCTTCCCCGATTTCCTGCGATAGCTATCACATCGCTTGTGTTTGCTCTGTTTCACTTTTCCGGAAGCCAAAGTGCAGGCAACTTCGTGATACTGCCTTCCCTCTTCTTCTTTTCTCTCTATCTCGGATTTGTCTACGAAAAATGGGGGTCGCTTTCCGCTTCCTACGGCCTTCACGCCTTCTTCAATGGCGTCAGCTCCCTGATGATCGGCTCCAGTACTTGACAGACCGATAAATCCCTGAACGAAAAATTCGACTTTGGCAGCTCAGGGCCAGTATTGCTTCTTAAACCAAATTTTGAATTCACTGCGATATATCCTCTTTCAGCTAGCCTCTAAATAGACAGGCTGATAAGATGAAAAAATGATTATAAATCTCTTTTCATACAGAGACGCATGGTCCTCCAGTTGATGTCATACAAAATTTCAGCTTCTGGACTTTCCGATGTCGGCTTAGTCCGTGAGAATAATGAAGATATCTGGGCTGAGCTCCCAGAAGAGAAGTTCTATGTTCTTGCCGACGGAATGGGAGGTCACCAAGCAGGGGAGATCGCTTCGCAGGAAGCGGTATTCAACTTCCTTGAAATCATCCGCAAAGTCCTGACCTCCTCATCACGAAAGCTCAGTCTTAAAGAAATGAAAGACGCGATCAAAGAGAGCATCGAAGAGGTCAATAAAACCATTTACGAGATGGGCAGATCCGATCAGCAGCTCGGAGGAATGGGAACGACTTTTTGTTGCGTCCATTTCCACCCGGAGGCGGTGATTTACGCCCATGTAGGCGATAGCAGAATATATCACTTCGGCAAGGAAGGGCTGCAGCAGCTCACCAAAGATCATTCGCTCATGAGTGAACTGGTGGAGTTGGGCTATCTGAGCGAGCCGGAAGCTAAGGAATTCCTCTATAAGAACATCCTCACCCGAGCCATTGGCACCGAATCGAGTATCGTGCCGGCTGTCGGTTCTCGCGAAGTACAGGCGGATGATATTTTCATCATGTGCTCCGACGGTCTTTCCGATCTGGTATCCATTCAGGAGATAGAAGCGATCATTAGAGAGAGCCCAACAATCGATGATTGTGCGCAGGCTCTAGTTTCTGAGGCCAAAAGAAAAGGCGGTTATGATAATATAACTGTCGTTCTTCTTAAGGTTTTAGACGATGACAGCACAAAAAGGAATTTATCTAGATAACAACGCGTCGACAGAGATCGATCCCGCGGTTAAGCAAGCTTACTTTGATGCGATCGAGAAGTCGCTTGGCAACCCCTCCAGCATGCACTATGCCGGTCAGTCTCAAAAAAAGCTTTTGTCTGAGGCGCGCTACACAATTGCTTCCTATCTTGGCGTTAAACCGACAGAGATCTATTTCACCTCAGGCGCTACCGAATCAGTAAATATGATTTTGCGGGGAATTGCCGAAGTCCACCCAGGCTGCCATATCGTTTCTTCGAGCGTTGAGCACGCCTGTGTGATCAACACGCTGTCCCATCTTGAAAAAAAAGGGACACAAGTCACTTATATCCATCCCGGACTTTTTGGTGCGGCAACGAAAGAGCAGGTGGAATCGGCCCTGACAAAGGACACAAAATTGATCGCCTTAATGGCTATCAATAATGAAACCGGTGTCAAAACAGATATTGAAGCAATTGCCGAATTGGCCAAAAAGAGGGGGATTCCCTTCTTTGTCGATGGGGCGGCGCTGCTTGGTAAAGAGCGTTTTTCAATTCCCGCAGGTGTTACTGCCATGAGTTTTAGTGGTCATAAGTTACATGCCCCTAAGGGGATAGGGTTTTCCTTCGTCAGGAAAGGGCTTCGGTTTGCCTCGCAAATGACGGGAGGGGAACAGGAGTTTGGCAAACGGGGGGGGACAGAGAACACCCCGGCAATCGTAGCTCTTGCGAAAGCGGTCCAAATGTTGGAGCCGATTTTGGAGGGGGCCGAGATGCGGATGCGGGAGCTTCGCGACCTCTTTGAAGTGCTGCTTCTTCAGCAACTGCCAAATCTCTCGATCAATGGGCAAGGGGAGCGGGTTGCTAATACCTCGAATATTGCATTTCCAGGGATTGAGGGGGAGACGCTTCTCTCTACTCTCAGCTTACGGGGTGTTGCTGCAAGCCACGGGTCCGCTTGCGCTTCAGGCGCTTTAGAGCCGTCGCGCATCTTGCTTAACATGGGTATCGACCCACGCCTTGCCGCCTCATCGCTACGCTTTTCTCTTTCACGATTCACCACCCGGGAAGAGATAGAAGCGGCGGCGGAGATCATCGTCTCTTCTGTAAAACGTCCTTGAAAGACGGATACTTACTAGAGACTTCTCATAAGAGCGACTTAGAATTTGTGGACGCGCCCTAGTATCTTTTGAATGGCTCCATCGTCATCTTCGTCGTATATATCTCCTACAATTTCCTCGAATATAGCCTCCATGGTGATTATTCCTGATTCGGAAGAGGCATTATAGACAATAGCCATATGGGCTTTTTTTTCTTGCAGATGGCGTAGCGCTGTTAAAATAAGGGTAGTTTCCTGCACGTGGATTGCCTGCCTGCATAAAGAGATCCAATCGGTGTGGCCTGTTTTTTGAAAGGCCAGAAATTCTTTCGAATTTAAAATTCCTATAACTTTTCCTTCTTTAACGATTGGGAGTCTTGTGTGTCCTGACGCAATGACTGTTTTTTCGACTTCTTCTAAAGAGTTTTTTACATCAATAAAGACAACATCTTTCCATTTTACAAATATTTCCTTGACCGTCGTTCGCTCAATTTTCACCATATTCAGAATATATTGTTTATTTAATGGTGATAAGTCGCCTTCTAACTGGCCAATATTTAACTCCGTGTCCTCAGAATCCAAGTATTCTTTGGGAAATAGGCCTACTACCTTTTTAGTGGACCATTCAAAAACAGTCACAACGGGATGGATAAGACGGCTTGTAAGATTCAACCAGGGAGCTGTTAAAAAGGCTATGGAGACAGATCTTCTTAGGGCAAGGGTTTTGGGCACCAGCTCTCCTAACACAACGCTTGCGTAGGTCAGAGGAATGACGATCAGTATAATCGCCAAAATCTCAGCCATCGCCTCTCCAATCCCGAAGTGGTGAATCAGCAAGGGTGAAATACTCTCCTCGGCTCCAGCTCCTCCGACCGCCGCGGCAAAGGCCCCGACAAAAGTGATGCCGATTTGAATAGTAGACAGAGTTCGTTCCGGATTTTCCCGTAGCTGCAGCATCAGCTTGGCTTTTTCATTGCCTTGCCGAACTAATGATTTGAGAGTCGGCTTACTGACTGCGATAAAAGCTGTTTCCGACAACGCTAAAATGGCGTTAATCATTAAACATATCGTCACGACAATGAATTCAAACATTTTGTTCCGGTACTTACATGGTTTCAAAAGAGTTTATTTTGTTTGAAATATATCGATAACCGTAGTAGTGTTTACAGCTAAATATAATTAAACTCAAAGTAGAAAGTAATATATGAATGCAATCAGTATTTTCAATCCGTTCAGCGAAAAGTATCATGCGATTGAGCAATTTAGCGAACTCACTTTAGAACAAAAAATTGTAACGATTGCACTCACTTTGCTTGCGACGGTCGCTTCCCTGTTTCTTGCCACTACGGCCGTTTTTCGCTCATTGGTGAACCATTTCTACGTTGTAATAGATTCCACTAAAGAGACGAACGGGGCTTTGCCTGGGCTTTCGGCCAATTCAGATCAACCTAAGATCTTGCTAGCGATAGATACCACAAAGAAGAGGGTTCCTGCAAAAAAAATCGGTGGAAAAGAGACTGAAGTCAAAGAGAAAAAAGCACTCGGGCCGGAATTGGTCAATACCGCTGAGGCACCCGGCCAAGACGCAGAGAAGAAGGCTTCTCCTGCAGTCAAGAGAATGGTAGAAAAAACCAGACGTCGAGCCCGTTCCTTAGACTCTTCCGATTTCGTAGAAAGAGTTGCGGTGAGAAGAGCCCTTGATATGGCAGCTTTCAACACGGTCAAACCCTCCTTTTCAAAGGCAGAAGAGCTTCCTTCGATTGATCAGCCCGTACATGAGAAAGATCCGGCTGCACAGACACTCACCCTTGATGAGGATGACGCTGCGTTGATGTTAGCCAGGCTGTCGGAGTTGGCAGGTGTAGCTGGCACCTCCGAGGTCATCGAATTGGACCAGTCGTCGCTAGACTTCGTCGACAGCTTCCAAAATGAAGATCAGGATCAAATTTTAGAACAACTCAAGGGAATTGCAGAGACAACCCTTGAGCAAAAAAAGATCCTTAATCAGACAGTCCGAGAGGAGCTGGAAGTCTATTGTGATGAGGGAAGAGAGGAGGAGACCCTACCTGAATTTCCTCAAGAAGAGGCCGCAGAGGCAGACAACATTGAGACAACCTCGGATCTCTTCACCTCTATAATCGATAAAACGCAAGCGAGAAGAGATCTTGGCCTAGAGGAAGGGCATTGCAATATGGTGAATTACATCATTCGCTATATCAGGGAGTGGGTAGCGTCTGGAGACAACGAGACAAAGCACATCCGGAACACCGATCCGGTGACGTTCCGAGAGGGTGCTATCGTGAAAGCTGAAGACGATCTCTCCGCCCTGAAGGCTGTTCATTACTTTTTTCATTTTCTGAAAGAGACCTTTGGCACTCATCTTGCCGACGGTGTTTTTAAGAGATACAGCTTGTTTAATAAAAAAGCGGTTAGCCTCCAAGACATCAAGCAGGCGATGATCGCTGTCGCGTCGAGGGTCACTGAAAACGATCTGAAGATGTTGTTCGAACATGTCAGGCTCGATAAACCCGGAGCTTTGACCTCCTACCGCGCAGGTGATTTGCTGTATCAGATCAATGATAGGCTCTACCTGCAAATCAGAGGCAAAAAGACGTTCGATCAGCTTTCAACCGACGAAATCAATTTCTTGCATTCAGCCTTCCGTACGGTTTCTTTCAGTCAGTTGGGGTACGAGGGGCTGGATGTGTTGTTCCACATCAAAAAGGATTTTGTACCGCAAACAGTCTTGGATAACGCGAAAGATCCTCGGGATGTCAAGGCCAAAATAAGAGAAACAGAGATTACGGATTACGAGACTTTCCTGTTTGGCAAAGACATCGACGCTCTTATCCTGATGGAATCGTGGAAGGATCTCGATCTGACCTATCCGGAGTTGGCTATGGGTGAGTGGATCGGAAAGTCGCTGGCTTACCAAGAGCTAAAGCCGGGGCTGATCCTGCCGATGCCTATGATTGAAAATCTCGGTGCGGCTGACGTTTCGGTGCCCAAGCTTTACAAGGTTGCCAAATCGCTCCCGAGTAAAAAGGATGCTGTCATTGCGCATGTAATCGCTCCGCTGAATGAGCATCAGTCCATCTGGCCAAAAAATCCTGATTCAAGCAGCGAAGATGTGTTTTTAGCTTTCAGGGGGAGCATGGCGGGTGCGAATGTCGACAGCGGCATGACCTGGGTGCGCGATTTCCACCACCAGGGTGTCGGCAGGGTGACATACGATGCGAGGGAAGCGGAAATCCAGGCAATGGTCGAAGAGTACCTGGAGGGAACTTCGTGCAATAGCGTGACTTTACGTGTGACGGGCCACAGCTTGGGGGCTTGCGACTGTCAGAGAGGCCTTGTATCCGTTCTGGAAAAAATCGCCGCGTCAGAAGAAGGCAGCCCCTGGAGAAAGGTTAAGAGAGTGGTTCTAACCTCTTTCAACGCTCCCAAAGTCAATCCCACTGTCAATAAGAGGATGAAAGAGGCGGTGCGCACAATCAATCAAAAAGCGATCGATGTAGCAGTCGATGTAAAGCACCTTCGCTTTTATGACAAGAGCCACGAGGATCATGTTCAATGGGGTGGAGATATCTTGCTCGGGGCCGATTATCACGGAGGAACGGGAGAAGAGGTCTTTAAACACGCGCACAATGTCACCAGAACGATTGTTAAAGTTTTGATGGATGAAGACAAGGGCTTGAGTGGCGAGGGGGTGCTTGCGCGTCATGGAAACCGCACTTTCAACAAGGCTATTTGCAATGTGCCCTTCAGAATTGAAACTCTCTCAGGTGAGATAGAGACCGAAAGGCTGGCTATGGAAAAGGAGATGGCGGGTAACTATTACTGGAACGAGGACGAGATGACTGAAGGCCAAAAAATCATTGGCAACATCACTTGGTATGCAAGCTGGTTTGGCCTAAGGCAGCCCGGCAAGGTTCTGAGAGCAGTCCTGATCAACGCTCCGCATCAGGTCGCATTGAAAATGAACAGGTATCAAAACGGTTCGATATACGAGATGCTTGATCAGGCCAGAAATAGCTGACGCCTTAGAGACTGCCTTTAAATTAAAATCGTGAGATGTGTGTGGGCAGTCTCTAATTACAGGCTTGCTGCCGAGATCAGTTCCGTGAGCCGCTACTCAGGTTTGGTGGAGACGGATACGGTTTTGATCCCCATCATCGAAGTCTCTTTTACCGTCAGATCCGCGCCTGCAAGAGAGACACTGTCTCCCTTTTCAGGGGGGTGAGAGAGGTTCTCGGCGATCAGATCGCCCAAGGTGTCTTTTTCGTTATCGGACAATCGAATGTGGAACTTGCTGAAAAATTCACCGGTCGTCATGTCGGCAGGAATTGTTTTATCTTTCAATTGATGAAAAGTGCCTAGCGAGTGAGGCTTTTTTCCTTCCCCGCCGCCGAATATCTCTTTTAAAATAGCATCCAAAGTGATGATCCCGACAGCTTTGCCGGATGTGTTTAATACTGCCGCCAGGTCCTCTTTGGTTCTTTTGAACTGTTTCAAAACGTCGGTGAGAAGAGTTTTTTCGGTAATAAACCAAGGGGAGTCGACATAGTCGCGGATTCTTTTTGTCTCAGTCAGGCCCAGTACGTCCTTTGGTTTGACGATTCCTATTACATTGTCTTTGGAGAAGTGGTAGAGCGCGATAAAGTCAAAAGGGGTCTTCTTTAAGAGATTCATCATTTGGGCGCAGGTGGCATTCGATGGAAGCGAAGGGACCTTCTCTAACGGGAACATCACTTCCATGACCGTTCTCTTCTTTAAGCAAAATACATTGACGGCCGAGGCAGTGTCTTCACTTTCGCGCTCATGCGGTATCTCCTCGTCTTGCTCTTCTAAAATCTTCTGCAGCTCATCCTGGCTTAGAAAAAGAGAGCTTTCCACCTGTTTGGATCCCATGAGCATGTTGGCGCTTCTGGCAATTAAGCTGAGCAAAAAGATCAAGGGAGCCATCAGCTTGGAACTGAAATAGACAAGACCGATGCCGAGCTTTGCCACATCTTCAGGGTAGTGTCTTGCGGCGAACATCGGTGCGAGCTCGCCGAAGATGACAACCAAGAAAACCTGGGTAAAGGGAGCCATATTGGGATCTAGGCCCATCGCGATATAAAATTCCCTTGAACACTCAGACCCAACAAACATGGCGACATTGACCCCGATCAGGGTTGTGCAGAAAAGGGATGTGGGGTTTTGTAAAAGAGCGTGCAGCCAGAGAGCGAAACGCTTTTTTTTGCTGACGTAGTAGTGCAGTCTGATCTTATTGAAGGAGACAAATGCCATCTCCTGCATAGAAAAAAATGCGGAGATGACAATCGTGAGGAAGTTGCAAACAAGCCAAAATAGCGCTTCACCGCTCATATTCGATCACTTTTTCCTGATATAAATCTTCTTAACTCTTGTCGGGTCTGACGCAAGTATTTGGAACAGGTAATCTTCATTTTCGAATTTTTGCCCTGTTTTTGGAATTTCACCGACGCGCTCCGTCAGCCATCCGGCCACTGTGACCATGCCGCTTGGATTGTTCAGCCCAAAACCGAACACGTCTTCGAGCTCATCGATTTCGAATCGGCCGGTGGCGATAATCTCGGTGCGGCTCTGCCGGATATACTGCTGCTTTTCATCCCGGGCATCGGAAATTTCTCCCACAACGACTTCAGCTAAGTCTTCATCGGTGATGACACCGCTTACCGCTCCATACTCATCCACTACCAATGCAAAAGTTTTGGAGTATTTCTGCATTTTTTTTAACAAAACGCGCGCTGTGATCGTTTCCGGGACGTAAAAGGAGGGCTCGACGAAGCGGAGCAGATGCTCGGGCGCTGTGATTTTGGGTCTGTTCAGAAAGTAGGATTTGATCGTCATGACACCCACTACCTGGTCGAGTCCCGATTTACAAACGGGTATTCTGGAGCATTCTTTTTCCATAAACAGGTATTCAAGCTTTGTCAGGGGCTCTTCTAGATCATAGAAAAGAATATCCTCCTTGGGCCGCATCACTTCCCTTACGTTCCTTGTCTGCAAGTTGAGGTATCCCAGCGAAAGGGCGGCCTCCTCGTCTGTCAGAACGCCATGCAGTTTGGAAGCTTTAAGGGCATGAGTCAATTCGTCTTTACTGATGGGGCTGGCTTTTCGCAGGTAGAAAAATAGGATTTTCGACACCGGGTAGGTAATGGCTACAACAATCTTCCTCAAGGGGGTCAAGGCCTTTTGGATGAGGGCGATTAACGGGGCGACTTTATAAGAGAGAGAAATGCTGTTTTCAATGCCGTATGTTTTGGGGATTATTTCACCGAACACCAGCGTGAGAAAGAGCGGCAATCCTACTTTGAACGCCCACCCTCCCAGTCCCTCAAAGTAGGCTGAAGAGGCGTTTTGGAGCAAGATATTGACTAGCGTGTTCATGATAAAGACAGTCACCAGCAGATCTTTCGATCTGTGCAGCAGCGATCCGATGAGCTTTTCACGCGCATTGTGCGATGTCTTGAAGGAATTGACTCGCTGCGGAGAGAGCGAAAAAAGGGCGACCTCCGACGACGAAAAAAAGGCCGACAGGAAGAGAAGGATAAAAATGGTCAACGGGAGTAGGGGCGATTCCATAGTTGTCGTTATTTCCTCCTAAGAACCGCTTTCAATAACATATTTATGATATCCCTCAGGGATGAGTCCTAGGTGTTTGATTAGCAATAACTCTATCCAGGCCGGGTCTTCGATGGAGGAGAGTTTGTCGCGTTTTCTCTTTCCGATAAGCTGTGCATCGGCGATTTCAGCCTGAAGGACGTTGATCTGGTGGTTGAGCTGCAACTCGTCTCCGTGAATTTGCGACAGGCCTCTTTCAAACAGGCTTAAGGAGATAACAAAGATGGCGAACACCCACCATGTGCTAAAAAAGAGCCTTTCAAGAATGTTTCCCATATCGTTCATCTTACAATGGATATTGCCGTTCAACCTGCGAGACAGCTTTTGGTTCCACACTGATATACCACAATTGCTCAAAAAAAAATGCAAACGGCAGCGGTTTTCCCAGCGAATATTTCTCTAAATCATTCCATATGTGTTTTTTAGAGTTGAAAAATCATTAAATGGACGCAACAATCTTCATTATGAGAGTTTTGAAATTTTGTCTTGCAAATTTTTTTTGGGCGGTTTTATAAGAATGACCACAAACCTTCCAAGACCATCTTAAGACAAACAATCAGACAAAGTGAAACATGAAAAAGCTAATAATCGCGACCGCAGCATTTCTTATCGCTACCGCCGGGGGGCTGCATGGACATTGCCAGATGCCTTGCGGAATTTACCATGATGACATGGTATACGACCTGATTGACCAGTATGTAGAGACGATGCACAAAGCTATTTCCGAACTGAAGATGATCAAATTCGACACAGTTCAGGATAAAAACCAGTTCATTCGCTGGATCATGCAGAAAGAAAAGATGTCAGATGATGTCTCCGATCTGATTATGAAGTACTTTTTGCAGCAGAAGATAAAGCCCGATGAGCAAGACACTGCTGAGAAGGTCGTTTCGGCACATAAACTTCTCTTCCTGGCTGTCTGCATGAAGCAGGTTCCCGAACTGAAGACTTTGTATGAGTTCATGGAAGAGTGGAAAAAGTTTAAGCACATGTTCCATAGAGAAGGTTATTCCTGCAAGATTGAAGAAATTAAGCTTAAGAAGTGGGAGCAAGAAGCTGCTGAGATGAAGAAGCAAGAGGCCGAAGAGAAGGCCAAAGCGGCGGCATCAACCAAGCAGGAAGAGAAGGCCAAACCCGTCGGGAACTCTTTCGAACTTAAGGAGCCGTCCAAGTCATAGAAATCCGTGCAGGTATAGGGGCGAATCAATACATTATCCCTTTTGAAGACCCTTTTTACTCAAAACACCCCTATACGCTGCATCCTGTTTTCCGCCTAAGAGACAAAAGGCTTATCCTGGCCTTGAGACATTCTCTAAGTAGCGCTTAAGCCGCGAGAAAAAGAACCTGAGCAAAAGGATAGGGTGTTTCACACCAAAGCACAGGATGCTAGTCAAAGTTATCCCTTCTATCGGTTTTTCGATCACTCCGTCACTTGAGGTCATGGCGTCATTCAGCCACTGCAGATGGATGGAAAAAAAAGGAGATGGCAGCTTATCAAGGGGAAAGAAACCCACATCAACCGATTCCTCCGTCAGAATCAGGTTGCGCTTGGAGGGATTTACCTCTTCAAGCTCGTAGAGATAGGTTGTCTCGGTGAAGGCTCCGCGAGGGGAATAGATTGCGATCGCTCGTACAACAGAGCATACGGCACCAGTTTCTTCAAGCACTTCTCGCACGGCGGCGTTGCCCGGAGTTTCATCTGGGTCAACTCCACCCCCCGGCAACACCCAAATTGGAACGTCTTTTCTTTTGACCAAGAGCAGCTGCTTTTTGTCTTGGCTTAGTACAATTCCAAAGGAGGCTTTAGGTTCCATTACTTTTTGCGGGGGCATAATCTCCAAAGAGTTTGCATGCGCTTCACTTTATACCGAAAGTGTCTCAAAATTTGGCTTTTGGCAAAGAGAACGCTCTTTATTCCAGCAAAGAAAAGGGGGATTTGTTTTTCATGAAGAGATTTACCCAGGATAGGACTCGAACCTACACACCTTACGGCACCAGAACCTAAATCTGGCGTGTCTACCAATTTCACCACCTGGGCAGATAGTCAAAAATATTACATCCTTAAGGATCTTTGGTCAATACGCAATTTATGGATCTGTCCGTAAATTATAAAATTAAGGATACTTGCGGTGTCCAAATTATGGGTACGGCCTTTGAGCGAGTGGCATCAAGTCGGATCTGCTCTCTCTCACAGGTATTTAAGAGGGATAGCCTTTCTACGTAAAGCATATGAATTCAGTTTTCTGCCTAAAAATCTGGACGGAGGGTTTTGTCTTTTCTCTTTTATTGTAAAAGGTTTATCAAATCTTAATATTAAACGGGCAATATATTCTATGTGCAGCGCTAACTGTCTAGTTAGGTTGCTGGCGTCTGCGCATTTTATGATGAAAAATACTCATCTGACGATGAAACTTAGCGTTTTTTGACTTTTAGCAAGGAAATTCATGTTTTCAAGACTTCTGCTTCTTTTTGCAATTCTGACCCAAGCCCCGGCGATATCGTGGTCGCAGCAGCAGGAGGATTCTACCCACCTACAGCAGGAGGTGAAAGAAGGGATTGAAATCCGCGAGTTTAAAGGTCACCAACTTTGTGAAATGCAGCTGTCTAACGGGATGCGCGTCATTCTAAAGCAAGTGGCAGCTGACGAAGATGAACTTGAGATCAGGCTTATTGCTCAAGGTGGATGGACCAGTTTCATCAAGCAGGAGAAAGCTAACGCGCGGATCGCGACAGATGTTCTTTGGGAATCGGGTTTTGGCAAGTTAAGCCCTGATCAGATCTCTTCGCTAATGTGGCGCAATTCTGTCGAGTTGACGAATGATATTTACCCTTTCAGCCGCACCATCGAGGGGTCGGCTTCCGAAGAAGGTGTCGAGACGTTATTCAAGATGATTAACTGGCTCTTTACCGAGCCGCAGTTTACCGAAGAGGGCTATGCCCAGGCAAAGTCCTATCTCACCGATACCCTTAAGTTTCAGCCTTATGACGCCAACAGGATGTTCGATTATCTCTCCAAATCCCTGAACACAGCCTACTATAAAGGATTCAGGCAGCTTAGTATTCAAACGCTGAAGGCCAAGACCGATCTGGCCGGTGTTAAAGAGGCTTATGAAAAATCTTTCGGCGATCCCGGTGAGTTTATTGCGATTATCACGGGTAGTTTTGAACAGGAGGAGATTGTCTCTTTAGTGAAAAGGTATTTGGCAACCATTCCACTCCAGTTGAAGAATCGGTTCTTGATGACGGCCAAAGAAAATGGCGCCCCGCAATTTCCGAGCGGAGTCACACGAGTTGAAGTGCCCTCGTTGCAGCTTGGCCCGACAGAAACGCTGACCCGGATCACATTTCCCCTGAAAACGAAGATCAGCGAAACCAATTTCAAAAAGCTGTTTCTGCTTTCCAAGCTAATTGACAGGCGCTTAGAAAAAGTGTTCAAAAGCAGGGATAGCCGTTCAAACAATCAAACCTACGTGTCTTACGATTTTCCCTTTTATCCTTACATCGACGAGACGTGGATCACCATCCAACTACGCGGGCGGGAGGGAACTCCGGAAACGAGCCCTGCCCTTCTTGAAAAAACTGTGGTTGCGGCATTAGAGAAGCTGCAGGCGGAGGGGCCGACAGCGGATGAGGTCGAATATCTTAAGAAATTCTCGTCCAATCCCCATGAACAACTCATCGAAAACGAACAGATGCTCCAGCTGTTTATCGTCAATGAACGGGAAACAGATTGGGTGCTCGACACGATTGTCGAGGCCGCGGCGATCAGCGAAAAGATTGGGCAGGAAGAGTTGCGTAAAGTGATCAGGGATTTTATCGCGATCGATAACTATACGGTGATCTTTTCAGAGAAGGGGTCTTCCCATCTGTCCAGATAAAATACCCCGCCAGTGACGCGAAATTTGGCTTTTGATAATGAGAGGGCTTCCCAAGGTTGAAAGATTGCAAGTGGCCTAATGCTTGAAGAGCGTTAATAGTCACTTGAGCTCGTTCAATTCCCTAGCCTTTCCCACCGCCAAAATTTAGAGGCGCTTTGGAGCCTCTCGCGACGGCAAAAAATTATTGTGCCGATCCACCGCTTTCCAAAAGTTCCGCCCAGAATTTCTGGGCATTCCCCGTTAAAAATTTAGTCATCTTGCCAAAGGGCACCGGCCATTCATGATGAAATTCCGTGTCGATCAGCGCGATGCGTCCATCGACGGAAAAGGGGAGGTTGAATGGGTAAACGCAGTCGCGAAGTCCTTCGAGCTTAAGAAGCCAGTAAAGCGCCTTTAGCTGCTCTTTGCTGATCTCTTTAGATGCCCAGCGCGTCTTATTGGCCTCTTCGGGTATGAGACGCATATCCTCGACGACTAAGATGAAATTTTTTCGCTTCATGTCATGGGGCGGGGAAGGTTCGGCAGGTAGCGGGTAGATCCATTTTTGGGGGACCTTAAAGAGGTGGTTCCAATTGTTTTTGGATATGCAGACAGAGGCTGATTTGGCGCCTTTGACCCTGTCTTTGCACTTAGCCCAATCAATTGTGTCCGGTTCATCGTCAGTATAGAGTTTCACTAAATACCCATCGAGGTAGCGGTGGCCGGCTACAATCATTTTGCTCCACTGGCCTTTTTGGACGATTTTGAATCCCGCTTTTTTCAAAGACTTCTCATTCAGGGTGACCCGTTCCTTGACGGTGAATATCTTATCGAGCGCTTCCTTTGCCGGATGGGACTCCGGGAGGAAGTAGGGAAGCAGGCTGTTCCAGATAGCCTTATCGACATGAGGGTTTAGTGTGTATCCTTTCGTCGCGAGTGCTTGAGTGGCATAAGGGATGTCGTCTAAATGAATGGGCTCCATGAGGGGGATGAGGGTGCCCTCTTCTTCAGCTGCCAGTTCAATCGTTCCTATTCCCTCGTCAACTAAGTTCCACTGGCAGGGTATGACTTCCTGGCAGTCCTCGCCGCTTTCCGATCGTGTGATGGCGTAGCATCTCCTTTTTTCTTCCGGACGTATAAGGATGCCTTCTTCGGTTCTTATCAAGAGGTGAGAGGTGCTCGCTTCTTTGGCAAAGCAGGCCCCTTCATACAATCCGGCTTCGACAGTGCTCCCTAAAAAAAAGATCGCGATGCAGGTGGAGCGGAAAAATGGACGGATATAGCGCTGAGCCATGAAGGCCTCCCTGCGAAGCGGTTAGGTCTGTCTTTCTTTTGCTATGTGTTTGTGATCGAGATAACTTTGCAAGATAATGACAGCGGCGACTTGATCGACGTGCTTGGTGCGCTGTTTTCTTGACAGGTTTGCTTCGATCAGCGCTCTTTCCGCCTGGACAGAGGAGAGTCTCTCATCCCACGCAATGATGGGGCACGTAAACTCTTTGGAGAGCAGCTCGACGAAGGCTTTGACCTCATCGGCCATAAGCCCGCTCTTGCCGCTCATCAAGAGAGGCTTGCCGATAACGATCTCTTCTACCTGGTAGCCAAGCTCCTTTTCGTGAGCGCGTATGAGTTCTGCAAACTTTAAAGCAGTCCTCTCCAGTTTTCTTTCGGTAAGGATCATCTCTTTGGGCATAGCGATCAATTTCGTCTCATCGGAATAGGCAATTCCTATCCTTTTCTGCCCGTAGTCGATCGCTATGATGCGTGTTTTTATCCCTTTCATGAAAGATTAATGGCTCCGGTGGTTGGCGATCGCTGCCTTGATAAAATCATTGAAAAGGGGATGCGGTTTTGTTGGCTTGGACTTGAATTCAGGGTGGAACTGCACGCCGAGCATCCAAGGGTGTCCTTTAACTTCGGCGATCTCGCAGAGGTGTCCCTCTTTCAGCCTGCCCGATACGACAAAGCCGGCTTTTTCCATCTCAGGCAGGTATTTGTTATTGTACTCGAAACGGTGGCGGTGTCTTTCGGAGATGTGCTTGCTTTGATAGGCTTTATGGGCAAGCGAACCCTCCTTGAGGTCACAATGATAAGCTCCGAGGCGCATCGTTCCGCCAAAATCCTGGACGATGTGTTGCTCCGAGAGAAGCGAAATGACCGGATTTTTGGTGTTGGGATCGATTTCGGTGGAATTTGCCTCCTCAAGGTTGGCGGCATGACGGGCAAATTCCACGGCGAGAACCTGCATGCCGAGGCAAATGCCAAAGTAGGGGATTTTATTTTCCCGGCAAAATTGCGCCGCTTTCACTTTACCTTCAAAACCGCGCTCTCCGAAACCGCCCGGCACCAAGTAGCCATCGCAGCCTGCGATCTCTTGCTTGAATTTGTCGGAATCCTGCGGGAGCTTGTCGGCCTCAAAACGCTTAATTTCCAGGCGGTAGCCCTGATCTAGCGCAGCGTGGCTCAGTGCTTCATAAATTGACTTGTAGGCATCTTGATGCTGTACATATTTGCCGACGACGCCGATGGTGACTTTGCCTTTGGGGTTCCTGATCACGTCGATCAAGCGCTCCCACTCACCGAGATGGATCTGTTTCGTTTTAAAGTCGAAGAATTTGGCGATCATGGTGTCCAGGCCCTGCTCGTGCAGCTTAATAGGCACCTCATAAATGCTGTGCTCGACATCGACTTCTTCGATGACCGCTTCTTCCGAGACGTTGCAGAAAAGCGAGATCTTAGCTTTTACATCTTCCGGGAGGGTCATTTCTGATCTGCAGAGCATAATATCAGGGAATATGCCGATCTCGCGCAGGATTTGCACGGAGTGCTGCGAAGGCTTTGTTTTAAACTCTTGGGCAGCCTTTAAGAAGGGCACATAGGTGAGGTGGATGTTTAAGCACCTGCTCTTGTTCTCATGGCGGAATTGGCGGATTGCTTCCATGAACGGTAGCGATTCGATGTCGCCGACGGTACCGCCGATCTCTACGATCACAAGCTGGATGCCGGGTTCTTGGGTGCCGCATTCATGGATGCGCTTTTTGATCTCGTCCGTGATGTGCGGGATCACCTGTACTGTTTTTCCAAGGTAGTCGCCGCGGCGCTCCCGACGGATGACTGTATTATAGATCTGTCCGGAGGTGGCGTTGGAGGCTCTTGACAGGGGGGAGTCTGTGTAGCGGAAGTAGTGGCCGAGGTCCAGGTCTGTCTCGGCGCCGTCGTCTGTCACGTAGACTTCGCCATGCTGGTAGGGGCTCATGGTGCCTGGATCGACGTTAAGGTATGGATCCAGCTTCAGCATCGCCACTTTGATGCCATGCTTTTCAAGCAACATACCGATTGATGCTGCTGTTAACCCTTTGCCTAGGGAGGAGCATACTCCTCCCGTCACGAAAATATAATTCACTGTCATGTGGTCCGCTCTACTTTTCTTCTTAAGTCCTGTTCTGTGTCGATCCCTAAGGAATCGTGCTCCGTCAGGATCGTTATGATTTTGTGTCCTGTTTCCAAAACGCGTAGCTGCTCCAGATCCTCTGAAAGCTGCAGAGGCGTTTTAGGAAGGTAGGGATAAAGGTCAAGGAAAGGCTTTTTGTAGGCATAGATGCCTATATGTTTGAAGTAATCGGTGTCAGGGCAGTAGCATCCATTTTTGCTGTGCGGTATGAGCGCTCTCGAAAAATAGAGTGCGTAGCCGTGCGCATCGCGCACACATTTGACAACAGATAGAGACTCGGCCTCTTCCCTGGAGTGAATCTTGACAACGGCGGTGGCCAAAGAGGCATCGGGATGTTCAATCAGTGCATCGACGCAATCTTCGATCACGGCAGGGTTAATATCAGGTTCATCACCCTGGATATTGACGATGATTTCCGCATCATGGAAGAGGGGGGTGTGTTTGGAGACCCACGCAATGCGGTCGCTGCCTGTGGGACACTCCTCTGGAGTCATCACCACTAAAGCGCCAAACTCTTCTGCGGCTTTCTTAATCCGCTCGTCGTCTGTCGCAATGATGAGGGCGCTTAGATTTTTGGCTTTTCGGGCGTTTTCCCATGTGTGTTGAATCAGAGGCTTTCCCTTAATGGGAAGGAGAGGTTTTCCGGGGAGCCGCTGGCTTCCGAATCGCGCGGGGATAACGCCAATGACCTTTTTTGTCTCTTGTGATGCAGACATTAACCAATCCTTTGTTCGGGGTGATTATACAGAAGGGATGCATATCGGGCAAGGCAATGGGTGCGTATCTCATCAGCTGAGGATGAAAAAAACTCCAGTGAATTGAATCCCATAATCCACTTGTTGCCGCAGCAACATGGGCTAGTTTATGGCCTTTAGAATCAAGAGACCGTTTTTGCAGGCACCCCCTTAACTTTTCATGGCTG
This sequence comes from Estrella lausannensis, assembly GCF_900000175.1. Taxonomy (NCBI): domain Bacteria; kingdom Pseudomonadati; phylum Chlamydiota; class Chlamydiia; order Parachlamydiales; family Candidatus Criblamydiaceae; genus Estrella; species Estrella lausannensis. The sequence continues at coordinate 255,319 of NZ_CWGJ01000011.1, forward strand.
TAAAACTAACCTGCAAGTATAGTTGTTCACGTTTAAAATGTTGCCTCTAAGGGGTTTTAATGTTTAAAATTGCCAGTATAAGCCTTCTCTTTCTTGTCTGGGGATCTCCTCTTGCCGGCAATCTCATCATCAGTCCGGAAGGAAAAAAATACATCACCTTGGGCAGTACACAGGAAGAGGTACTGCAAACCTTGGGCAAACCGAGCTGCGTCTCATGCTCTGGTTCTTACTGGGAATATGGGAACGACTATCTGAAATTTGAAGGGGGGAGGGTTTCTAAATGCTCCAACCCCAAAGCTTTACGCTTTGTGCTACCGAACAGTTCCACCTCTCCTCTTAAGCTGTAAACCTTCAGTTAAAGGTCCTCTTTTGTTAAAATGCCTGCAATGGGTGCGTTTTAAGCACTCAAATTAAGCGCGAGGCTAAACAGTGTTTTCTTTTCTTTGGGACTTCTTTGTATCGGTGGGAGCTATCCTTGCGCTCCCGCGTTTTTTCTACCGGTTTCGCAAAAACCCCGCTCTGCCGCGGGCTCTTAAGCAAAAATTGGGCTTTGGATTTCCCTCTCTTTCAGCCGAGGGGCCGGTAGTCTGGGTCCATGCCGTGTCTGTGGGAGAGGTCAAAGCGGTTTCTGCGCTGGCCAGTCGGCTCAAGGAAGAGGTTCCCGGCTGTACGCTCCTTGTCACCACCATCACGCTCACCGGAAACGACGAGGCAAAAAAAAGCATTCCCCAGGCCGACCATATCCTTTTCTTGCCCTTTGACATCTCCTTCATCATGAAAAGGGTTCTTAAGAAGATCCGTCCGTCTCTCCTGGTGATTACCGAAACCGATTTCTGGTTCCATCTCGTGAATGAAGCCAAAAAGGGGGGGGCGCAGGTTGCTTTGGTTAACGGAAAGATTTCTGAGAGATCCGCTCGAAGGTTTAAGAGGTTTCCCTTCATTAGCCACCGGCTATTTTCCACTATTGATCAGTTTCTTTTACAAAGCGAAGACTATGAGGAGCGCTTTTTAGCTCTCGGAGTCCCAAAGGAAAAAATATCGATTACAGGCAACCTCAAGCTCGACACAAAAATTAAGCCTTTAAGCGAAAGCGAAAAAGAGATGTTAAGAAGCCGGCTTGGCGTGACTCAAAGTGTGAAGACGGTGGTGTTCGCCTCGACGCACCCTGGAGAGGAGGAGCTCGCCATCAACTTGGCTAAGGAGCTGGATGAGAAGGAGCAAGCTAAGATTGTGATTGTTCCGAGGCATCCGGAGCGATTCGTCCAGGTGGCGGGCGCCCTGCGTTTGGCCGGCCTTTCCTTCACCCAAATTTCCAAAGAATCCGCGGGTCCGAGCACGGCCGTGGTCTTGGTGGATCAGATGGGGCTTTTGGGTTCTATCTACCAAATCACAGATATCGCGGTCGTTTGCGGCAGCTTCACACCCATTGGCGGGCACAACATTATTGAACCGATGCCATTCAATGTTCCGGTGCTATTTGGACCTCACATGTTCAAGCAGCCGGAATTTACGCTGCTGGCGCAAAAATACCGTGCCGGGCTGATGATCAAGATAGAAGAGTTATCCAAAAGTGTGCGAGAGCTTCTTGCAAACGATCAAAAGCGGGAAGAGTTGGGGCGGGCTGGTGTGCGCCTTGTCCTTGATAATCAGGGTGCTTCAGCGAAAACTTGGCAACAACTGCTTCCTCTCTTGCATCTGGGCGGGGAAGTGAGGGATTTCGTTAGACCTACAAAATCAACGCTTTAGGGATTAAGAGGGAAGTGATTTCACTGTTTTTTGTACTTTCTTTACAAAGACCTTGTTCGAAATAAACCGGTTTGGTAATATCTTGGCATAAACAAAACGATATCGCGGGGTGGAGCAGGGGTTAGCTCGTTGGGCTCATAACCCAAAGGTCGGAGGTTCGAATCCTTCCCCCGCTATTTTGTTTTTGTGGCGGTATAGCTCAGTTGGTAGAGCAGCGGAATCATAATCCGCGTGTCGCTGGTTCGAGCCCGGCTACCGCTACAGCCTTTTATTCCTTCCTTTATAACAATCATGACAAAATTCTAATTAGATCAAAGTAGATAACACTTCGTGTTATTTCTAGTCGCACTTCACTAACTTCATCTTTTGAACAATTCTTTTCATCTACCGATATATTCCAGTGTGCTACGATGTAGTCAGGGATAGGTAAACGCCTTTCCCGTCGATAGTCGTACTTGGGAGTTGATTATGGCCATCAGCATCTTTAATCTCTTTTCTATTGGGATTGGGCCTTCGAGTTCTCACACCGTTGGGCCGATGAGGGCGGCTTTGATGTTTGTCAAAGAGCTCAAGGAAAATCAGCAGCTTTCGCTGACGGAACAAATTGTCGTCGAGCTCTATGGGTCTTTGGCTTTGACCGGTAAGGGGCACTGTACGGATATTGCCGTACTGATGGGGCTTGAAGGGGAAACGCCTGAAGGGGTAGATCCCGGGTCAATCGATGTCCGGCTGGAGGCGATCAGGCGCGAACAGCGGATTCATTTGCTAAAGCACAAGTGGATCCCCTTTGCCGAAGAGCGTAATTTAAAATTCCACATGGACAAGCAGCTTCCTACGCATCCCAACGGAATGCGCTTCACCGCGTATGATGCCGCGGGCAACGAAATCAACCAGCACGTCTATTACTCGGTTGGTGGGGGCTTTATCGTTAAACATGAAGAGGCTGCCTCGAAGAGTTCTGTGCTGGAAGAGAAAAATCACCCCCTTCCTTACCCCTTTAAGACGGCCGGCGAGCTGCTGGAGCACTGCAGCCGAGAAAACAAATCCATTCGCGACATTGTGTTAGCCAATGAAATGACATGGCGATCAAATGAGGAAATTACGCAGGGTGTCCTCAAAATCTGGGATGTCATGAAAGAGTGTGTGGAGCGGGGGATTGAAAAAGAGGGAGTCTTACCCGGAGGGCTTAAAGTGCGGCGTCGCGCACGGGATATCTATCTTAAGCTGGCATCCAAGTCACCGGAAGCCTCCAGGGATCCGGTCTCGTTTTTGGAGTGGGTCAGCCTGTGGGCTCTTGCGGTCAACGAAGAGAATGCCAATGGCGGCAGAGTGGTGACTGCGCCAACGAACGGAGCGGCAGGGGTCATTCCGGCTGTCTTACACTACTACACCCGCCTCACCGATCACCCGACTGAAGATGGGATCGTAACTTTCTTCTTAGTCGCCGGCGCGATTGGCATCCTATATAAGGAGGGAGCGTCCATTTCTGCGGCTGAAATGGGGTGTATGGGTGAAGTGGGGGTCGCCTGTTCAATGGCAGCTGCCGGGCTTGCGGCTGCGCTGGGGGGGAGCGACATGCAAGTCGAGAATGCAGCAGAAATTGGAATGGAGCATAACTTGGGATTGACCTGCGACCCGGTCATGGGGCTTGTGCAGATTCCTTGCATTGAACGCAACACCATGGGTGCTATCAAAGCGATAAACGCTTCGGTGTTGGCATTAAATGGCGATGGCATCCACCGAGTCTCGCTCGACCATGTCATCGCGACGATGCGGGAGACCGGTCACAATATGAAGCACATCTATAAAGAAACTTCTCTTGGCGGGCTTGCAGCGAACGTTCCGGAATGTTAGAACTGATATTATACCGAAACAACTTGAAGAATTGGTCTTTGGCTCCGTCGGGTTTACTTAAGAATTTTCGTTCTCACTCGCGCCTTGCCTCTCGGCAATGGTCGCTCGCTCCGGACAAAAATTCTTAAGCCCCTCCTAGCCAAATTTCCAATTCTTCAGGTTGTTTCGGTATAAACTTTAAGTGAACTTTAGTGTCGGGACACATGCATCAGGAACAGCGCGAAAGCATTACACTGGAAATCAAAGGGATGAAGCTTTTTGGGCTGCTTCACACCCCCGTTAATCTATCAAATGCGCCCTGTGTCTTTTTCTGCCACGGCCTGGCAGGCAACAAGATTGGTAAAGACCGCGTCTACGTTGAGATCGCCTCTAAACTGTGTAGAGAGGGGATCGCGTCTTTCCGGATGGATTTCAGGGGGTCGGGCGACAGCGACGGAGCGTTCTCTGAGATGTTGCCGGAATATTATGTCGAAGACGCACTTGCCGCCCTCAACTTCCTGACGACAAGAAAGGGGATTGATCCGGATAGACTTGGCATCATGGCGCGTTCTTTTGGCGGGCCCGTGGCAGTCGAAGCGGCCGCTCAGCACAAACGAATCAAAAGTTTAACTCTTTGGTGCCCTATGTTTTCCGGCGAGCAATGGCGGGATCATTGGCAGCTTCTTTTGAGCCATTCGGTCGACGCTAAAAAAGCGGGTGAGATGATGCGGATCAACGGACAACAGGGCAGCACAGAGTTTTTTGAGCGGTTTATGCGCATTAGTGTCGAGAACCCGCTAAAAGAGTTAAGCTCCATCCCCCTCTTGCATATTCATGGCGAGGAAGACACCAAAGTGACAATGCAGCATGCTCACGATTATGAGCGTATCAGAAAGGGCGCCAGCGCCCCGTCGCGGTTCATTCGCCTGCCCAAGACCGATCACGATTTTTCGCATTTCGACGAAAAGCAGCGTTCTATCGACGAGACGATTCAGTGGTTTAAAGAAACCCTTAAATAGACGGTTCTATACATGTATTTCTTAAATCAAGAGCGTTCAAAAGCTAAAATAATTGTTCCCTCAGTGCTGCAAGCCGAGAGTCTTGTGACAAAGCCCATACCCCGCTCCCAAAGATTATCAGACGATGTGAAGTCCTACTTCCCGCATCTAAGTCATGCGGAAGTTGTGGAGCTCGCACAAGGGGGTAAGAGCGCTGGCGGTCCGCTTAATGTGGGCGTTGTCTTTTCCGGCGGGCAAGCCCCGGGCGGACACAATGTCATCGCCGGCCTGTTTGATGCTTTGAAGCGGTTGCACAAAGATTCTCGCCTGATCGGATTTTTAGGAGGGCCTGCCGGAATCATCAATAACATCCACCGAGAGCTTAACCACCAGGATGTGGACAGAGTGAGAAACCAGGGAGGGTTTGATCTCATCGGCTCGGGGAGGACAAAAATCGAGAAGCCCGAGGATTTTGAAAAAGCCAAAAAAAGCTGCCTTGAGCTCCACCTCGATGGCCTGGTTATCGTGGGCGGAGACGACTCCAACACGAACGCCGCTTTACTTGCAGAGTATTTTCTTGCTAACGGGTGTTCTACTTCAGTGGTGGGGGTGCCCAAGACAATTGACGGAGATCTCAAATCGGAAATGATTGAAGCCTCGTTTGGATTCGATACGGCCGCTAAAACATTTGCAACATCGATTGGGGCTCTTTTACGCGATGCACTTTCTGCGAAGAAATACACCTTTTTCATCAAACTGATGGGCCGGACAGCCTCCCATCTAACGCTTGAGTGTGCTCTTGAAACGCATCCGAATATGGCGATCATCGGCGAAGAGGCGGCAGCTTCGGGGAAGACTCTCGGGGAGATTGTCGATGAGATTGTTCAGCTTGTAGCTAAGCGCTCACAGCTTGGAAAAGACTATGGGGCGATCTTGATTCCCGAGGGGCTGATCGAATTCATCCCTGAGTTTCGGGAGTTGATTGACGAACTTAATCTTCAGATGGCAGACGAGGCCTCCCATGAACAAATCCTTGAAAGGCTTTCTCACCGGGCGAAGAGCCTTTTCCTGGCGCTACCCTCACCAATGCAGCAGCAGCTACTGGAGGAAAGAGACCCTCACGGCAATGTCCAAGTCTCGAAAATCGAAACGGAGCGTCTTTTGATTGAACTGGTCGGCAGGAAGCTTGAAGAGAAAAAAGCGAGGGGCGACTTTAAGGGAAAATTTGCACCGGTGCCTCTGTTTTTTGGGTACGAAGGCCGCTCTTGCCTCCCTTCTTGTTTCGATGCCAACTACTGCTACGCCTTGGGAATGACGGCAGCTTCCCTTCTGCGGGAGAAGAGGACGGGGTATATCGCGTGCATACGTAATCTTGCCTCCCCCCCTTCGGAGTGGCAAGCTTTTGGAGTCCCGCTGCCTTCGTTGATCACCCTTGAGATGAGGAAGGGGAAGAGAAAGCCTGTGATTAAAAAGGCACTAGTGGATTTGAGCGGCCAGCCCTTTCTCTTCTTTAAAGAGCGGAGAAGCCATTGGGCCACAGAGGACGACTACCACTACCCAGGGCCCATTCAGTTTTATGGACCGGAAGAGATTGTGAACGAGACAACGCTGACGCTAAAGCTCGAGCTTGCCAAAGAGCCTCGCTATGTGATGTGATCCTATCGGAGGAGGGGCACCAAACTCAAATCATGCGATTGATTTTAGAAGCTTTCGACTTCCGCAAGCGTTTTAATCAGCGCAGGTATTTCTTTAGCCAGTTTTATCCGTATCGTAAGGCGGCTGCTGGTCGCTTTAGCCCATCTGGCGTATAGATTGACCAGGGCCATAAAATCTTCTTCATAGAGAATTTCGTCTACAGTAAAGCGATAAGTTCCCGATTTCACTTGAGCGGCAAGAACAGGGTCGCTAAGACAACGCTCTTGCACCGAGCTTAATAGCTTTTCCTGATAGCTTGTATAGAGCCGGTCGAAAAGGATTTTCAGCGATTGGAGATGGTGCTTTTCCTGGAACGACTCAATTGCGAAGAGAATGGCATTAAAATAGAGAGTGTCGTCACCTGATTCCTGGTGGCATCGGAGGAGCTCATCAGCATAGTGGGCGCTGAAGCCGTGCTCTTCCAAGAGCTTGAAAAACTCATCGTCTTGAATGATTTTAGTGATCTCACTGATCTCGTCGCCCCCGCTCTCCAACAGTTCGATTGTCCTACAGGCAACTTTTTTGCTGACAGCTGCCGCAAATTTTGCAAAACAATCTCGATGAAAAAGCAGATCGGCGGCGAACTCGGTTTTGAGAGTGGCGAGGGATATTCCCGCTGTTTTACTATATTGGGTGCTGCGGGAGAACAGGGTCTTGCAGTCGTCTCTATTGTGGTGGAATACACTCGAGACTAACCCGTGAAATTCCGCGCACGTGGCACCAAAATTGAGCAATGCTTTCAGATCAGTTTGATGGAGTATCGTATTGATGACGTCGAAGGGAGCTGAATTTATGTAATTAACAGACAAAGAAACCTAAAATTTAGTTGAAGTGTATTAAATAACTTCAACTATATCTTAATTGGTTGTTTTAGGAAAGAATTTATATCTAAAGGGTCTCTTTACCGAAAGTGCCTCAAAATTTGACTTTGAGAAAGCTAAATTTTGAGACACTTTCGGTATAAGTGCCGTCACTTACAGCTGTAAAGCTGTCAGATCGTTTACCAGGTCGTTAAAGAGAACGGGGATATCGTCTTTTAGACGTTCAGACAATTTTGTTCGTCCTTTGAAGTGCAAGTTTAGCGCGTTATCAATCACCACTAGCCCCTTGACATCCTCTTGGTCTAAGAGATAGGCAGGATCGAACGTTTGCAGATCGGTAATCACCGCTTTTGTGAATTCAGGCGACTTTTTGCACTCTTGCATAAATTGGTCATAAAATGCTGATTTCCATCCCTCCAAAAGCATCTCGAAAATAATTTCTAATTCTTCAGGATGCTGTGCACCGAACTTATTGACCATGTCCTTGCAGAAGAGAAAAAAGAGGTGGTTGTTCTTATGGGCCTTATGCTTTTCCAAAAATGCTTGTGCGAGGTGTGTAAAGAAGCCGTGCCGGCACAAAAGCTGAAAGAGCGGCATATCATTGATGAGAAGGTTGCACTCGGCAAAAATTTCCGAGCCCGGGTCGGTCGTTAAGGCCGGCTCAGAGAAGTTCTCCGCAATGGTTCTGCTGAGCACTCCCACGTAATTCTCAAAAGCTTCCTTATTGAGCAACAAGTTCCCGATCAGCGCAGTCTTAAGCTCAAGGATGCAAGGCTCGACGATTGCTGTGTAATTCTTTCCCGATTCGAGCAGAAGGCAGCACTCCTCTCTGTTTTCCTTAAATACCTCGGTAAACATTTGGTGGTAAGCTTTGCAGGTGCAGCTCATTTTGTAAGCAGTGCTAAGCGGCATATTGCCCATGAGAAACAGAAAGCAATCAGTGTTTGATTTTGTGAATTGTGTAATATTCATGTTGTTTACCCAATATTTTTAATTACTTAATTAGTTGTTAATTTAATTTAACTAAAATCTTGTTGATATTAATAACTAAATTCAATTTTGTAAAGGAGAAATTATGTTTGGTCGATGGGTTGTCTTTTTTATCGCTTGTGCCGGTGCTTTTGTTGCGCAACAGAGTCTTGAGGCGAAAATCTCGCAGCACAGCCAAGCGCACATCAAGCAGCGCCACTGGTTTAAGGCGAGCAGCGGGCCTAATACTTCCCATTTCAACAAGTCGATGACGATGAAAAAACTGGATTCGATTGCCACCAAGACGATTAAACAGGGGTCTGTCAGGCCCTCAAGTCACGGGCAGGGGCGCAAGACCCATCAGTACAGATTTAACAAGCCGATTGGAACCGATACGAAAGGGCAGAAGGCCTATGCGCTGCGCGTTGTCACCGACAAGAACAACAACGTCATCACCGCGTTTCCTGTACGCTAGCTTGAGCGGTAGTCGCAAGGATATTCGTTAAAGAAAGCACCGCACGTAATGTGCGGGCTCCACCTCGCGAAGATCCGGCTCTTGCAGGGTGCAGAGAGAAATAGACGAGGCGCAACTGTTTAAAAAGGGGCAACGCCCCTCTTTGGCCGGCGGAGAGCACCGTCTCTCCAAAGGTGGAAGTCCCTCCACAGCGCCTCTTTTTTTTAAAAAGCTCGGATTCGACGCAAAAAGCAACCTGGTATAGGGATGCTTCGGATGGCTGAAGAGGAGTGGGGAGGGGCCCCATTCGACCATCTTTCCTTTCAGCAAAACTCCCATCCGCCCAGCGATCTTTTGTACGATGTTCAGATCGTGCGAGATAAACAGAATGGAGAGCAGTTCTTCCCGGCTGAGGTTTTGAACTAATAGAGCGATTTCATGCTGTGTTTTGATATCGAGAGAAGCTAAGGATTCGTCCATGATGATGAGTTTGGGACGAACGCTCAGGGCTCTAGCTATTGCGACTCGCTGCCTTTCCCCTCCGCTCAGGCTGGAGGTTAGCCGAGAACCAAACTCTTTAGGCAACAGGACTTTTTGAAGAAGGTTAGCGATGAAATCGGGATGCTGCTGATCAGTCATTTGATGGATGATAAGAGGCTCCATGATCGCTTCGGAAACGGTCATTTTGGGATTGAGTGCGCTGTAGGGGTCTTGAAATATGATCTGAATCTCTTTCTGCATTTGCTTTTTTTTCAGACGGGACATCGACTCGACGCATTCCCCCCGATAGCAGATGGTGCCTTTCGGACTGGGTTGAATGCCTACAATAGCTTTCGCAATGGTGGATTTACCGCTTCCGCTCTCGCCTATCAAGGCAACGATTTCGCCTTCGCCGATATCGAAGCTGACTTCTGACAGAGCCATTTTTTCTTTTGTATAAGCAACATTGAGATTGATAATTGAGAGCATATGTTCACGCAAAGTATAGGGTAAGTTCCTGAGCTGCTTTTGACTGGGGAGATTCGTAAATTGTTTCCCAGGTTCCTTGCTCGACAATACACCCTTGATCCATCACGATCACCCGGTGTGCTAGGGCGGCTACCTCCGCCAGATTGTGCGAGATCAGTAAGATGGCGATTCCCCGCGCTTGATTAAGCCCAGCAAGCAGATCCAATATCCGGGCTTTATGGGTGGCATCGAGCGCCGTTGTGGGTTCATCGAGCATGAGTAGGTCGGGTTTCTGAGCTAGGGCAATGGCTATTAGCGCTCTTTGGCGCATCCCGCCGCTTAGCTCATGCGGATAGGCTTGGAGCTCGTCTTGCGAGAGACCCACAGTTTTAAGAAGGTCAAGGGCGCACTCTGTAAGCTCGCTCCGGCTTTTTATCCCTGTTTGTCTAAGCGCTTCTTTGATTTGATTTCCGATGTTCATGAGTGGGTTTAAGGCGGACTGGGCTTCTTGAAAAACGATGGCGATCTCTCTTCCGCGGATCCTTCGCATTGCCTTGGGAGAAACCTTGAGAAGATCCTCTCCTTTAAAGAGAGCTTCCCCTTCATGGGTGGGCAGGGATTCTTTTTCATGTAGCGCAAGAAGGGATTTGGCAAGGGTGCTTTTTCCTGATCCGGAAGGGCCCACAATTCCCACAATTTCTCCTGCCCCGACCGAAAAATGAATATTGCTAAGGAGCGGCTCGCCGTTTCGTTTCCTCAAGGTAAAGCCTCTTACATCAAGCAGATTGGGACTCATGCGATGATGCCTCCATTTTCATTTCCGCAAGCAGGTTGAAGCTCAAGATTAATAAAGCGACAGCGACTAAGGGCGGGATGATCCGCCAGGGATAGTATTCGATGGCTGAAACGCTTTCGCTGATCATAGTGCCGAGGCTGGCCATGGGCGCCTGAACTCCCAAGCCCAAGAAGCTAAGGAAAGACTCGGTGAAAATGGCCGTCGGCACGGTCATCGTCATGGCAGCGGCAATAGTCTTAGCCGAGTTTGGAAGCAGGTGCTTCCTTAAAATCCAGCTTTTGCTTGCTCCCTGAGCTTTGGCGTATCTGACGTAGTCGTTTTCGCTGACCACTTTGAACTGGTTGAGTGAAATCCTGGCTAAGGTGATCCATCCGATGCTGGCAAGCGAGATCATCATCGAAAGAATTCCGGGACCTAGTACCAGCAAAAAAAAGAGCACGATCAAGACGTAGGGCATGGCATAAATCGCATCGGCGATGCGCATCAGAAGAGCTTCCGTTCTTTTACCGGACAGAGCAGCGAAAGCGCCTATGGTCACTCCGATGAAAAGATCGATGATGGCGGCAGCGGCACCGATCAGGAGCGAAATGCGAAGGCCGATGCATGTTCTTGTGAACACATCCCGCCCCAGATCATCGCTGCCGAAAACAAATACCGCTCCGGGAGGCTGGTTCTTCATTTCAAGGTCGATCGCATCATAGGGGTGTCCTGAGAAAAAAGGGCCTGCGAGAGACACAGCGATGAGACAAAGTAAAAGGAATAGGCCAGCCTTCTGATAGACGCGCATGGCTAAGAGACCTCCCGGCGGCGGATTCTTGGATCCAGCAGGTAGGCAAGGAGGTCGCTTGCAAAGACTGAGGCAAAAAGAATGTAGGCAAAGAAAGCTGTCAAACCCATGATGGCCGGGTAGTCCCTGCCTAGCACGCTTTTGACCAAGGCTCCACCGATTCCCGGAATGGAAAAAATTTTCTCTATGACAAAGCTGCCGACGATGATGTTCGCTGCGAGTTGTCCCAGATACCCGACCGCAGGCAGTAGGGCATTGGGTATGATGTGGCGGGAAGCGACATGGAAAGGGCTTAGTCCCTTGGCATAAGCCGTCTTGACAAAGGCAAGTGAGCGCACCTCGGAAATATTGGCGCGGATCAGACGTGTCAAGTACGCCATGGGGAAGAGCGAGAGAGCCAATGTTGGAAGGACGGCGTGCGATAAAGTTCCCCAGCGCGCCAGTGGTAGCACGCCAAGCTTTACGCTGAGCGTATACTGCAGTAGGATGGCGACACAGAAATTGGGTATAGCGACAAGCAAGGTGGTGGCCGTGATGGTTATGGAGTCAAGAGCTCTGTTTTCTACCGCCGCTGAGATGCCTCCAAAAAGGAGCCCTCCTCCTATGGCGAGGAATAGGGCAGAGAGGCCAAGGGTTAAGGAGACCGGAAAGCTGTCTTTGATAATGGCGTTGACAGACCTCTCCGGTGTCATGATGGACAGGCCAAAGTCAAAGGTTAGGACTGAGCCGAGGTAGTAGCCAAGCTGGGTCAGGTAGGGCTTATCAAGTCCATAGCGTTTGACGGAGGCTTCATAAACCTCCTTTGGCATTCCCTTTTCGTCGCTGAAAGGATCACCCGGTATGGCTTTCATTAAACTGAAAGTTGCGGTCAGCAAAAAAAGAAGGGTGATTAAATAAAAGCCAGCTCGTCCGACAAGCGCCTTCAACAAAATCACGCTATCTTTCCTTTTTATAGGCGTGACGCAGATCAAAAAATCCGATAGGGGAGAGGTGTACGTTCTGCAGCTTTGGATTACCAACCCAATTCCATGCAGCAAAATAGAGAGGAATCACAGGAGCTTCCTCGAGCAGCAACGCTTCGCTTTGCCTGAGAAGAGCAAGTCGTCTGCCTGGATCTCCTTCCTTGGCTGCTTTGTCCAGAAGGGCGATATATCTCGCATCTTCCCAACCGGTGCCGTTGGTTTTTAAGTGCTTGAATTTGAAGATATCGAGGAAATTCACCGGATCGGGGATGTCGGCAAACCAAGAGCCGATGCTGAGTTGGAAGTTACCCGTCCCCACTCTTTCGTAGTAAGACTTCGATTCTTGCGCTTCCAAACGGAGGGCAATACCGAGCTTTTGTTTCCACTCCTGCTGTAAGAACTGGGCAATTTTATGATTGCGTTCGTTGTGGATATAGATCAGGCTTAGTGTGGGTAGGCTCTCTTCTGACTTCAAAGAGCTCAGCGGTGCCGTTCTCCTTTCAGCAGATTCGTCGTCCATTTTCCCCCAAAGCGCAGGCGGAACGACCGCCAGGGCTGGTTCTTGCCCCCCTTGAGTGATATGTTCTACAATTTTATCGCGGTCTATATGGTTTAAAAGAGTCTGACGCAGTTGTTTCGATCGGAGCGTTGCATCTAAAGTGTTGACTCTGATCCAGAAAGTGCCGAGAGCTTCTTTCACTTTGAGCTTGCCCTCCTCTTTGAGGCGGGGCACGGCATCAGGAGGCAGTCTTCCAATGGGGGAACCGACCCAATCGATCTCTCCCTGCTTGAAAAGTTGAAGCGCTGTCTGGTCGTTTAAAGGCAAAACTTTAATGTGGGTCAGCTTCACTTGTGCCGCATCCCAGAAATGAGGATTTTTCTTCAGAATCAATTCGTTCTGAGGTGCAAAAGAGACAACTTCAAACGGCCCTGAAACAACAGGTTTTTGCGGGTTGGCGCTGCCGTTAAGGGTCGATTCGTGAACAGGGTAGAGGAAGTGGGTGGCGGCGAGTGTTAAAAAATAAGGTGTCGGCTCCTCAAGTTCAATCCGCAGCGTCTTCTGATCAATCGCCTTGATTGCCACTTTATCGACTGGGATTTTTCCTTCCTTGGCCTCTTTAGCCCCTTTGATCATGTAGAGTTGATTGGCATGAGGGGACAGATGGCTTGGATCCATAATAGATTTGATCGATAGCTCAAAGTCTTTTGCCTCAATCGGATCGCCATTGGACCACTTTGCGTTTCTTAGCGTGAATGTATAGGTGGTCATCGATGGGTCGACTGCCACCCTTTCTGCCAGAGCTGGTCTGGGGGTATCCTCGTTGTCGAGAAAGAACAAACCTTCATACAGCATGTGGGCGATATTGATCGAACAGGTGTCTCGCATCAGCCGCGGGTCGAAACAGTGTGGGTCGTCTTCAGCTGCGATGACTAAGCTTGTGGAATTTAATGCTGTATCGGCCCTCTCTTTATTGCCGCAAGCGCTTAAACCCAAAGAGATGGCGAAGAGAAGCAACTGTTTCATGAGACTTCGTGTCATAGCAAAAGCCTTCGTTACGGTTAGAGGATGTGAGTGTCTTGATGGCGTGTCCCGGCATGAAATCGTCCGCAAACTGAAATCACTATTTTTGGCAGTCGATGTGAGTTTGGGTAAAGGCCGGAGACGCCACGGAATATAGCGCGTTCAGGCGCAATCTTAAAGAGAAAAAGTAAGAATATGGAGGAATGCGGGGTTCTGATAAGCCCTATTTTAAAGCTTCTTCAGCATGGAGCGTCTTGGTTTTTTTTCTTTCGGGATATACCCCTATTTTGTATACAACAGGAAGATTAGGTATATAACCAACAAGGCTGTGCTATGAATAAGACTGTTCCTCTGCTTGCTATCGTTGTAGTTTGTCTGGCTGTACTGTTTTTTGTTAGAGGCTCCAATCAGGGGAAATATCAGAGCGCAGAGCCCCCTGCACAAGAGGCTCTTGCACAATGGAAGGTCCATGAAGATCCCAGCCATCAATACGAAGTCAGCTTTCCCACACCACCGCGCGCCGCTTCGAACAACGCCTTAGATCCCAAGAGTAAGCAGCTCAAAATATACAAGCTGCAAGTGTCTGAAGCGCTTGACGCAACACTCTTCATGGTGACGCAAATTCAGTTCCCCCCTGATTACAACCCCTCGCAAGATCCTACAATTTTGGAAGATACGGTAAAAGATCTGGTGGCGAACGCTCCGACAAATACCTTGAAGGATATCCAGCAAATGGCCTTCAACGGTGACGAAGCTGTGAAATTTACAATAGAGAGCGCCGACAGGATCGTCATCCACGGAGTTGCTTTTGTGCACAACAAAAGCATCTATATCCTGTCGCGAGTCTCGAAAGAAGACAGGGTGAATTTAGGAGAGTTCGATCACTTTTTAAAATCATTCAAGTTTAAAGATGCTGCGCAAGGTGTGTCAGTCCCTCAATCAAACCAATAGGAAAGGAACAGCATGAAGAAAATTCTTCTAACGACATTGATGGCACTATTTGCATTGCATGCACAAGCTGCCGAGGATCACTACACCTACCCTGGAATTACAGCACAGAAGGACGGTAAGTGGATTGGATCCGACCACATGCTTAATTTATCCAACTCGATATTGGTGGAGCTGGAAATCAGTAAACCCGACGATCTTAAAATTGACATACCTGTCGACCAGCTGAAAAGCGAGATCGAAAAGCAATTTAAAGATGCGGGTATCGATCCTGCCGGCAGAAGCGAAAGCGGCAAGCCCCCGCTGCCCTTCTTCCAAGTTCTAGTGATCATTTACAACATCCCGGAAGGATATGCTTTTTCTGTAGATGGCCGTCTTTTTGAAGAAGTGCACTTGACCCGAGCTAAGCTGAGCGAAGGCGTGTTCATGCAGGCTATCACCTGGAATTCAGACAGTATTCAAGTCGCATCGACACAGAAGATCCAGGATCAACTTCAGGAAAGCATTGCGGATGTGACGAAGAGCTTTATTGAAAGATATAAGTTTTTTAAGGAATTGAAAAATAAATAGCGATTTCTTTATTTGTTAAATGAAAATCCCCGGTAAACTTTGTTTTCTGGGGATTTTTTTATACCGAAACAACTTGAAGAATTGGTCTTTGGCTTCGTCGGGTTTACTTAAGAATTTTCGTTCTCACTCGCGCCTTGCCTCTCGGCAATGGTCGCTCGCTCTGGACAAAAATTCTTAAGGCCCTCCTGGCCAAATTTCCAATTCTTCAAGTTGATTCGGTATAGAGAGCCTGTCGTACTAAAAAGTTTGAGTCGATTTTTCGGGAATTTTTGCTTCCTTTTCTGGTAGACTCTTCCTTAAGCCCTTTACCACTTCATCTCGTGCTGCTTGAGTCGGCAAAGTAAGATCACTTTAAGGGTGGAAAGTTTTTTAATTATCATGTTTTGTTGATGACGCACCATCTTTCCGTATCGGATAGCAATCAAAGCAGGCTGGCTGTAAGGACGCGCTTTACTTATTTGGCCATACGAGCTTTAGATACCCCGCTTTGGGCAATTTACAATATGCTTCTCATCATATTGTACAAGGACATGCACGCCACCCCGTTCCAGCTTGCCGTTTTAGTGTCGCTAAAACCTCTGACATCGATTGCCTCTTTTTATTTTACCCATTTGATGACAAGGCTCAGGTTGACGCAGACGATTTTGGTAGCAAGATTCGCCGGAATCGCCCTTTTTCTCCTGTTCCCGTTTGTAGAAAGTGTTGGGTTTATCTTGGCAGCCTACGGTCTTTACATGGCGATGGCGGTAGGAACAGTTCCAGCCTGGCTGGAGCTGATGAAAAATAATTTAGGTGAGGCGGAGCAGAAGCAAACGTTTGCCTTTGGCTCATCGCTCGGATATCTCGGGGGAGCGGTTCTCCCGTTTGTGTTTGCCTTTTTTCTCGATCACTATCAGTACAGCTGGAAATGGATATTTTTTGGGGCCTCCCTCCTCTCGCTGACTTCGACCTTTCTCGTCCTCCGAATCACCACCACTAACGACAAGGTCATTCCGCTCGAGAGTAATCCGTTCCGGCACATTAGCCTCTCTTTCTTTACCGATCCCTGGAAACGCTCCTTCAGCCTTTTGAGGCAAAGGCCTGATTTTGCAGCCTTCCAGGCCTCCTTCATGATTTTAGGGTCGGGGCTGATGATTTTGCAGCCTGCGATGCCCGTGTATTTTGTCGACGAGCTCCATTTAACTTATGTCGAGCTTGCGCTGGCTCTCTCTCTCTGCAAGGGAATCAGCTACGCCGCCGCCTCGCCATTTTTCGCCCGAAAGCTCCATGACGGCGGTATTTTTCGTTTTTCAGCAGTCGTCTCTTTACTCGCCGTCTTATTCCCACTGTTTCTAATGGCGGCCAAATGGGGTATTGGCTTTATCTACGTCTCTTATATCGTCTACGGGGTCATGCAGGCAGGCTCTGAGCTGGCGTGGAATATGTCCGGTCCACTGTTTGCGGGGCAGCAAGAGAGCCGTCCCTATACCAGTTTGAATATCATCACCGTCGCCTTGCGCGGGGCTCTGGCCCCGGCGATCGGCGCTTATCTATTGGGTGTGTTTGGAAGCTTTTGGGTCCAGGCGATCGGGGCCGTTGTGTTCATGCTTGCCTCTCTTGCCTTTTCGCTTTTGGTTAAGGAAAGTCCAGCGCGTCAGTCCGTTTGATTGTGCATCATTCTTTGCCCATCAAAGCACAAATGTAGCGAGTTCATTCAATGAAAAAAATCCCACCCAAAAAAATTGCTGTCATTGGTCTTCCTGGGAGCGGAAAATCTACATTTGCCTCCAATCTAGGTAGAATTTTAGAGATTCCCGTTCACCATCTAGATAGGCATATGTTTGAGCCGGATGGAAAAAAGAAAGATAAACGGGAATTTATAGAGATTCAGCAAGCCATTCTGAGCGAAGAGGCTTGGATAGTTGAAGGGTGTTCTTTTTCGACTTTCGAAATGAGGTTTGCTAAGGCAGAGGTTCTGATCTATACCGAAACAACCTGAAGAATTGGAAATTTGGCCAGGAGGGCCTTAAGAATTTTTGTCCGGAGCGAGCGACCATTGCCGAGAGGCAAGGCGCGAGTGAGAACGAAAATTCTTAATTAAGCCCGACGCAGCCAAAGACCAATTCTTCAAGTTGTTTCGGTATATTTCCATTTTTCCCGTATCGTCTGTTTTTTGAGACTTTTCAAAAGAGTATTTAATTACACAAAAGACTTCGGTAGCTTGAGATCTGTTACTTGGGGGATTTTGAAATATACCTGGAACTTTGACAAGGATAAGAGAGCGCGGATTGATGAGCTTAGACAAAAATACCCGCACACCCAGTTTCTTATTTTCAAAAATCAAAAAGAGGCCGATTCCTATCTGAAATTTTGTGGCAAGGCCTGAATTTGCACTAATTCTTTAAAACCTACGCGATTTCTATGGTTGGGCAGATTTTGAAGAATTAAAAGACGCTTATCTAGTGAATAACCCAGTATTCAATCGTAACCAATTGTTGATTTTAGCAATAACATCAGCGATCTTTTCGGGGAGGGGTGCTAAATTTCCCGTACGTAAATTTCTCAAGTATTCATTCCAAAAAATCTGTAATCGGCTCAATTCATCCGCGTCATGAGTAATTGGCAGAGCAAGCTGTGTCTCTCGATGTTCAAATACCGTACGGATAATCTCTTCAACATGACCAAGGGATGGCTGTGAGGATATCATGGAGTAAAGGTCGTGAAAGTCTTTCATACGGCTATTGAATGATCCACGATGTATGATTGTCTCTAACTTTTCTGCAAAAATAAATTCTTTGGGATAGCAGGAGAGCGTAATATTTCCTTCGAAAAGGCTGCCTTTGGAGGATTTTGTAAGCGGAATCGAGTATTCAATAGAATCGACAATATCACCAAAACCAATATCAATTGCGACTTTAAACCTTGTCTTTCCAAAATAAGCCATCATCGATACCTCCACTCCTGGATATCCCATATGTGGATGGGTAAGTTCGCTAACTTTAATTTCTTGAAATAGAAAGCCATCTTGTAAATTAATGTTTGCGATTTTCTCAAAAACAAGTTTTAAACTGTTGAGCTCATTACTTATCTTCTTTGCAAGAAAATCTAAATCTGTCGTTTCCCTTCCGATTTCTATATATTTTGATAGGAGAATGCCGCCTTTCAAGATAAAATGTTTGCGGTACTCTGATTTAGCCAGGCGTGCGAGAAAACGCTCTAGCGTCAGAGTTTGCCAAAGTTCTGCCGGATCGCGCTTTTTTTCTTTTGCGACTGCGCGTAGCTTAGCTTTAAAAGATTTTTCCAAGTCTGATGTCATGTTGTACAGGATAAAATATAAGGGGTGATGTTGACGCGTAATGTCTTTGCGTATGCGCCTAATTTCTTGGGGTCAGGCTTGTAGTATGTACTTTGGAAATATCTTTGAATAGCTTTAATAGCAATTTCCTTGCTTAAGTAGCGAAAAGCATCAATGACACAACGCTCTCGATCAAAAATTTTTACCTTATATTCACCAAAAGAAATTTCGGTTTTTCCGAGGGAGATGTTACGCATCCTGATGATTTTTGTATTTGGCCTTTTAGGAGCATAAGATTTGTGCGGAATAGCAATCCAGATTTCTCGCATCACCTGATCTGTTAATTCATAATAGCAAAGAGCAGAAATCAAGCAGATGACTCCTTCCGGCATACTCGCTGCTATTAGTCCCAGATTTTCCCATTGAAAGTCGACTTCGGGTTCATATTCACTAAAGCGATATGTCCCTGGGTAAATTCTTTCCAAAGTACCTTTTTTGACTAAATAAGCGATCGCATGTCTTGGCACGTTCCGATCCGCAGCTTGCTGAGCTGTGAAGAAAGGGACATGCTGAAAGGGTTCTAATTGCTTTTTATATTTTGAATGTCTCATACCCTGATTCTACAAAATCTACCCAGTTAAGTCAAGTGGGTAGATTTTGTATATTTCTTCCTTTAGCCTTTCATCCACAACTTTCGAATATCCCTTGCGGCAAAGAGCTTGTTTTTTCAGGGCTACTGGAATAGCTTTCTGATCAGCTTCTTCGTTCCTTTCTCTATTTCCGCGGCCGGATTGATCATCTTTTGCTTGCCATCAGATCCGTTTTGAATCGACTCTCGTGGCTCCGACTCAGTCAAGGTATCTGACCAAGGGAGGGGATTTGTCGTGGGAGGAGGAGCATCCGGCTCCATGAGCCCGCCACTGGCCAGATCGATGAATGTACCCAGGATAAGACCTTCCGGCCCTTGCTTGGAGGCAACGAGGGAAGAAATTTTTGCCGCGGCTTTGGTTTTATCAATTTTGGGATTTGACAGAGGGCCCTTGAAAGGAATCTGCAGCATAAACTCCTTTTTAAGTCCCAGGATGCCAAGAGCGCGGGTGATCGTATCGGCCGCAACGCCAATAATCATGTCGACCCTTTCATTGGCAAGATCCACCGACCCCCAGCTTGCCAAGTGGTAGGTATCTGAGAGAAGCATATCAGCTCTTCTCAGCTTGAGCTTGCCGTCTTTCATCGAAAAATAGAGGGGAGTGAGCCATATCGACTCATAGTCTTTTTGCGGCCCTTTAAGCATGCCGATCAACGAGCTGAGCTCCGGTGAGTTGCGGAATATCATCTTCCCTGTCTCTAAACTGGCATCTTTCACTTGGATCTCGTTGACGTCGAAGGTCAACAGGGGAAAGGAAAAGCCTTCGTTGTGTATGGTGAACTTGAGCGGCGCGCTGGAGGACTCAAGCCCTTTTAGAAAAGGGGCGATATCGCTCAAGACGTGTTTTCCAAGCAGTGGCGTGGCTTTGACTGTCGCTAAGAGAGGCTCTTTGAGCATTAGACGACCTTCTCGTAGGTAGCCATTCAGTTTCATGCTGCCGTTGATCCCTTGCACCGCTCCGAAAACAGGTCCTTCCTGTTTCTTGATTTGAAGCCTGATGTCAGCTTCGATCTGGTCGCCGAGTAGCGCCTCCAATTTTGTCGGCACGGCAGGGTAGGGGCAAAAGAGTTCGCAGAGGGAGGCTGTCTTAAAGGATTTTGCCATCAGGGACGCATCTAAGGTAAGGCCCTCTTTGTTAAATGCTCCGCCTTCAGTGAGAGCTTCCGTGATAAAGCCCTTTAAAAGAAGGGAACCGGTGGACTCTTCGGCTTCGGCCGGGGTGGCTCTCAGAGTGAATTTCAGCGTCCTGCTCACATCTTCGGTCTCCAATTCGGCTGAAATCTTCTTTAAATGAACTGCTTGTTTACGCTTTAGATCACTGAAGCTGAGGCGTTCGATATCAAGATTTGCTTTGAACGCGGCTCTGGCAAGCAGATTCCATGGGGGAGTCGATGGCTCGAACCCGGGGAGAGCGACCGATGAAAGGGTCATTGTCATCGAGGGAGTGTCTGCCAGTCTGATGTTGGTTTTCTCATCATTTTTGAAGAACGTTGACATCAGCTCCAGCCGGCGCTGGGTTAATCCCATCTGGATTTTGAGGGCTGTTTTATCCTTGACCGGGGCCAGCTGAGTGTCTGTCTGGATAAAAAGTTGCCCTGAAAGATCGTCGGCCTGGAGTGTTGCTGTGATATCGAGGATATCTTGATAGACGGTCTCGACATCAAGAGAGAAGACCGGCCCTAAAAGTCCAGGAAGATCCCCGGGAGCTGCAATTGAGAGAATCTCTGTCGGAAAGTCAAGCAGCTGCAGTCGCGTTTTGACTGAGACTCCGTCCCTGTTTCCTGCAAGCGCTCCTGCCCAGTTTTTCACGGCAATTTTAGCAGCGACAGAGCCCTCTTTATTCAATTTGGGGATGTAGGATTTCATCGACGGTGTTAAACGGATTTTGCTCTCCTTTCCCAAGAGCTCAAGGGGGATGTTGATCTCCTTGAGGATAATCTCATTGCCTCTCGAGAAAAAGTTCATCTGATCCGCGCGGATGCTGCCGGAGAGATCACTCGTGGCCAGCTCTTTTAAATCGATTGCCTCAGCGACTGGAGTTAAAGTCGCCGTGAAAGTGGCTTTCTTCTTCAGGTTAAAGCTGCCATTTTTAGAAAACTCGAAAGAGGAGAGTGCTTCAGGCGTCACGCCGATTGTTAAGGTTGCCGGTGTGATAAGTTTGATTTTGCCATCGGCAAAAGAGAAAAGGGAGTGCAGGTCAAGATTATCAGACGCAGCGTGTAGGTTCACTTCGCTCAGTGAAATCGGCTGTTTTTTGGAGAGAATGACTTTTCCCTTAGCGGAAGCTTTGATGGGTTCGTTTATCAGGGCTCTATAGGGAGCTTGCAAATTAGCTTTCAGGGTCGTCTCGATATCGAAGGCTATTTGAGAGCGACTCTTTCCCTCGAGCGATAGGGAGGCGTCCGCTACCGTAATGCTCTCTTGATTTGCTGTGATGGTGAGAGGCCCCCGAAAGTCGCCCCGGAATTTAAAAGTCGTTTCCGCAAGAGCGTCCAGAGCCTGCCCTGTTTGTAAGGCCTTCCTGGGAAGGCGCACATTCTCAAGCACACCCTCTGCTTGGAGGTCGCCACCGGTCATGGTGACAGCCTGAGGAAAAAAAGCAGTAACGGCTTCTTTGGAAATATGGCTTTTAATCTTGGCTGGTTTCTGCAAGGAGATCTCATCACCGATAGCGAATGTCAACTGAGTGGCTTCGAGGGTGTTTGAGTGAATGGAAAGAGAAAGTTCTCCGATGGACTCGTTATAGGTTAAAGAAGCTTCGACATCGGCCTTGTCCCCTCTAAACAAGGACTCCTTCGAGTTGATGAGAAGACTTGCAATATCAAGAGGAATGCCGTCTCCCTTCAGGCTAAATTGCAGGTTCTCAAATCCCGCGATCCCTTTTTTGTTGGCAAGGGGAGTGGCGATAGCTTCGGCGGCAATTTTTGTTTCCCCGAAACCGGTGCTTAACTGAGTGAGTGCTTCTGCCCTGATTTTTCCTTCGGCAAGGTGGATCTTCTGCGCAAAATTTCTAAGTTGAATAGGTTGGGGGGAATTTTTGACGTAGAGATCCGTGGGCTTAATTTCTAAGAGCAGGTCGATAAGCGCTAAGTTTACTACCTCTGGAAGCCCCTTTTTCAACGGAAGACGCATTTGCTGAAGGGTTGTCTTAATCTCTGCGGAGCTGCCCAGTGTTAGCAGGGGTTCTGTTCCTCCTTGACGAAACGCTTCGAGTACCAGTGCCGGCGTCGCTTTGATTGTAAGGATGCCGCTTCCCTCCAGAGTTTGTCCCGATGGGTCGACGGCAAAGTCCATCGTACCCTGGACATTTTGGGAGCTGATCGTCAGCTGGACGGGTTTACTCAAGTCTTTTGCACTTTGATTTAATGCGATATCTACCTGCTTGCCAAAGAGCAGCTCAGCGCTTTTACTCTCGGTGCCGCTTGAGAGGGATAGGAACCAGTCGATCAGGGCTGAGGGAAGGTTGACAATATCGAAATGGATATCTTCCGGCTTGGCGAGAGGCGAGTCGATTGGAATGCGGCCGCTTAAGGAAAACTCCTCTGCTTTATTGCCGTCGGTCAGATGCGCTGAACCGTTGATGGAGTAGTGATCGCCTTGTCCTTTCGTTTCGATAGTTAACTTTCCGCCTGTGATATTCAGAGGGGATTTAGCACCGTTCGCGTCTGTTTTGTCGATAATGCTGGCTTTGATGTTTTCAATTTGAAGCGAGCTATTGATACCGCCTTTAAACAGGAGCGAAAAAAGGGAGTCGCTGAGTTGCAGGGCATCAATGTTCACTGACACCGCGTCGTCTTTACTTGTGTAGCTGATTCCCTGAACATTCTGGCCGCTGAACCATCCCAGGTCGAGTTGGTGAATTGAAAACTCACCTGGAATATCCTTGTTGAGCCATGACAGCGCGAGTTTTTTACCCGGTTCCGTCTTAAGGAGAGAGGGCGTCATGAGAAGTAAGGCCAGAGAGCCTGTCAGCACGCCTGCCAGTGTAAATAGGGTCAGCTTCAATCCTTTTCTCATAAACCTACCTCAAAAAGATGACTTCCAAACACCTCTGTTCCGGCATGCGCCAGAGGCTCTACAAAGGTGTCAGCGAAACAGAATCGGGCAATTTTAATCCGATCGGATTTTGAAAATGCCCTTTAAGTTTCCTATTATCACAGTCTTAAGTGAATAAGGGAAGTGATATTTTACATGACAATCAAATATTTAAATTGGTTTTTTAAAGGACTTGTCAGTCTTTAAAGTGAAAAAGGTAATTTTTTTTAGCTTTTAAATAAGTTTGAGACTAGACTTGTTGTTTTATATTCTTTATGACCAAGAAGATGGAGAAAAATTAGATGATTGGGGCTTCTGTCTTATTTATCCTAGGATATTTCGGTATTGTTTTTGAACACCGCTTTTTTGATAAGGCTGCGACCGCGATCCTAACCGGCGTGCTTTGCTGGGCGCTCTTTTTTATTATCGGGGATGGCGACCATGCGCAGAAGGCGCACGAGCTATACCACCATTTGGCCGATATCAGCCAGGTCGTATTTTTTATCATAGGCGCCATGCTGATTGTTGAAGTCATTGACAGTCATAAAGGCTTTCAGTCAGTCGAAAAATTTTTGAACTTCCGCTCGAAAACGGTCGTTTTCTGGATCATTCTTTTCGCGGGCTTTCTTCTTTCATCGATTTTGGACAACCTCACAACCATCATAGTGATGATATCCATACTTAAAAGGGTGATCCCGGAGAGGGATTCAAGGATTTTTCTCTCTGCGGCACTGGTTTCGATTGTCAACGCCGGCGGGGCCTGGACTCCGATCGGGGATATCACAACGACGATGCTCTGGATCGCCGACCGCATATCCACTTTTGCCATCATGAAATCGCTGTTTGTGCCTTGCGTCCTTACAACTGTCGTGATTGGATTATGCATTAAAAGAAAAGTGAATCTGGAGTTTTCAGTACCGAAAGGGGAGGAGCAGCGGAAGACTCCCTACAGCTTTACGATCCTAGTTCTTGGTGTATTAGCTCTTGTGTTGGTTCCTGTTTTGAAGGCGCTGATCGGCTTGCCACCTTTCATGGGAATACTGCTCGGCGTGGGCGTTCTTTGGGCCTTTACCGATGTCGTACACCGCAATGACAGCGAAATGCAGCATCTGCGCATCCAGCATATCCTTTCCAAAATTGACTTCTCGGTGGCCATGTTTTTCCTGGGAATATTACTTGCGGTCGATGCCCTGGAAGCCTTCGGGGTGTTGAGTACTCTTGCCACCTGGGTCAGGACAAGTTTCCCTTCGGAAAACATCTTCGCCTTTATGCTCGGCATGCTTTCGGCGGTGGTGGATAACGTTCCTTTAGTGGCAGCGACCATCCGGATGTTTGGGCTTGATATTTACCCGCAAGACCACCCGACTTGGAATATGCTGGCTTATTGCGTGGGTGTTGGCGGAAGCATTCTGGTCATCGGCTCGGCACCAGGTATCGCATTGATGTCTTTGGAGAAAGTTACGTTTAGCTGGTATGTGAAAAATATTAGTCTGATCGCTTTAATATCCTATATAGTGGGCGCTCTAGCCGCGGCTATATTCTAAAATGTCGACTGGAAAGCATCTCAACATCTTCTGTGATGAGATGCTTTCAAATCTTTCCGCATTTAAGTCTCTGAGAGGGAGTTCTCGATTACATTGAGAAGATCCTCTCCTGCCGCAACCCTCTCGATCGGTTCGCTTCCCGCATCCATCCATAGAATGAGCGACCTTAGCAGGGGAATGAACATCTCCTTTGTCGCCCCTTCTGCAGGTGTCAGAAACGAATATTTAACGAAGACTTTGCGGAGGGCCTCATCAAACACAAACACGGGACTCGGGAGTCCCCGATTGAAGAAGTTAACGGCCTGAATGGTCGCTTGCTCAGTACCCGCGATCAGGCTAAAGGGTAAGATTGAAATCAGCTGCACGCCAGCAGCACTTTTAAGATGGCCTATGCCTTCGAACTCCTCTATTTTGATAAGCATCTCTCTTTTTCTTCCCTGTAAATCCACAGGGAGTGAAAGCATGATGCACGAGGAGTCGTCTCCGTCTTCTTGCGAGCGCAACTTGCTGATGAAGCCGTTTTTTTTCAGTAGTTTATCTATCACGGTAATCTGGTGAGTTTTCATGATGCCCCTCAGCTTTTAAATGCGGCTAAAAGAGCCGACGCAGGATTATCTCGAAAATCTAAGACGTCGACCCCGACTCCGGCAAGAAACTCTTCCAAAAAGGGCTCTTCACCGTCTTTTGAAAGAGCTTCTTGGATGAGCGATAATCTCTCTTCCACTTCATTCACCCGCAACCCAAGCTTTTGGGCAAGTGCGGTTTTAGGAATGAGGGCTATGAGGTGTTGCAGTCGATCATTAGTGGAGGTATGTTTTTCATAGGTTACTTCACTTCTGTCGCCCTCAAGCCAGGCTTTATCAAGGCGCTCTCGCAACTCTTCCAACTCTTTTTTTTCTTTGATCAAACTATCGTATGAAGGTTCTTTTGCCGATTTCATCTCCAGTTCAAAATTTTCAATCTTAGTGTTGACCTCATCGATTGCTTGTTGCGTCTGTATCATGCTGTGATAGGTCTCTTCGCTTCGGTCTCCATCCATCCAGGCTCTCTCCAATTGGGTCAATCTGCCGGAGAGGTCGCTTTTTTCTCCGAGGAGGGATGCATGGGCTAAACTTACCTTTCCTTGGTTCCAAATAGGTTGCGCGATCTTATCGGCAATCTCTCCGAGTTTACCGCCGATTAAACTACCCAGCAATTTCCCCTCCGGTATTGAGGGTAGATGTTTCGCTACAAGCCCAAGCCCCCAGCCTACAGTGAGCAATGCGTATTCATTTTGTTGGAGCTCTGCAGCGTTACTTTCCTGCTCGGAGGTCTTAACACCATACATACAAGCTGCTGTCGCTATAGCGCAAACGGAGAAGAGACCCGCTGCGGCTGCACCGATGAGAAAGTATCCTTTCCGTGATAGCTGCTGCTCTTCTTGCTCTAGCGAATTAAGCTGCGAGGTAAGCTGCTGCCTTTTTAAATCGATAAGAACTTGGATGGCGCTATTTCCAGGGTAGTGGTGCTTCAGGTCGACTAACTCTTTTATAGCTTCGTGCAAACTATTCCGTACTTGGCCGAGGTGCTGTGCTTTGATGGCGCCTTCTTTGTAGCCTAGCCAGTTTTGCCATGCTGTCGCAGCTTCGCCGATCAGCGTCAGCGATTTCATCGTGACGAGATAATCATCGGCCGCTTTCGCATATTTGATCGCACCGGTTGCCAGGCCGATTCCCTTTTCGACAACTGATGTTTTTTGAGATCTCTGCATGTTGACAACCAAGTGGGTAAAAGCGGCTGCATTTTCGTCCACCGCCTTAATTTTTTTCTCGATCTCAAATGCGTTGGCAGGGTTATTCCTAAGCTCTTCTTGAAGGACTCTCTTTTCTTTGACAAAGCTTTCCAATTCCTTTTCAAGTTTAGGGTTTTGGCTGAGAGCTATAGCGAGTGCTTTGACAAAACCTCCCGTCTTTCCCACGAGATTGATCCTTTTCAGTAGGTCCTTCTGTGATTTAATCTCTTCCTTTTGCTCTTTAGTGGGATTCTCGTAGTGCTCCTCGCGCACTTTGATATTAGCCTCTAAAAGTTCACTGCCTTTTTTTATTCCCTCTACTCCGGAACCGATATAATTAATAACGTCTGACTTGGGTTTAGACGGCCCAGAGCTGATGCGAGCGTCACTTTGGCTAATTTTTGAGAAACCCAGCTTGGAAGCGTCTTCCCTAATCAGGCTTTTCAAACAACTTATGACCAAAGTTTGTGGAGAGTTGACGCTGATATATGCCATAACCTGGCGCAAGGGGACACCCGTTCCAATAAGAGCTCTAACAGCTGCCGCGTTATCGTGATCGATAGCCGATTGGATCAGCTTATGCGATATCGGGCTGTCCGGAGTAAACTCGGTGACAAAGAGAATCTCGCGCAAGAGCTCCTCGTCTGAGTGCGCCATGACAAATGCCATGCCTTCATCGGTTGTTAGGTATTTTTTTAATTTTTCACTCAGGTCGTTTAGATTTTCTGAGTTCCTGATGAAGTCTAACCTCGCAGGTATTTGCCCACCACCAGAGCGCACGCTGGAAAAAAAATCTTCCATCTCCTGTTTAAACTGCTGGGTGTTTGATGACAGAATCCTATTGTAGGCGGCTTGGACTTTAGCCTTGGCGCCTGGCGAGCTTTTGGATTCGGAGATCTGCTTGATGTGTGAAATGGAAGTGAGGAGTGAGTGGTTGTGCAGAGTACAAAGATCCAGATTGCCCTCAATCCTGGAGGCACACTCGCTCACCAGTTGATCAAGCGAGTCGTTTCTACCCTCCATGCGTGAGATATCTTTCTCGAAATGTTGGATGGCTTGAATAAATGAGACTTCCCTGCCTACATTCATAAAAAACCTTTTGTGGTTTTTTATAATTATAAACGGTTGTTATATTGTAAATCTATTTGACAGTTTGTTTTTATATTAAATTAATAATGAAATATCATCGAAGAAAGGGGTGCCCACCCTTTTTCTTCACTTTAAGTGACTCACAATACAGGCTTTGCCGAAGCGGGGGGAGGAGAATGAGGGGTACATAGGTAATTAGCACCCAGCTCTGTCTGTTCATTTCAGACTGGGTGCTAATGCACTTTTGGAAAATTAGCAGCTGTACTTCGAGCTGATGGTGAGTTGCCGTTGGGCTAGCTACCGAACCGGGGAAACAGAATTGTCCGGCATGACCGCATTCGTGATGGCCTTCAGCAGATAAGTTTGGGGCAGGCAGGGTTCTCCTTGTTGTTTTACTCCGATCTGCTTAACAATCTTGCGGCGTGTGCTGCGTGTGCACTGAAACGGATAGCTTTTTTCCACCTCGGTAATCGATCCAATGATCAGTTGCCTGATGTCTTTGATCGCCCTTGGCATCGGTCTTTCAAATAGACCATTGTTCCGGCGATATTGCTTGTAGGCCAAAATAGCCGTTCGTTCCTTGGCTGCAACATTTCGCCGTTCATCCAGATTTGCCCACTTGTCAATGAGGGTGGACAACCCTTGGAAGTGCGGTATGTCAGGGTGTTCTGTAAGTAGAATCTCGCAGGCGATTTGCGAGCGCAAGTCACTATTTTGCCTTATCCTGGCGAACGTATCGTTTTCCGGCTGATCCCAGGCATTGCAGAGGGCATCATAGATTCTCGCACGCGTCTCTTCCAGAGACTGGCGTAAATATCTGGCGATCTGCGCCGGCGGAACGGTACCTTGCGCGGCATGCATAGCGCCAAATTCCTGCGAATCGGGAAGCGGATCTTTAGCCCCAAGAATCAAAAAAAGTTTGGCAAACCCATGTTGCTTATTATTCAGGGCGGCTGTTATCGGAGAGTTCAATTCGTGACCACACTCTAAGTTTAGATGCGGTTTGATTGAAAGCATGCTTAGCGCGATGGGCCACTGGTGGTTGTTGGCAGCGTACCAAAAAGGTGTAAACACCAGGGAACCGGTGCTCTGACAGCTAGCATCTACATCGGCATCAGGCTGCAATTTAAGGGCTTTGGCGACAAGCTCCCACTGCCGCATTTCGGCCGCCAGTAAAAGCGGAGTCCGTCCCTTGTCAGGGCCTTGAAGAACTGCCGCACTCACCGAAGCATGAGGGTACAGATCCAAGACGGTAGAAAAGAGATCCCATTTCCGGGACTTGGCAAGGAAATATAGAACAGCGCAGCCCTCTTGCTCACCGCCTGTTTGTGCGGCGTTGATGTTAAGTCCTGGATAATTTTTGAGAATCATTTCCAACACGTCCCACTGCTTGTCGGCAGCGGCAATGATTGGCAGCGTTAGCCCATGCCATTGACTGCACTCGAGCACTGTGTCCATTTGGCACTCAGAGCAGCGGTTTAGCAACGACTTGACAATATCCCATTGCCGACCCAAAGCAGCAAGATGGATGACGGTTGCTTTCGCGGGCGCATGTAAAAACTCCTGGTCGGGACGGGCGTTGATATCGACATGCGGATAGGCAGTCAAAATATCATTCACGAGATCCCAACGCCTGAAATATGCCAGCAGATAGAGCGCATTTGCTCCGGCTGCACGCCCTTTGCAGAGGACTGCATTGACATCGATAGGTTTTTTATTCTTTACAATGAAACGCGTAAGATCCCATTTGGCAGCGAGAATGGAAATCAGAAAAACAGAAGCTCCTTCGTATGGCCCTCTTGCAAGAGAGTTTCCAAAGTTAATGTCGATTTTACTATCGATCATTCTCTGCAGAATCTCCCACTTCGATTCTTTTGCCAGGTAGAGGGGAATGGAAGCTCCTTGAAACTCTCCATCTTGCAGCACATCACTTAAGCGATTGGTCGAGGCGAGTTCAAGCATCACATTGAGATAGGCGAAAAATCGCTCAAAACCTTCTCCTTGAGACGAATTTGATCTTGCAGAAGATGCGATTTTAATTTTGGATTCAATAAATTCTAAAATTTCCTCTTGCAAACTCAGATGCTTTACGGCTCCTGTAGTAAACAGTGTGGCAAAGGCAGGACTTCCCTCCGAGACGCTGTCGATTTGCATAGCAACTCGCGCGTTCTTATCAGATAAACTTGTCTCGACCGAATCAGGGGAGATTCGAGCATCCGCATTCATTTCGATTTTGCGCTTTTTGGCTGTAGATTCAGTGCGTTCTTCAAGCGTATCGCGGTTTCTTTTGACGGGGGCGGTGGTTTCACCCTCTTGATGAGCGCTTTGTTGATTTGCGTATAGATGATTTTGAGTAGGTTGCATATGATTACACTAGCGAGTGAAATGCGTTTTGTAAGGAGAAGAGGCGATTGCATCTAATTTACAATCGCCCATGCTGTGCTTATCGAGTGGGGGGGCCGGGATTGTCCGGTATGACCGCGCTCTTGATGGCTTTCTCCACAAACGATTTTGTGAGACGGGGATTACCTTTTTGCTCCACCCCGATCCGCTCAACAATCTCGCGGCGCACCTCGTTTGTGCACTCAAATGGATAGTTCTTTCCCACTTCGGCAATCGATTCAAGGATCAGTCGTCTTATGTCTCTGATCACTTTTGGCGCTGGGCTTTCAAGTGTGCCATTGTTATAGCGATATTGTCTGAGGGCCAAAATAGCGACTCTTTCTTTAGCCTCCACGTTTCTTTGATCATCGAGATTCACCCACTTCTCGACGATTTTTTCCAACCCGTGGAAGAATGGGATCTCAGGGTGCTCTGCGATTAGAATCTCGCAGGCGATTTGACTGCGCAGTTTTCTATCACTCCTTATCCAGGCAAAAGAATGGTTTTCCGGGCGGTTCCAGGTGTTATAAAGGGTGTCATAGATTTTGACGCGCGTCAGCTCTAAAGCGCTCCGCCAAGTTTGGGCGACGTACTGAATCGGAAGAGGGGTTTGCACACCATTTAGCGTGCCGTTTATCAGGTCGTCCTGCGGTGGATCTTTGGCTCCAAGAAGTAAGAAAAGTTTGGCAAAGCCGGTCTGTTTATTTACAAGAGCCGAGGTTAACGGTGAGAACGAATCAGGACCGCATTCAATGTTTAGATAAGGATTAATTGAGAGCATTGTCAGGGCGATGGGCCACTGCCTATTGTTAACGGCATGCCAAAAAGGAGTAGCTCCTCCCAAAGGGCATCTCTCATAAGTAGTATCCAAATCGGCATCGGGCTGCAATTCGATTGCTTTTGCGACAATATGCCATTGCTGGGCTTCTGCCGCCATCAGAAGGGGTGTCATTCCTCTTTGATCACCGTGGTGAGGTGACGCATTCACTGAGGCATGCGGGTAAAGATTCAAGACAGTGGAAAAGAGGTCCCAGCGTTTATGGAGACCAAGGATAGATAAAATAGTGTAGCCAGCATGATCGCCAGTTGTGATCGCAGCGTTGATGTTGAGTACTGGATGCCTCTTGAGAATTGTTTCAAGAACGTCCCATTGCCCATGGCTCGCGGCAAGTAGTGGCAGTGTTATTCCCTTCTCATGAATTGTATCGATTGGCTTGTTCACTTGACAATCAAGCCTGTTGCAGAGCAACCAATGGACAATATCCCATTGTGAGCATAGGGCGGCAAGATGGATGACCTTAGCTCCGAGAGGCGTATCTGGCAGCGGTTGATATGAGCTGGAGTTGATATCGACATGCGGATAGGCAGCCAATGTCTCCCTCACAAGGTCCCATTGATGGGTAATCGCCATCAGGTACAGAGCGTTAGCTCCGGCAAAGGGACCTTCGCTGATAACTGCGTTGATATCGATCGGCTTTTTGGTGTTTAGAATGAAGCGCGCAAGATTCGATTGCTGTGCAAAAATGGAAAGCAGAAAAATCGAGTTTTCGTGTTGCTGTCCGATAACAGGCGAGCTGTTAAAGTCGATATCGATATTATTGACGATCATCTTCTCAAGAAGGTCCCATTTTCTATTGAATGCCAACAACCAAGGAATGGAAGTTCCCTGAAACTCTCCATCTGCCAGCACATCATTTAGGCGATTGAGCGAGGCAAGCTGATGCATTAAATAGAGAAAAGCAAGTGCTTTATCGTTGATGCCCATATCAGATTGATTTGCTTTTCCAGAGGATTCGAATCGAATTGCAGATTCGATGAAATTTAGAATTTCCTCTTGCAATCCCAATCCTCTTGCAGCTCCTGCAGGGACTGCTGTGGCGAAGGGTGGATTTCCATACTTGAAGCTTTCGATCTGCATGGCAACTTGCACATTGGCATCAGACATATCTTTCATGACCGAGCCAGCGCAAATCCGAGAAGGCTCGTCTGTTTCGATCTTATGTTTCTTGGCAGCACTTTCAGTGCGTTCAGCAAGGCTCTCGCGGATTCTCTTGCCAGAAGCAGAGGTTTCAATAGGCTGAAGAGTAGCTTGTTGATTGATAAATAGACGATTTTGAGTAGGTTGCATAAGATCACAAAAGTTGGTTTTAGATGATTATGAGTTATTGATTGTGCTGTGAAAGTCGACAGCGTGTTACTTGCTAATAGCATCGCTCCGGCGATAACCCCGATGAGCCAAAGTGGCGACACATCTCTTTGCCTGCCAATTTCTTGTATTCTCGAAGTCGGTAAAGAGATCCTTATGCCTTTCCAATCCCTTCTTTGGATTGAGGCGATTGTACGCAATTTACAATCGCCTGCGGTAAAATTATCTAGCTGGGGAAACGGGATTTTCCGGCATGACAGCGCTCTTGATGGCTTTCTCCACAAATGATTTTGTGAGACGGGGATCACCTTTTTGCCCCCCCCCGATCTGCTTGATAATCTTGCGGCGCGTCTCGTGTGTACACTCAAATGGATAGCTTTTTTCCACCTCGGCAATCAATTCAACGATCAGTTGCCTAACCTCCCTGACCACTTTCGGCGTCGGGCTTTCAAATATGCCGTTATTCCAGCGATATTGCCTGAAGGCCAAAATAGCGACTCTTTCTTTTGCGGCCTTGTTTCTTTGATCATCTAGATTCACCCACTTTTCGACGATTCTTTGCAATCCTGGGAAGAATGGGATCTCAGGGTGCTCTGCGATTAGAATCTCGCAGGCGATTTGACTGCGCAGTTCTTTATTGCTCCTTACCCAGGCAAACGAATCATTTTCCGGGCGGTTCCAGCTGTTATAAAGGGTTTCATAGATTTTGACGCGCGTCTGCTCTAAAGCGTTCCGCGAAGTTTGGGCGATGAACTCAATGGGAAGAGGGGTTAGCAAACCATTTGTTGGGCTCTTTATCATTATACCCTCCAGTGGATCTTTAGCTCCGAGAAGCAAAAGAAGTTTGGTAAAGCCGTGCTGATTTTTCATAAGGGCGGAAGTTAACGGCGAGGTTGCCTCAGAACCGCACTCGACGTTTAGAAAAGGATTGATCGAGAGCATTGTCAGAGCAATGGGCCATTGCCTATGGTTAACAGCATGCCAAAAAGGAGTAGCTCCTCTGCAAAGGGATCTCTCGTAACTAGTATCGACATTGGCATTGGGCTGCAATTGGATTGCTTTTGCGACAATAGGCCATTGCTGCATTTCAGCCGCCATCAGAAGAGGGGTTAAGCCTTTCAGAGGACCTTGGTGAGCTGTCGCACTTACTGAAGCATAGGGATAAAGATCCAAGACGGTGGAAAAGAGGTCCCAGCGCTTAGCCAAACCAAGGAAAAATAGAACTGTGTAGCCTGCTTGATTGCCATCTGTGATCGCGGCGTTAATGTCTAGCCCTGGGTGCATCTTGAGGATCGTTTCAAAAACGTCCCATTGCGCCTCTCGGGCGGCAATCATTGGCAGCGTTATTCCGGGACAAGCTTTTGTATGGATCCGATTGTTCACCTGGCAATCCTGTCTGCTGACGAGCAACGACTTGACAATATCCCATTGCGCATTTACGGCAGCAATATGGATGAGATTAGCCCCGACAGGCCCAGGTGCCTCTATATTATGGATGCGGGCGTTGATATCGACACGCGGGTAGGCGGCCAGTGTCTCCTTCACGAGATCCCATTGACCTTTCACCGCCATCAGGTAAAGCGCATTAGCTCCGGCGAAGGGGCCGCCAGAGATAACTGCGTTGATGTCGATCGTTTTTTTGCTGCTTAGAATATGGCGCACAAGATTCTGTTGTTTTTTAACAATAGCAGCTATGAAAACAGAAATTCCTTGATGTTTTCCGCTTGTTGGCGAGCTGTTAAAATCGATATCGATATTACTATCGACCATTTTCGTGAGGAGCTCCCATTTCCCATGATGTGCCAGAAACCAGGGAATGGAAGTTCCTTCAAATTCTCCGCCTGCCAGCACATCATTTAGACGATTGGCCGAGGCGAGCTCATGCATTAAATGGAGAAAAGTAAGGGTTCTCTCCGCACTTTCCAGCGCGGATTGATTTGCGCTTTTAGAGGATACAGTTTTAATTACCGATTCGATGAAATTTAGGATTTCCTCTTGCAACTTTAACTGCCCAGCAACTTCTGTAGAGAATGCTGGGGCGAACACAGGATTTCCATGCTTGACGCTCTCGATCTGCATGGCAACTTGTGCATTTGCATCAGATATATCTTTCATGACCGAATCAGCGGGAATCTGGGAAGCCTCGCCTGTTTCGATCTTATGTTTCTTGGCAGCACTTTCAGTGCGTTCAGCAAGGCTCTCGCGGACTCTCTTGCTCGGGGCAGAGGTTTCGCTTTGATAAAGAGCAGCTTGCTGATTGATAAATAGACGGTCTTGAGTAGGTTGCATATGATTACAATAAGTTGGTTTTGGATGATTATGATTTATTCACTGTGCTGTGAAAATCGACAGCCGTGCGGATCGCCTTTTTTACGAAGGCTTTTGTGAGCTTTGGCTCACCTTCTTGCTCTTTGCCAATCTGCTCGATGATTTTGTGCCTGAGAGATTGTGTGTACTCAGTGCCTCTCTTTTTTTGCTCGCTATCCAGGCAGTACATTATCATGTTTTTGATGTCTGATATCGCTTTTGGCGCCATGTACTTGGTGATTTCATTGCTCCAGCGATATTCCCGATAAGCCAACGAGGAGATAATTGCTTTCGCCTGCCAATTTCTTGCATTCTCGAGGTCGGCAAAGCGATCCATATGGTCTTCCAATCCCTTGATGGGGATGATGTCGGGGTGATCATCAAGAAGGATCTGCAGGGCCAGTTTGCGCCTGATGCGATTGAATGGGGAGTCTTGGCCCTGGATAGATCCGGCTCGGCGGATTTCTTCAAACGCATCAATTTCCGAAATGTTCCATTGATTATACAAAAGTTCAAAGATTTTAACTCTTGTAGAGTGCAACTCATTCATTATCGCTTCGAGTATTTCGGTAGCGCTGTATGATTTGCCATCTTGATCAGGTAAAGAGTCAAATTTAGATCCATACTTGCTGGCGCCAAGAATAACTAGCAACTTAGCGAACCCTCTGTCAGTCATAAGCGCAAGATTCATGGGAGTAATATCACCCATTATCTCACCAAAGTGTGATAATGATAGATCCGGAGCATTTTTATGCTCCAAGATGAACTTGGAAGGTTCATGAGTCCCAAAGCGGAAGGATGTTGTCCACAGTTGGGGCGCCCAAAGGGGGGTAGCATCCAGATTTAGAGTGGGTTTACGCTCTAGCAGAAGCCTGGCCATATCGTGCTGTTTTTTACATAATGCGCTCCAAAAAGGGGTTATCCCCACGCTTGGCCCCCACCGAGGTGCGGCATCGCAGTCAAGATTGGCATCAAGACGAAGGATTTGAGTGGCGATATCCCACTTTTGATCGGAGCAGGCTAGATAAAGGGGGGTGCCGCCGCTTGATAGGAGGCTTGTAGGCTTTGCCTCGACATCGAAATCGATTGGTAAGTTAAGATCGAGCATAAACTGCACGGTATCCCACGACTCTTGCGCGCAGGCTAGAAGAAAAATAGTAACACCTTCTTCGTTCCCGTCTTTCGGAGCCTCATTGATATTCAGAGAAGGACTTGCAGTCAGAGCCTGGCGCACAATCTCCCACTTACCCTGAGAAGCTGCCCACCAAAGAGGGGATTGTGTGTTTTCAGGACAAAGGCTCCAGTCGATGAGAGGTCGTGTCTCAGAAAGCGAAAAGGCATAGTGCCAATCTCCCTTCATGGTTGCATTGTATAAACAGGTGTGTCCTTTGAAAAGTGGATCTTCCGGCGTAGCGTTGACATCAAGTTCGGGAAAGAGTTCTGCTATATTGAGTGCAATCTTCCAATCGCTGAAATATGTGGTAAGCCACAAAAAGTTGGCCCCTTTGTAGTGACCCTCTGTCAGACTGGCTCCGATCCCCTTTGACCGCCCCAGCTCAAGCATGAGGGTTAGCAGCTGTAGAATTTTATCGAATGAATCCGGCGACTCTTTTTGCAAGACCTTGAAAAGGGAAATTTTCTCAACCACGAACTGGAGCGCTTTTTTTGTCCAAATCGTTCTTTTTCTCTTGGTAGTGGAGTCTACCGCATCGGATTTTTTCAGTTTTTTGATCGGAGCTGATGTCTCTACAATCCGCTCATCGATTTCATTTAAGTTGTGGTCTTCCAGGGACTGGATGCGCCGCTTCTTTGTGGGGATTTCCGGTTGGGCTACTGCATCCCTTAGGCGCTTGCCAACCCTTTCAGTGCGATTGTCAGCATTCAATTCCGGTGACGGGGGATTCGAAAGGGGTGCGGGCTGGTCGTGATTGATTTGGCTAGTGTGGTGGATTGGTTGCATGCGTACCTATTTTTACTTTTATGTTCTATCATTTTTGGCAGCCTATTACTTTATGCGACGGTACCTTAGAGTGTTACCTCGGGCAGGGGGCGAAGCCAAAATTAAGAATTTTTAGATGTTTGCGAATGAACAGGTTTTTATGAGGGAGTGAAATCAGAGAACTTGTTTTCAACCTGTGGTCTCAATTTTAGAAAAACTAATTAATTGAATTGCGGTTGTTATCGTATCCTTCAGGCTTTTATCGTTTTGCTGAGTCCTAAGGGCCTAGTAAACTGTAGGCCTATTTAACGTAAGGTGTTGTTTGAGTGATTTTTTTTGTTTTTTCTTGAGGTATTATATGATCATTTAACATTAAATCAAATGTTATTTAATGAAAAACACGGTTACTTTATAGATAGTTTACTATACCGAAATAGACAAGATTGTTTTGTTGACATTTGCGCGACAGCTGTTTTTTATTTAGGCTGTTGATTGTTAGGAAGAAAAGTGCGTTTTTTAAGTTCATCAAAAAAAGCATTCCATTCCTGGACGAAAAATTGAGGGTTCCGCCCTGAAAGCACAGCCTCTTTCCGCACCAAATCGGGCGTTAGCGCCTCAATCAGGTGATACATCGAAATGCTTCCGAAGGGGCATGCTGCCTGGTAGCGGCTTTCCACCTCATGTCTTTCATGGGTTACTTTCACAAGTAAATTCGCGTGCGCCAGCATGGAAAAAAGCTGGAGCGAGAGGGAAGGGGAGAGTTGAAACTCTTTTGAAAACTCCTCGGGTGAGAGGGGAGGGGAACGTGTCTCGAAACGCTTCCACGACTCTGCCAGCAGCAGTGAGCCAATTGCCGGAAGGGCGGCTGCTATTTTTTCCCCATCTGCCTGACTTTCCGACAGCAGAACGCTGTCCTGCAGGTGGCGGGCTATCTCTGCGCCGAGCAGCACAATCCACCAGCTGAACTGCAGCCAGAGCAGAAAAAGGGGAAGTGCGGCAAAGCTGCCGTAAAGGGCGCTGTAACTGGTTAGGTTTACCTGGAAGGCTATGAAACTCTGCTGTAGAAGGTAAAAGAGAATAGCTGCTATCAATCCCGCGAGTGCCCCATGAGCCAGTCTCACATGCGCTGCAGGAATGAAAATGTAGAGGAAGGCAAAAAATAGCCAGCTCAAGGCAAAGGTTGTCGCCTGAATCCAGAGGGTCTCAAAACCTCCCGGTATGTGCTCCAAACCAAAAATTCTGGCGTAGCGGGCCATGTCATTGAAAATGTAGATTGAAAAGGAGGAGATGAATGCAAAAAAGAGAGGGGCAAAGAGAATGATGGGCGGGTAGTCGCGCAGCATGGCGGCGAATGTCCTTGACGAATTAGTCTTCCAAATGCTGTTAAATACTGTTTCGATAGTGCTGAACAGAAGGATGACCGACCAGATTAGTAAGATAATGCCGAAGCCGGCAATCAGGCTTCCTTTGGCATGTCTCAGTGTGGAGTCAATGAACTCGGTCAACCTAGCCGCAATTTCGGGATGGTCCGAAAGCACCACTTTTAGGTTTGAGTTGAGAACATCTTCGATGCCGAAGCCGTGGGCTATGCCAAATAAGACAGCCAACACCGGGACAATGGAAAAAAGGGTGTAATAGGTGAGTGCGGAAGCTTTCAAAAAGCATTCGTCTTTGACAAAGCCTTTGATTGCAGCTATAGGAACTGTCATCCATCGCATAGAAGATACCTGTTATATTCAGGGGAAAATTACGATTCGCAAGACATGTGTGGTTGCCAAGTCCTTCCGAATCAAACTCCAATTTTATTTACTTTTTATCGCTTTCTTGTTACTTTCTTGGGACATTTTTTTATTTTTTCTTCAAATTGAACAAAACTGACGATATCTAAATTATCGTTTTTATGGTTAAGGATTTTTATGAGTAGCGTATCGATTACGGTTAAATGTCATACGGGCGATCTCGAGGAGCTGATCTTTCGCGCCTCCGAACACAACGGCGGTGTAGCGAGAGGTGAACCAACCCGATGCAAAAAGACTGGCAACACCAATATTTTGATTGTCTCCCTCTATATGCCGACGGTTGCGCAGACAGTGCGTAAATCGAAATTTGATTCTCTTGAGGAAGCATTAAGGAAAAACGGAAAATTGATTTGCAAGATCAAAGAAGAGGGGAAAAAGAGGCTCAAAGTTTTCAGCTGCGCCGCCATCGTCTCTAAAACAGCCAGCGACTATTTCGTTTTTGAGCGCTAAATCGATCATTCCTACAGAAGGTTTTTATGAACAGCAACGAATGCCTTAAAATCCGTTTTCATGAGGCAGATCTCACGGAGCTGATCTATTGGGCGAACCACAAAGACTACACGGTCGTCGGAGCTAGGCGCATAAAACCTTCCGTCACATCCCCACGCAGCGGGAAGGTTTCGTCCCGCGCGAAAGAGGATGAAGAATATGAGATGATTGCCTCGGTTGTGATACCGATTATCACCAATAAAATACGCTCCTCGCAGCTTGATGCATTTGAATCTGCACTAAAAAAAGAGGGGCGGATGATTTGGAAAATCGATGTTATCGATAGCAAAAAACTCAAAGTCTATATTGCGGCAGCAATCTTCTTCAAAACAGCTGACGGCACGTTCCAATTTGAGCGTCTAGCACATACTAAACATATCGAAAAAGACACAAAAGACCTTTAATGGCAGAGAGATAAATATGGCAGCGGTTTCCGATTTTAGAAGTGGGTTCCCATCGGTTTCTTGTAACTCGTCAGAGTTTGAAAAGACTGAACGCAACTTGAAGAAAGCTGGATATTATATTCTTGATATGACTTCGCAAGACGGTTCTGTCGATTTCCGCTATTGCGACCTACGGCAGGGGTTCCTTTGCCCGGAGCGGCACCTGGAAAATGCGGTTCATTATTTCAATGAACGCGGAATTACCGTCACGCAAGGAGTTCCTTGTGAAATTCCGCGTCATCTCATGCTTTCGCTGGAAAAAGCGAGCGGTCTTATACCGTAAGCTGTCGTTTAAGGAAGAGGGGGGGGGGCACCTCCTTTTTCTTCATTTTGTAAGGTCTGATAATCTATGTTATGTTAGAAAATAGCCCCAAATCCTGCCTTTTCCGCAAAAACAAATCCAGTTTAAAAAATAATTTAAATTCAGTTATTATATAGTTAGTCAGTAGATTTATTGGTTGTTGTTTATTCTGCTTCTTAAAAATAGTAATTATTTATGAGGGCAACATGAATATCAATACAGCTTATGGTCTGATTCAAAGTTTCGCCAAGGAAATGGAGCTACCTAAAAATCGTGTCAATCAAGATGCGAAGCCCTCCCTAGATAAAATTGCCTCTATTGTAAATGATTGCATGCAAGCGCATGCCATAACCGCAGATCAGAAAGCAGAATTGGTCAACTGCTTGGCGTCCATCACAAATCTCGGCAACGGCCTTTCTTCCAATCAATTCATCGCTAAGAACTTAGTGAACAAAGCACAGAATGTGCTCAAAATAGCTCAAGCTTTGGAAGCCTCCAAATTAGAGTCGCCGTTAAGCTTGAGCCCGAAAAAACCGATGCAACATGCGGAGTCGAAACAGCAAAGCAATATTTCGCCTCCTGCCAGTGATAAAGCGAAGAGCCGCTCTCATGGCGCTTCCAAAGCGTCTGATAGGGTTGCTGCAAAGCGAAGTGTTATAAAACCTGAACCTGAAGTTTCGCCTCCCATCAGTGACAAGTCAAAGAGCCGCTCTCATGGGGTCTCCAACGCATCCAGGAAGGTTTTTTCAAGACGGGCTATCGTGAAACCTGAACCTAAAGTATCACCCCCCGTCAGTGAAAAAGCAACGAGTCACTCCCCTGTCGCTTCCAAAGCATCCAGCAAGGGCGCATCGAAACCTGAAGAGATGTCTAGCCCTCCGCGAGTGGAGGTCGTCAAACAGGCATCGGCTGAGTCAATCTCTAAAAAAGGAGTCAAGGCCCTCTCTGGTAAAGGAGCCGGTCATGCTTCAGAGAAGCAGAAAACTCTCACTAAGGCGCTGGCCGAACTTCTCGACACCCCGCGGCTCGAGCGTAAAATCGGCGAGAAGCTGGCAAACTCTCTGAAAGACTGGGCCTCCGATAATAAGGGCGCAAGAGAGCCTAACCTCAAAGAATTGGCACGGGTACTTGACGAAATTCACCAAAAGGTCGAGCCGGACACATTGCGATCAATGCAAGGTTTGAAAACCAACCTTAAAACAGCAATCGATGCGCTTAGGGATGTCGAAGCAGAAAGGGTGCGTGCGACGCCTCCGGATCAACCTAAAAAAGCAGATGTGAATCCTCTGCTGGAAAAGTCTAAGTCCATTGAAGCCAAGCTCTCGAAAAATAAAAGTCGATTACAACTTAAGAAAATTAAAAAATCTGGCTCGTTTGTTCAAAAAGAGCTTCATCGCCATGAAACTGTGGGTGTTGGCGGAGGCGGAGAAGTGGTTTCTTATAAATCGCAGTCGCATAACACAAAGAAAGCCGTCAAAATTCTCCACGATGCCGAATCCAGCAGCAATGAATCGGAATTGAAATCCCTTTATATCAACCCGATAACAGGCAAAGAGGTCAAGTCGATTCCCGGTCTGCAGCCCCAGGCTAAAATCACAGCGGAGGAAGGAACTGTCAAGGTGTTTACGCTGTTTGAAAGTGATATTACAAACCTGGAAAGAGAGATTTCCTATAATGATCTCATGAAGGGAGTCGCTGACTTAGCATTCGGACTAGCCCACATGCATCGGGATATGGGCGATGCCAAGCCCGCCTTTGTCCACAGAGACATGAAGCCTGAGAACATTCTATTCGGTAAATCAAAAGGACAGCTCCAGTTTTGTATTTGCGATTTTGACAGCGCGCACCTTGCAGACGGAGAGGTTCATTCGAACGTTCTGGACTCCCCTAAATATTTAACGGAAGACGAGAAGTTGATTAAACAGTTGTTAGAAAAAGGTGATACTCAACCCCTTACTATGCATGCAAAAGCCCACATTAACGACTTTTACCGCAGTTTGGATGTAAGGAACATGGGGCTGGTCTTTATCACTTTGATTGCAGGAAGAAGCCCTGAATCAATCGAGGAAGAAATCACCCTCGATGATGTTGCCCCCAATATCAAGATGGATGCGAATGCGGATGAAGTCAAGTTGCAACAACTGTGCGAATTAGTATCGCAGATGACAGAGCCGTGGTGGGATAAAAGACCCAGCATGGAGCAAGTGCTCGAGCGGATGCAGCAAATCGGTATTGAACTCCCTGATTATCAGCATATCTCATAAATGATGTCGGACGGTACCCTACAGCCTGCAGACATCTTCACGCTTTTGTAAGCTTGCCCTTTTCGCTTAGATCTCCTAAGATGCGAAAGATGTGCTTAGTAAACTTTCGTGACTGTGGATTCTCTGGCTGAAAGATGAATGACTCCTGGGTAAAATTTATAAGCGCGCTGGGCGACTATACGTACCTGATCATCAACGTGATTTGGGTGTCGCTCAGACGTCCGCCTGAGTGGTGGCTTTTGCGCGATCAGCTCTATGCGATCGGCGTGCAGTCTTTGCCTGTGGTGGCCATCACCGGCTTTTCCACAGGAATGGTGCTTGCCGCGCAGTCCTTCTTTCAGCTGCAAGACAAAGGTCTTGCGGGCGCGACAGGAATCATGGTTTCTAAGGCAATGCTAGTCGAGCTCGGTCCCGTACTCACGGCATTCATGGTGACCGGCCGCGTCGGAGCGGCGATGTGCGCCGAGCTCGGTACAATGCGTGTTACCGAGCAGATCGACGCGATGCGCTCGATGACGGTCGAGCCCCTTCGCTATCTGGTCGCTCCCCGATTCTTAGCCGGCACGTTGATGATGCCGCTTCTGACGATGTTCAGCTCCATTATGGGCATTTTGGGCGGCTACCTGATTGCCGTCTTCTACTATGGGATGCCCCACTCCACCTTCATGGATCCCCTCCCCGTTCACTTAACGAACTTTGACCTTTTTTCAGGCCTGACAAAAGCATTTGTCTTCGGTGTGATTATCGTGACTATCTCGTGCTATCGCGGCCTAGCGACAAGGGGCGGTGCCGCCGGTGTCGGCCAGGCGACAACCAATAGCGTTGTGATTTGCTACTCCGTCATATTAATCGCCAACTTCTTCCTGACGATGTTCTTGAATGACTCCTACTCCTACGTCAACCAATACCTGGAGATGTATTTCTAATGATCGTTGTTAAGAAGCTGCGCAAGAGCTATGGCCCTCTCGAGGTGCTGCGCGACTTAGATCTTGAAGTACAAGATGGCGAGACGGTTGTCATTTTGGGGCGCTCAGGCGTGGGTAAGAGTGTTCTCTTACGTCAGATTATCGGTATCGAAACACCCGACAGCGGTTCCATCGAGATCGAGGGAAAAAACCTCAATGCCCTCAGCCGTAAGGAAAAGCAGAAGATCACCAAGCAGATGGGAATGCTCTTTCAGAGCGGGGCTCTATTTGACTCGCTCCCGGTCGGTGAGAATGTCGCTTTTTATTTAAGGCAGCACAAGCTGGGTCTCACCGAAAAAGAGCTGCAGAAGCGTGTCGCTGAGTCGCTGCATCTGGTGGGGCTTGAAGGCACAGAGGCTAAAATGCCTTCTGATCTCTCCGGCGGCATGAGGAAGCGGGCTGCTCTTGCACGGGTGATCGCTTATCGCCCCCGTATCGTACTGTATGATGAACCGACGACGGGTCTAGACCCCATCACGGCGATGCAGATCAACGAGCTGATCATCGAAACCAAGCATCAGCTTCAGGCGACGTCAATCGTAGTGACACACGACATTAAATCAGCGCTTTACGTAGGTGACCGGCTGGC
Organism: Estrella lausannensis; assembly: GCF_900000175.1. Lineage (NCBI taxonomy): Bacteria > Pseudomonadati > Chlamydiota > Chlamydiia > Parachlamydiales > Candidatus Criblamydiaceae > Estrella > Estrella lausannensis. The sequence continues at coordinate 298,354 of NZ_CWGJ01000011.1, forward strand.
TTTGCACCATAATAAATCGATATCTCATATCGCCAGGAAAGAGGATTTCTTCAAAATTCAAGACCCTCAGATCCAAGCGTTCTTTCAAAACGCCAGTTTGACCTCCACCACTGCGCAAGAGATTAAAAAGGGAGAATCTTTAAAAAATGATTGACCAGACGAAAAATTTCATGATCGGTATCTTTGTCGTCGCTGCAATAAGCCTGATCGTCTTCATCATTCTTTTTATCCATCCCACTGTCGGAAATGAAGGAAGAGTATTGCGCGTGCGCTTTGCCAACATCGACAAGGTCAATGAGGGCACCCGAGTCACATTCGGCGGTAGACCGGTTGGAGAAGTCGTTGACATCCGCGAGATCATCGAAGATCCCTATCCTCGGCAGACTCATAACGGCATCGTGTATGTCTATGAGCTAACACTCGCTGTCGACTCGAGCGTTGAGGTTTATAACACTGACGAGGTGTCTTTAAGAACATCAGGCCTCCTTGGCGAGAAATCTGTTAACATCACTCCCCTGCCGGCCCGAAAAGATCAGCAGGTAAAACTGATCACAAACGAAGTGATCTACGCCAACGAGACGGGAAGCGTCGAAGAGACCTTCAAGGAGTTCAAAGAGGTGGCGGATAAGCTCGAAGAGGCCCTCGACGAGGTGATCCAAGTCATCCACGACATCAAAGACGCCCATATCATCCCCAATCTGGGCAAAACAATCGCCCACATCAAGCACATCAGCGCGACGCTCGACCAGCCCAATAAGTGGGGCGACATCTTGGATAACGTCACCGATATCACGACCAGCGCCAAAGATTCGTGGCCCAAGATCGATGAGACGATCAACTCCCTGGCCGATGCTGCCGATAACGCCCGTTCCATGACGGAGGACGGAAAAGAGATTGTGGCCACCGTTAAGAACGGCAAAGGAACCGTTGGCAAAGTTGTCATGCGAGACGACCTATACCTGCAGATCTCCTCGCTTCTTTCCAAAGGAGAGACGGTCATGAACGACATCAACCACTATGGGGTTCTTTTCCATCTGGATAAAAACTGGCAGCGCATCAGGGCAAGGCGCGTTAACTTGCTCTATACGCTTAGATCTCCCCAGGAGTTCCGCAACTTCTTCAATGAGGAAGTGGATCAGATCCAGACATCGCTCGCCCGCGTCAATATGATACTCGATGAGTCGGGAATGCCTTGCGGCAACCCATGCCTGATTCGCAACCTGGAGTTTTCCAAGGTCTTTTCCGAGCTCCTCCGCAGAACGGCGGAGATCGAAGATAACTTGAAACTCTATAATACTCAGCTAAACGAGTGCCGCGTTCGAGAAACCGAACTGAGTCCTTGCTGCCAGCCACGATGCTGCTCACACTAACCGCAAAAGACAGGTGTTAACCCATGGAAAACGTCCCTTACGCCCAGATTCAGAAAGGAACCTTTCTGATCGCCACACCCGATATTGAAGGCGGCATATTTTTCAGGTCTGTCGTGTTAGTCTGCGAGCACAATCCGAACGGATCGTTCGGAATCGTCATCAACAAATCGCTCGCGATTGACCTGCCGGAAGACATCATCAACGTGGAGGAGCTTTCCAACCCCAATGTCCAGATCAGGGCGGGAGGCCCGGTGCAGACCAACCAGATGATGCTTCTGCATACCTCCTCAAAAATCCCCCAGCAGACTCTCGAAATTTGTGAAAATGTCCAGCTGGGCGGTGACCTGCAGTTTCTCCAAGAGTGCATAGCCGACCCGAGCGGTCCCAGTATCTTTCTTTGCTTCGGTTATTCCGGCTGGGGTGCCGGTCAACTGGAGCGAGAGTTTTTGGATGGCCACTGGTTTTTGTACCCCGCCACTAAAAAGCATATTTTCCATACCCCGCCGGAAAAACTCTGGCAAACTCTTCTTAGAGAGATGGGTGGGAAATACGCGACGATTTCAATGATTCCGGAAGATCTGAGTTTAAATTGAAAGAGAGAAAAAGCAGCCCGTTTAAAGGGGCTGCTTTTAGAACGACTTAGCCAACCAGTCCGATCAGAAGGACGGGGAAAATGAGGAAGACAGCAGCGATCACGAGCAGTGTTGTACCCCAACCGCTAAAGCCGGATCTGGAGCTGACAAGGTGCGCATGTCTTCCGTGCCCACCAGTCGTGACCAGCATAGGTTCTTCCCTAACACGGAAAGCATCGTGCCTGCGGCCAAAATGAGTTGGGCTTAAGGTTGGGTGCTCTAGGCGCGTCGTCGAGAAGCTGTGGTCTAGTCCGCTCACTCTTCCCGGAGAAAAATGGTGGCCTTGGCCAGGAACAACATGGCCGACTCTGTCAGTTAATGTTGCTGAAGGCATATGAGTGACAGTGCGCCCATCCATCATTCCCATGGGTGTAGGTCTTGTTGTTGGAAGATTTTGGCGGGAGAGAGGTTCCTCTCCTATTCTGATTGGCATCATAACGACTCCTTTAATATTGAATATTTAAAATTATAAAATTAAAGATTACATAAAAAAACCCGATACACTTATGGAGCGTACCGGGCTGATAGTCATAACATATAATGGAAATATAGTGTTAACGTTTCGAGAACTGGAAGCGCTTTCTTGCTCCCTTCTGACCGTATTTCTTTCTTTCCTTCATTCTGGAGTCGCGAGTCAGGTAACCGACTTCTTTCAGGCCATGTCTCAGATCTTGGTTGAGCTGAACCAACACCCTGGCGATGCCTAAACGGATCGCAGTGGCCTGACCTTCGATTCCACCGCCTTTAACGCGGATAACGAGGTCAAATTCTTTTTCCAGATTGTTCTGTGTCAGAGGAGCCATTGCTGTCGCTCTTTGCAGTTCGAGAGGAAAATAATCCTTAAACTCGCGGCCGTTTACATCGACTTTGCCGGTTCCTTTGCGCATACGCACAGATGCTACGGCAGTCTTTCTTCTTCCTGTGTCTATATATTCGTCAGCCAAGGGGTATCTCCTTCTCGCATTAGATGTTTACATGAATTGGCTTTTGCGCTTCCATCGCATGCTGTTCGCCAGCGAACACGCGGAGACGCTTCATTTGCGCTTTGGCCAAACGGCTCTTAGGCATCATCCCTTTGACTGCCAATTCGATGATCATGTCAGGTTTTCTTGCACGCATCGTACGCAGGTTGGTCTCGCGGAGTCCGCCTAAGAAACCTGTGTGCGTGTAGTACATTTTTTGAGCTTCTTTGTTTCCAGTGACTTTAACATGTTCGGCGTTGATGATGATCACGCCATCTCCCATGTCAACACTGGGAGTAAAGGAGGGTTTGTGTTTCCCTCTCAGGATTTTTGAGATTTCAGCTGCAAGGCGGCCGAGAGTCTTTCCTTTGGCATCAAGAATTAACCAACCGTGTTGATGTCCTTCTTTTTTTACCAGGTGCGTCTTTTGCAATTGCGCAACTTCTTTTTTAGGAGTCATCGTTCAATAACCTATAGGTGTATGTGTGCAGAAATAATACTTTCTTTCAGGGTAGTCCAATGATACAGCTGGCAACAATTTTTGCCAATCTTTTTTAAGAACCTTTCTTTAGAACCCTTGAAAAAAGAGTATTAATGGACTAAACTGTAGCATTGATTTGACAAAAAGACAAGTAAAGCCATGACAGACAAACAAGCAGAAACTGAAGTAAAGAAATTTTTCGTAAAGACTTACGGATGCCAGATGAACGAACTGGATACCGACGTCATGGCCGGCATGCTCAGGCAGCGCGGCTTAGAGAGAACGGACGATGAAAATGAAGCCGATCTTCTCCTTTTCAACACCTGTTCTATCCGGGATCTTGCCGAACGCAAGGCAATGGGTAAGATAGGTAAACTGGGAAAAACCCTTAAAAAAGAGGCTATTATCGGTGTCACCGGATGCATGGCCAACGCCAAGAAGGAGACCCTGTTCCAAAAACTCCCGAAAATCGACTTTGTGCTCGGTACCAACAACATCCATGAATTAAACAGTGTATTGGATGATGTGTTAGTTAAAAAAACGAAGGTTTTGAAGACCGACGCCAAATTTGAGCATGAGATCGACTATCTCTCAGCCAGCCGCAACGACAAAGTCAAGGCCCATGTTTCCATCATCCGTGGATGCGACAAGTTCTGCACCTATTGCGTCGTCCCCTACACCCGCGGCCCTGAAGTCTCCCGTTCTCCGGAGAGCATCATCGAAGAGTGCCAAATGTTGGTCGATAAGGGATATAAGGAGATATCGCTCCTTGGTCAGAACGTCAACAGCTACGGCAAAGACAAGCCTGAGTGGAGCTGCCTGTTTCATGATTTGCTCTACCGTGTTGACCAGATTAAAGGTCTTGAGCGTGTCAGGTTCATGACAAGCCATCCGACAGACATCACACGAGAGCTGATGGAAGCGGTGAGAGACCTGCCATCCCTTTGTGAATTTGTCCACTTCCCCCTCCAGGCCGGATCCAACCGCATTCTCCGGAAGATGCACAGGATGTACACTAAAGAGGAGTATATGGAAAAAGTGGCTCTTTTCCGCTCGATCTATCCGGAAGTGGTTTTGGGCACAGACATCATCGTAGGGTTCCCGACAGAAACTGACGAAGAGTTTCAGATGACGTATGATGCGCTGAAGGAGATTGGGTACGGAGTTGCCTTCCTCTTTGAGTACAGCCCCCGTAAAGGAACTCCAGCGATGCGCTTCAAAGATGATGTTCCGGCTGAGGTGAAGGCCGAAAGGCATCGTCTCCTCTTTGATCTGCAAGAAGAGATCATGAGCCGCCACCGCCAGGAAATGCTCGGCACGACCGTGGAAGTGTTAGTTGAAGACGTCACCGAACGCGACGAAACGATGCTGAAAGGCCGCACCCGATGCTGGAAAAACGTGGTCTTCAAAGGGCCCAGACACCTGGTCGGCACACTGCAGAACGTGGAGGTGAAGAGCTTTAACCACCACACGCTGCTCGGCGATCTGACCGCCTCTATCGGAACGAGTCTTCGGGTTATTTCTTAAATTTGGTCATGGATTAAGCCGCAGGCAACCCTTCCTCCTGCGGCACTCTCCCCTTCCAAAATGATGAGAGTCTTCCCGACGATGGACTTGGGGCCTTCGAGGGAGATTGTGCTCGTCTCGATATGAAAATCGGCTATTCCGTCCTCATCGGCACTGACATTGCCAAGATCTGCTATATGTCCCGCTTCTCCGCCACTAGGCGAACTTACTGACGCACTGTCGCCTGCTGGGCACTCCCCTTTCTCATGGATATGCAGTCCGTGACTTCCCGGGTTAAGCCCTTCGATATAGCCATAAATATGCACTCCCTCATTTTTAGTCGAAAAACGCACCTGCCCGCTCACTTGACTGCCTCCTACAGGCTGTAGTGTGACAAAGACCTCTGTGTGACCGGCTTTCAAGGGAAAAAAGGGATTGAGTGCAAAAACGCTCATGAGCGTCAATAATTTCTTTTTCATCAGAGGACTCCTTAGGGGTCTTCCACAAATAGGGAGTAGCAGAACATACGGTTTGAGTCAGTGGGCAGTCTCTTCTATCGAATATGTCGCAAATTTTACGTTGAGAAAGCCTCAATTTTGTGACACTTTCGATATACATTGAATCGTGCCGAAATGGAAGGCATTTTTGATTTCACTTCGGCACAGACTCTGTCGGAAAGATGAGGCCGCAGGCCAGTCCGGCACCGGTGTTTCCAACCGGCTGGGAGATGTAGTCATCCCTATATTTATGAACGACAATCGCTTTGCCCAAGATCGATTCGGGACCGTCCAGACGAATCACGAAGTCCAGTCTTTCCAGATGGGCCTTTCCTTTGCTATCTGCCTTCACATTTCCAAGATCGCCGGCATGTCGCGGGCTGTCATTCGGCCCTGCATGAGGGGCTTTGGAGGGGTTGAAATGGCGTCCTGCATCCATCGCTCCCGGTCCCGAACAGGCGTTGGACTCATGGATGATCAGCCCATGTTCTCCTGGCGTTAGCCCGGTGAAGTCGGCGATGATCTTGACTCCCCTTTTCTCTTCTATAAAGGTGACAACGCCCTTTACATTGGAACCATCGATAGGTTCTAGCAGGGCTTTTGCCTTTTTAAAATCGGGGCATTCGCACTCTTCGGAGCAGCCTGTCAGGAGTGAAAAGGTAGCTATTGCCATCGACAGGGCTGTCAGGGCGAGTCGTTTCTTTGCTGGCTGGATCATCTCAATTCCGTTGCTTCGAAATTGCCTCTTATAGTCGATGGGGTAAAAATTGTATAGAGCGCCTATAGCATTTTTATAAACTCATCTTCTGTCAGAACGGGGATGTTCAAGCTCTTTGCCTTGTCGATTTTTGAACCGGGATCAGCTCCTGCTAAGACAAAGTCTGTCTTTTTACCGACCGAGCTGCCGATGAGTCCTCCCCTCTCTTTGATGAGTCCACCCGCTCCGTCACGGGTATAATTTTGCAGTGAACCGGTCAAAACAAAGGTCTTACCCTCAAAGGGGTGGCCTTTAAAGGCCGCAACTTCGATTGTCTTCGGGTGAACGGATTGGAGCAGCCTTTCCACTTCTTGCTGATGCTCCTTCGAGTTGAAGAATGCCTGGATACTGGAGGCTACCTTGTCGCCAATCCCTTCAATTGCGGTGAGTTCTTCGTGGGACATCCACTGCAGCTGAGCGAGTGAACCCACTCTTTTAGCAAGGGTATGAGCCGTTTGCTGGCCGATGTATTTGATGCCGAGCGCGAATATGAATCGATCCAAAGTTGTCTCTTTGGATTTTTCGATGGCCCCCAGCAGGTTTTTGATCGATTTGTCTTTAAAGCCCTCTAGCTTTTCCAAGTCATCGTAAGTCAAGCGATAGAGATCAGAGGGTTTGTCCACCATGCCCTTTAGCATGAGCTGCTCAGCCACTTTCTCACCGATGTTCTCGATATCCATGGCTCCTTTGGAAACAAAATGGAGAAGGCGCTGCAACTTCTGCGCCGGACATCCCGAGATATTGGGACACCTAAACGCCACCAGATCGGGCACTTTTTCCACTTCGGAAGCGCAGCAGGGGCAGGTCGAGGGCATGTGCCAGGGTTGACTCCCCTCTTTCCTACTTTCCGCGATGGCGCGCACGACTTTGGGGATGACATCGCCCCCTTTTTCAATGACGACCCTGTCCCCTACACGGATATCTTTCCTGAGCACCTCGTCGGCATTGTGCAATGTGGCTCTTGAAATTTTGCTGCCGGCCAAAAAGACTGGCTCCAATTCCGCTACTGGCGTCAAAATGCCCGTCCTACCCACTTGGACTGTGATACCGAGCAGCACTGTCTCGGCCTCTTCCGCCTTATACTTGTAGGCGATCGCATAGCGGGGTGTTTTTCCGGTGGCGCCGAGTTTTTTCTGATCGCCCAGGCTGTCTAACTTGACGACAACACCGTCAATCGCGAAGGGAAGATGCGCCCGCTTTTCCTCTACCTCATCGATAAAGGTGAAAATGTCCTCTGCACTCTCGGCAGTGCCGTGCATGGAAACGACCGGAAGCCCCAGATGCTTCAGTGTTTTCAAAACCTCTCCCTGGCTTTTGAGCTCTCCGAGCGTCTCTTCCGCGATGCCGTAGCAGACAATGTCCAGCTCCCGTTTGGCAACTTCTGATGAATCGAGCAATTTTAACGACCCACCGGCGGCGTTGCGGGGATTGGCAAAGAGGTCTTCGCCGATTTCTTTGCGATGGGCATTCAGTTTTTCGAAGGCTTTGTGGGGCATGTAGATCTCGCCGCGCACTTCGATCGTACTATTGTCTTTGAGCTCATGCGGAAGGCTACGGATAGTGCGGATGTTTTCGGTAATATCCTCGCCTGTCTTGCCATCGCCCCTTGTCAAACCTCTTTTAAGCTTGCCATTGTGGTAGTGAATCGAGACGGCGATGCCGTCCATCTTCAGCTCCAGGGAATAGCGGTTCTTCTCATGACCTGTCAGCTTACGGACGCGTTTTAGAAAATCCTCCACTTCTTCTTTGGTGTAGGTGTTAGCCAGCGAGAGCATGGGGGTGATGTGCTTGACTTCTTTGAACTGCCCTAATACAGATTCCATCACTTTTTGGGTTGGAGAATCGGGTGTCACCCAGTCAGGATGATGTTTCTCGATTTGTTCTAACTTATCTAAAAGAAAATCAAATTCCTCATCACTGATTTCTGGTTTATGCTCTACAAAGTAAAGGTGATTTAATCTCCAAATTTTCTTACAAAGATCTACGTACTCTTGATGAGTAACAGATTCTGTTGGCATTGCAATTCTCTTTTTTTGTGTGATTATTATAGCCATTTACTACGATTAAAAAGGTCTATACGAAATCACTGTGATTAAATTGTATTTTTTGTGTGTTTTAGTCACCAATAATTCCCTGGAATTTAAACCCTTTATTGGTGTGATCAAAATCATAAACGCGAAGTTTTGGATCTACTTTTGGGAGTCTTTCTCTTCCGCACAAAATTGCAATTGGTGCGGGTACCGCTGGGAAAACCGAAATAGTCTTCTGTAAGCCATGAGCATCCGCAATAACCCTTAGAGTCTCAATATAGATAGATCTAAACGCTTCGAGATCAGCATACTGTCTTAAAAACATTGGATTTGGAATTTGTTCGTCCAATTTGATTTCATAAATTGACGCATTCTCTTTGTAAAGTGTGGGAAGATTTGCAATGGGAATAGTTCCACTCAGGGATAGTATTAAGGCCACAAGATCCTTGACGTCTCCTGTTTGGATTTTCGAAAGTTTATATTTTGCAGGTTGTCCCTCATTTTTCCAGGTCCAATCTTCTGTATCTCGATGTCTTTGATAAAAGCAGGCTGGCACTTTATTACTCAATGTTGAGCCAAGAATCATCAATTGTATCATTGGCCCTATTCCAAAGACCGATAGGTGCATGCATTTTTCAGCTTCTCCTCCTACATCGAATAGAGAATCTACAGCTCGTTTGATTTGAGTTTTTGCCAACGATAAGAAATTAGGAGTTTCTTTCTGGCCTTTCAGACTTGTTAAATCAATTTGCGTACATTTCGATGAGACAGGATAATATGGATACATTGCTTGCCGAATATGGTCGTTACGTATTGAAACCTCTTGTCCTCTTATAGGTGATGTGAAAATAAGAACAGCGCTGCGCTTCTCAGGACAAATCTCTGTTGAAGTTTTGATTCTGGTCTCATGTTCTTCTTTAATAGCCTCCAATGTGCTACGAGGATAATTCAGAGGGAAATCATCAATTAACTTGTGGCAGTCTAGACAGAGAAGCATTAGGTTGGTAATAGCATTAATATCTTTGGGTCTATTTAAATCGTTTCCACGAGGGCCTTTTTCTTTGAAGGCAACAATGTGAGCAATATCTCCAAAAGTTCCAGGCATCTGAGTCAAATGGTGGCTCATGACATCATTATTGCAAAATTGACACCTGCCACCAGCTTTTACGAATAACTGGATTCGTGCTGAAGAATGCACCTTTCTCACTTGCTTGATAGGAGAGTTAGATGAAGATTTCTTTGCGATCCCTTTAGCCTTAGTTCTTGTCATTTTTGCTTATTACTATTTGAAAATATGGTCCCATAATCGTGCAGAAATTGCTAGCTCTGCCGCATCTCTAATCTTTATCCGTGCTTCAGGGGTAAGATCGTCTGTAAGAAAATTGTTGCTATTGGCTGGATCTTGAATCTTACATGTAAGAATATTATCTCGAATATACCTGAGAGCTGTAAAAAACTGATCTTGATAGTCGTTATAGCCTTTTCCCTCACATCCATTAATTGCCATGATTTCTAGTAGGAAAGATTTTTTAAAGGGAACTTGCTTTTTCACCCTCCAGAGTTTCAACAATTTAATAATCGGGACTCTACCACAGTTTGCAACAAAATCCACTTGTGCTTTCAAACTTGTTTTAAGTGTTGTTCCTGTGTCATTGCGATGAAGATTTGCTTCATTGAAGTTTGAGTCTAAAGCTCGCCCAGGGACGACATCAATATGAAATCCTCCGTTGAACGGTATTTCCCAACAAACGTTTTTTGAATTTACAGGACGATAATATTGCTGTAGGATATCCCCAACGGCGATGTATAGATCTTTGATAGAATATTGTTTAGCTGAACTAGGCCAATAAACGAGCAGGTCTAAATCATATCGAGATCGAATCATTGTTTGTTTGCCAAACGACCCCCCAATAAAAAATTGCGGATGTCCTTCTAATATAGAAATCTGCTTTTTAATCGTTTGTGCTAGATAATTTAAATTTTTAATTTCGTTCTGTGTTATTTTTTGGGATTCTAAAACGGCATTAAGATATTCATTCATAATCCCACTCTTTGAGGAATAGTTTTTTTTGCTGATTGAAAGTGGTATTATGTAAATAGTTAGATTAAAATCTATTCATATTTTTCATTTCCACTCCTTGCATACCATACAAACACAAAACTCTTCTGTAGAAGAAATTCTAGTTTATAGACAGAAAGAACACTAACGCTAAAAGCAGCCTATAAAGAAAGATGAGTCCGCGTTGAACTCAATTGTTCGATTTCCTTTATAGCTTGCAGGTTTCATCAAACTTTAGGTTTCTAAATCTAAGAAACTCGATATTTTTTGGCAAGACGAGATCTATTTCCTCTTTTCCTGTAAACCCTCTTTTTTATCCTAAAATACCACTGCTAAAGGCGGCATTTTGCTTCACCAAACGATACGATAAACACTCTTGTCATTGCTAATGACTCGCTTCGCCTCGAAAGTTTCTTGTTCTTTTAAGCCAAAACTTTATGATAACTACAGGTGGATTTTTTAAATCATTATTTAAATATTGAATCGTTCAGATTCGAATCAATTTAGTGTAAGTCAATCGTGTGCCTCCACTATCAGTCTGGGTCTAAATTGTCTAGCCCTAGCCGCCTCCTAAATCAGTGATTATCCCAATTTATAAAACACACCCTCCTTGTTCGATCTCAAATACGTTTTTGGAGATCGATTCGTATTAAATTAAATTGTAGTTCCTTAAGCAATCATAATAACTGTCCTATTCGTTGACTCCAGAGCTAAAAGCGACTAAAAACAATAGATAGTAACAGGCTCTGCCTGTTGTAGCAGGTATTAAGACTAAAGGAATTTATCTAGAGCACACAAGACCGTCACATAATATGAGGTGCTAGTTGAACTGGTATAGCGCTTTCTTTGTTTAAAATTTAACGATCGAGTGAAATACAATCTAATGTATAGATGCTCCGTGCTCTATTAATATATTAATAACATCCACTTTATATGCCCTCTGTTCTATAGTGTCAGAAGGCATTTTCAAAACAACTTTTATAACAGGATCATTAGTTCCAGGTGCTATTGCATTGGGGTTAGCGCCAAGCTCAAGCAAGAATTTTAGCATTTGAATCCCCTTTAGATAGTTTCCTAATTTTTTATTTTGACAAATGGCAGTCATTAATAAATTTCCTTCATTGATGTTAGCACCAAATTGAACTAATATATTGACAGCCTCGAAGTTTTCAGAGATAACTGCCTGTCTCAATGCTATAAAATTTGCATTTGCTCCTTCCTCGAGTAGATTTTGAATTATTTTCATCTGCCCAGCCTTAATCGCTGCAACTAAAGGAGCACCTTTGCACTGGTTTAAATTAACTCCTCTTTTAACGAACTCATGGAATAGATCTTCAAGCCCTAAAAAACATATATAGGTAAATGAACTTGATGAGGTAGCAGAATGTGGGGGAATACCGTAGTTTGATGGGGTGTAATTAACGTTAATTCCCTTTTTAAGTATAGCCCATATTAACTTCAGTTTTTCTTCGCCTAATTTTGGGCGGGTTTCTGCAGGTTTATTTAAACTGACTGTTTTACTAGCTTTATGGAGTATCCTATTGATAGGATTAAAACCATCATCAACAACATTTACGTTGTCCGAATGTTTGCAAATAATTAATCCGGTTTCGTAATCATTAATTTCTATTGCATAGTTTAAAGGGTGCCAACTTTTATCATTCGATATGCAATTTTCTATCTTTTTTATATCTTCGTAATCAAGATGCGTCGCATGCAAAGCGAAATTTATTGCTAATAAGCATATGACAAAAGACAACAAATACTTTTTCACGTTTTACTCCTACTCAAAGACAGCTTACTTTATAACAATCTTCTATTAAAATCATTGTTTATGAGCGACTTGCTTTTTGGATTTTATCATTTCTTTTACTTCTAAAGACCGCAATAGCTGAATTTTCCCACTCATAATAAGGACAAGACGCTAATGCTGGAAGCGGTCTAGGTAGAGTGCTGAATCTTCGGAAAGGTCGAGTTTTTGATCTCTCGGTTGTTTCCAAGTGATGCCATTTTTCAAGTTTCTAGCTCTAAAGGACTCGATATCTTTTGGCAAGGCGAGATGGATTTGGAGCGGCTCCTGAGCTGTTAGGAGCATGCGGGTCAGCTTGCCGCTCCGCCACTCCAGCGAGCAGTAGGCGTTGCTGCCAATGGAGGCTCCGGTCATCCTGCCTGAGGCGAGGGGTGGGGGTAAAAAAGGAAGAGGAGCGACCGTTGTGCCGGCTGTTTCCAGGATCAGCGAGCGGATAATGCAGGCGCCTTCATGGATCAGTGCCAGTGAGGAGTCGGCCTGAACAACGTCGTTGCTGTAGCCTTGGTGCAGGCTGTCCTTTTTCTGGGGATAGAGTAGCGAGCGGAAGCCGGCTCTGATCAGGCTTTTGAACTCTTTCGTCACGAGCTCTTTGTTCCTTGCAGAAACAGCTTCTGCGAGGTTGGAAAGGAGTGTGGTTGGCGTTTTGGCAGCCTTGTGTGCGGGAGTTACCTTGGCAAGTGCGTGCCAAAGAGGTAAAATGTCTCTTAAGTCTCCCCTCTTGAGTACTGTGTCGATATGCTGTTTCTTAAACGAGCCGAAGGAGAGCCTCTCCGGGATGATGGGTACCCGGGAGTCAATCTCTTGATTGGTGGAGATGAGGTTTTGGGTGTCTTCGACGATGTGAAATTCGAATAGAGACTCGGGCTTGTTTTTGATGAAAAGAATTTTACCATCGGCAAAAGAGATAAAGTAGCGGAAGAAGGTTTTGGCGCATTTTCCAAAGACAGCGATCTCTCCCCTTTCGAGGTCAAGCTGAGTGACGAACTCATCAGAGGGCCCCGGAAGTGCGATATCGATTTCAGCGACCGTTTTGGCATCTCGAGTCAAGTCGTGAATGAAGACTTTGCAGGGGTAGACAGTCAACCCATACGAAGAGTTCGGAAGTAGAACCTCCGCCCCTCTTTGATCGGTAAATGGCTTATAGCGGTCTCTAATTTCGATACGCATCTCTTAAGCTCCCCTCACCACTTGGCCGATTAAACAATCAGGCGCGTTCTCTAAGAGTCTGACTTTTGCAATCTCATTCGATCTGGTGTTTTCATAGGGAAAGCTGACATAGAGAAAGTTTTCCGTGTGACCCATCATATGGCCCGGGCGCTTGGGATCTTGGCTCTCGGTCAAGACAGTGTACTCTCTTCCAATAAAGGAGCTTCTTAGATCAAAAGAGTACCGCTCGGCAGCAGCCAGCACTTCGGCTTTTCTTCGCTGAATGATCTCGTGGGGTACTTTGTTTGGCATCTTCGACGCAAGCGTTCTTGGTCTGTCGCTGTAGGGGAACATGTGCACTTTGGCAAAGCGTACATATTTCATCGCATCCAAAGTCTCTAAGTGGTCCTCTTCGGTTTCACCCGGAAAGCCGACAATCACGTCGGTTGTGAAGGTAAAGTCGGGATTCTCTTTTAAACGGTCGATGGTCTCAAAGAAAATCTGGCGCGTGTATTTGCGGCGCATTTTTTTCAGCACGGCGTTGGAGCCGGATTGCAAAACGATATGCATCGAGGGACAGGTTTTCTTTCCGTTAAATACGGCATCCTGAAGGTCGTCGTCGACTTCATCGGGGTCGATCGAAGAGATGCGGATCCTTTCAATCCCCTCGATTTTATCCACTTCGCGGACAAGTTGCGCGAGTTTCCAGGGATTGCCCGACGCGTCCTTGCCGTCAAAATCCCCAATATTGATACCCGTCAAAACCACTTCCTTAAACCCGTTCTGCACAAGATCCCGAAGTTCGACCAAGATCTCAGGAATTGAACGGGAGCGCGATCTTCCACGCACATAGGGGATAATGCAGTAAGAACAAAAGGAGTTGCAGCCGTCTTGCACTTTGACAAAGGCTCTCGTGTGTGCTTCAAAACGTTTGATGCTAAACTCCGGCAAGGTTGCCTCATCGAAGACGGACGCTAAAAGCTGATCTTTTTTGGCATTGCCGATCACCGCATGCACACCGGGAAGGGCCTTAAAGGAGTCGGGATCCCTCTCTGCCGCGCAGCCGGTCACTAAAATTTTGCTTCCGGGATTTGCCTTGGCAAGCGAGCGGATCTCGTAGCGGCTGGAGCTCTCCGCCTGTTCGGTCACGGTGCAGGTGTTGACTATGCATAGCGAAGCGCTCTCGCCCTCTTCGGCCTTTCTAAGCCCCATTTCCCTTAATTGATCCTGGTAGGCCTGCGATTCATACTGGTTGGTGCGGCATCCTAGTGTCACGATGCGATAGGTATCACCTTTTTCAGCGCGGGGAATGAAGGGAGTTTCCCTATCTTCTTGATTATTGTGGGATACGATGTGTAGTGGATTCTTCATGGTTTAATCAAAAGCTCTGTTGCAAAGAGACTATTTTACAGAGTAGTTCAATAAAGGAAAATTATAAAGAAGTCAGATGGGGAATTTTTAGAAAGGACCCTCCTTGAGGAGGGTCTTTGATGACTGTTTTTTTAAGCTACTGGAGCGGTGGGAATTTGGTTGAGTTTGATCTTCTTCTTGATCGCCTCTGCCATTCGGATATCATCCAGCTTTGCCTTTTCTTCCAGCTGCTTCTTAAGCTCCTGTTCTCTGTGCACTTCTTCCAATTGCCTTTTGATGGCCGCTGTCGCTTTCTCGGTGATTTTGAAAGCTAGATTCTCGTGGATATCCATTCTGGAATTTTTGATGATCTCACCCGATTTATTCCAGATGTGTAAATCCACTAACGCCCAGATCATCCTAAAGACGATAAAGTCGAGTACCGGCATGATAAAACGCATGATCGAGCCGAACACCCAGTCGAAGAAGGTCTTTACCGCTTTTCCGGGAGTTCCCAGGTATTTTTCGACGGTATTATCGAAATTTTTCTGGAAGGCATCCCATTTGTTGGTGATCCAGTCGCGGGCGGTTTTTTTAGCCTGCGAGCTGATAAATGTGGTCAGTTTGGACTGTAGCACTTTGGACGCTTTCAAGTCGTCACGGGCGATCTCTTCCGGAGTTCTTGGATCGTTGACATCGGGAGCCGTCAAGGTAATGCCAGACAAGAGTCCGTTGACAACATCAAGCAAGCTTGTCGCGTTGGTCTTTCGGCGGACGATATCTCCGATTGCCTCGGAAGACATATCTTTAATCTGCTTGATACTGAACAGGGTCTGCGATGCCGAGGTCGGCAGCATGTCGACGAACGACTTGATCAGGCTTCCGATCTGCTGGTTCAGTTTTGTCTGTGTCTCATCGACCGGCAGCATGACTTCTGCAGAGGCTTCTTCAAAAGATTCCGAAGCCAGGTTCAGATTGTCGATCAGGTTGCTCATGATCTGGACAATGTTCTGCGGTTTTAAGGTTTCGTTATAAAGCCCCATCAGCACTTCTGGTAAAATCTTATCCTGAAAAAGCTCCCAGCCGGAGTCTTTCAACGCTTCCGGTATCGGGAAGTCGCGCGATTTATCCAGACCTGAGAGAGCGATCAGGTTCTTCGCGAGCGGCTTAAAGAAGTGCTCTAGCCGCATCTCCACTCTCTGCTCGGGTGTCGAATCAGGGTTTAAGTCCATCAAGAGAGCTGGGTGCAGAAGGCCGTTTGAGGCAAAACTTTCTTTGACCTCATCCGAAGTTAGAGTATGCGCCTCATCTCTACCCGTCGCTTTTTGCATATTGGAGATATGCCTGAAGTGTTTCTCGCCGCCCTCCATGACATTCATCAGCAAGTTGATCAGCAGAGGGTTGGTCTTAGCTGTTTTGCCTTGCGATTCTGCAAGGTTGATGTTCTCTGCGGTACCCAAGAAAGCCTTAGTTAAGAACGCCTGCGCATAAGTGGCGATCCCCTGCCAGACAGGATTCATCGCTTTGTCTTTCGTGAAATCCGTGATATTGCGGCCGATCAGGCTCTTGACTTCCGCCTGCGCTTCAGGATCCATAAAGCTCAGGTACTTGCTTCCGCTGGAAAAGACTAAATTCGTGATCGTGTCAGCGTTGGTCTTCAGGTAGAACGGAACGTATTTGGCGATATAGTCCGCAACTGTCTTGATGCTTCCTTGCGCCGAGGGCACTAGGGCTGCCAGCTTCTCTTGGTTTTTCTCCAGTTCATACTGCGATGAGGTGATGTCCAGATAGACGCGGCTCATCAGCTGAGGCAAGAGCGACTGGGTGATTGCCTTTAAGGCAAAGGGTTTCAAAATTTCGGGTATGGGGAGAGCATCTTTCACTTTCAGGCTGCCGTCTTCATTGACGCCCGCCATGGCGAGAAGTTCAATGGCCACGGGATTGAAGAGAGCTACGATCAAGTGGTCTTTCTCTTCCTTGGTCAGCACCTGAGAGTTCATGATGTTTTTTACTTCGGGCTCAAGCGAAGGAATTTTTTTTGTGACCAGAGAGAGCATTTTGTGCAAACCGGCTGCAACAGGGTCTTTTTTGTTCTCCCCGAGCGCCTGCTCTTTGGCGTTATCGGCAACTAGCACAAAAATCTTGAAAAGAGCCGTCTTTAACGTGCTTTCGGCAAACTCCAACGTCTTTTCTGTCGCCGTGTCTGAAGATCCGAGCACTTTTGCAAGGGCGTCAGCAAGCTCCTGTCCGGCGACGTTATTAGCAGAGGGTCCAAGGTAGGATGCAAATGCATCGGCAACTGCTTCTTTGTTTTTGGTGATATAGCCGATTACCACCTCTTTGATGTCCTTTGCAATCGCGCCGCAACCTAATTCCAGTTTATCGGTAGCCTCATCCACCTCAAGCAGCGATTCCACCAAATCCGCTTCTATCTCTTGGTCAAGAATTGTCGGCGGGGTAACGCCTTTTGTTTGCTTAGGCAGAATTGCGACGGAGTCAGCTCCCAGACCAGTTGTGGAGCCGAAAAAAGCAGTGGAGAGCGTATCCGGCAATTCGACCGAGTCTTCCACCTGCGCTTGACGGTCTTGTATCTTGTTCTTTTTGGATTGATGGGCGGTCTCTTTCTTCAATCCTTCGATAGCCTTGTTGCTGTTCAGTGCTCTCTCCAGAGCAGCCTTTTCCTTAGACTGATCCGGATAGATTTTTTTTGCTTCGGTATAGAGCGTTTCAACAAGGTAGGGCAGCGAAGATTCTTTAAACTTCTCTACCATAGGGTTGCCTTCAAGGCCGGTCTTTTTTAAGAATTCTTCTATGAACGGGTTGAACAGTTTCTGCTTCTCCGCCTGAATCTCTTTCTCGTCGGTGAGCTTATTGATCCTGGCAAGCTCGATATCAAACGCTTTTCCGTCTTCTCCAAAGAAGTTCACCCCGATAGTGAGAAGGTTTTTCAAAGCTTTGGCAGTGACGTTAGTTTCCGTCTGATCGGGCGATGTCTCGGCTAATTTGCTTAAAATGCGCACGCTGAAAGAAGTTAAGTTATTGTGCAGCAGCGTAAACAGCCACTGGATGCTTTGATCGTTCGACCCGGCCAACTGCTCAAGTTCTGTGGCGAGGTACGCTTTGACAAGCGCAGTTTCTCTTCCCTGAAGAACAGGATCTAAAAATCCGACAATAAAATCTTTGTTTTGCTTGATAAGCGTTTTGGCCCCATCCGTGCCCTTGTCGGCCATCATCTTGGCCAACGCTTTCAGAGCCTGTCCCCCTTCTGCCTTGAAGACTTCAAGATCTCTCTCTTCGTGATGAGAAGGAACGACTGTTTGCTGGTAGATAACTTGAAGGTAATCGGCAAGAGCGTTTTGAATGCTCGAGAATGCCCAGTCCTGGATATAGGAATTAATTTTGAGGTCGGCGGCACCTCCGGGAAAACCGATTCTCAAAAGTTGTTCGGCTCCTGGTCTGAAGATTTCTCGGATGGCAGCGGTCTTTTCTTCTCCATCTTCCATATCCATCAGCTCTTGGTACTGGCTGTGGCTGAGGGCGATCTTATCAAACTCACCTTTCACCACTTCTGCCAGGTTGCTTAAGACAGCTACGGTTAAATTGGGAACAGTCACTTCTTCTTCAGCTAAAATGCCGGACTGAACAAGCGCTTTCTGCTCGATGTCGGTCGCTGTGTTGCTGACGATTTTGAGCAGCACCGTCTTCAGTAAATTTTCTACAAAGTCATTTTCGCCATCGTATAAGGGCTTTAGATAGGAATAGTAGGGGTGGTTATCAAGAAGTTGGAAAGCCCCTTGCGCAAGGCCGGGCGTGATTGCATCCACGACTTGAACGAGGCGCTCGTTGCCGCTGATTCTGACCAAATTATCTTTAAACTGCTGTTGGCCTTCCGGCGTGAACAACGCCCACTTGACTGCACCATGCGTGCCCTGCTTCAACTTCCCTGCCGCGAAAGCACCCGCTTTCAGCGCAGCATTGGCCGCATACCCACCGGCAATTCCGGCAGTATTGGCGACATATCCGCCCACGTTCATCAGACCGCCGAAAAAACCGGTTGATGGGCTGGGTGTTCCCTCTGTGTTTTCTACATTAGTTGTCTGCCTGGTAACTTCCGTATAAAGACGCCCTCTCTCGTCTGTTCCCGTAACCTGCTGCGTCTCGCGGGCAGAAGGTTCAGGTCTCTCTTCCACAACAGGGGGAATCTCTGTGGCAGGTTTGCCCCCGAAAAAGTAGCCGAAGATGTTCATAGCGGAGTCCTTATTATTAGGATTTGAGACAATCTTATTATAAACTAAGGAAAATTATAATCGCACCAGATTAACACAAATTAAGATTATCATGAATGTTTTATTAAGATGTGTTAGTAAACTTTTTAATTGTCGACAAGTTTTTTTTGCGGGCACCACTGAAGCAGGGGGAATAAATGGAGTTCATGATATGATGCAGGGCTATCCATGTTCCTTGTCTGGAGAATACAATGGCAATTAATATCAGGAGGGCCCGTCCCCATGACGCCCCGTCGCTTGCGGAAACCGAAAGAACGATCGCTGCCGACCCAGGCTATCTTTGCTCTATCCCTGCTGAGCTGGACCCGCAAAAATTTCGGGAAACTATTGAGCGGCTGGAGAGCGGCGAACAAGGAGTCTACCTTATCGCCGAAGATCAGGAAAAAATTGCCGGTCATGGCTATTTGCTGAAACATCCCCTAAAAAACCTGTCGCACGTCGCCGAGTTAACGATTGCCCTGCATCCTGACTGGCAGGGTAAAGGAATCGGCATGTTGCTAATGCAAGCGCTCATCGAATGGGCCGAAAAAGATCCCAACCTCGAAAAAATCGAACTCAATGTCAGAGCTACCAACACTCGGGCTATCCAGCTCTATAAAAAATGGGGCTTTCGGGTGGAGGGATATCTCACCCGGCATCTTAAAACCGTCAGTGGCTATATCGATGATCTTGTCATGGGACTCCACCTCCGCGATGCCCATCCTCTGCCTAAGCTGCCTGAAGAGTTCCGAACGGGTGTTTATGCAGCGGTGCACCAGGGCGATACAATTTTGACAGTGAGGCAAGTGGGTGGACCTCATGCCGGAAAATACGATCTGCCGGGGGGGAAAGTCGAGGCGGATGAAACAGTGGAGGAGGCTCTTAGACGAGAGATGGCCGAAGAGGTCGATATGGGATTTGAAAAGATGCGCTTTATCGCCAATTTAACTGCAAAAGCAGAATCCCAGCGCGGACTGCGGGGCGCCCCCTTCTACCTCTACCAAATTGGATTAATTTATGCAGCCGACGGCATCTACCCTCTTCATCAAAACCCGGAAACCCTTATGGATTTTAGCTGGAAGAAGGCGGAGGAGCTCAACACAATGAATGCGACCCCCTTCCTCCTCTCGCAGTGCAACCCTGGGACAGCCTCTTAGGCGAGCGCTTTCCAGGCCCATGAGCTTAAATTCATGAGACCTATTCCCGGCAGCGCTCCTGCAAATGCGGGGAACACAAAAGGTGCGCCAAACGCGACACCGGCAGCCGGAAGAGTGACCACGGCGCCAAGCGACGTGATGGGGTTGGTGCAGAGTACCGACGTGTAATATAGAAGGGTAGTACCTGTTGCCGCCCCTGCGAGGACAAGCGGAACGATGAGTCCGCTGGAGATCGCGAATTTTGTGGCGAGCGCCGCCCCTGCTATCGCAGCCACAAATCCCAACACTTTTCCTAGACCCGCCAAAATTTTCAGAGCTACAGCACCCGCTTTCTGCCCCGTCTCGCCTGCAGGATCGACTTCTTGTTCGTTTCTATTCATCTGAGCCGCAACGCGTCCACGGCTTGCTGTCACTTCAAACGTCATACATCACCTCTTTGTTTAACTTTAAAAAATAATAATCAAGTAAAATTTATTTTAAATTAAGATTTAGTTAACAAACGAAGATTGGTGGTAAATCAATTATTTTTTAATTATAATTAAGTGTAAGCGGTGTTTATGTCTAAGAGACTGCATTCGGTAACGGTCTCTAAAAGTGTCATTCAAATTTATCAATTCAGGTGACGTGATGGATCACATGCGAGTGGGAGCTAGCAAAATCAGCCAGGCAGTCAACTACCTTCAGGAAGGGGTTGGTAAATTGATGCAGCGGGCTCCAAGCCCCAAAGAATTTAAGACCAACAAAGTCGGTCTCGATAAATTGGGTTTCAAAGTGCTGGCGAGCGGCGCTGAAAAACACGTGCTTATTCCCAAAAATTCGATCAAGGCGAGCGGTAGCGAAGCGCCCGAAAAAGTTTTTTACGTCCCCGTCCGAAAATACTTCTTCTCCAAAGAAAAAGCACTGAAGGGCGAACACGCTAAAATGGAGGATATCAAGAGCCGCGTTCCGAATGGGAAGTACCTGGCGGTGGAGTCGAAAGTTGTCGAAGACAGGGCTAAGTTTGGTGGCACCTTTGCCCTTGAAGTGGACGCGGCTGTGAACGACTTTGAAAAAGAGCTGAGGAAAAGCGATTCAACCCTGCAGCAGCGCCTAAGTTTTTGCACCGATTATGCGCGCGGGATGAGAGACTTGCACAGTGCCGGTTATGCCTATGGCGATGTGAAGCCGGAAAACTGCCTCATCTATCAAGATCCGGCCACCGGTGAAAAATCCTTGAAGCTTTCCGATTTCGGGAAAGCGGAGCAAGTTCGCCCGGGAGAAGAAAAAACCTACAAAGGCAACTTGCGTTTTGCCCCTCCCGAGGGAAAACTTAGTCAGGCTGGCGACGTTTTCAGTGCAGCTCTCGTTTTAATCCGCACCCTGGAAGACCCTCTTTTAGAACATGGCGCTCCCCTCGTCCCAGTCAAAGAGGGAGACCGCGATTCAAAGCTGGCTCTCGATAAGAGGCGCGGTGTTGAGCAACTGATCGTCGATCATAAAGCGTTTCCCGGCATCGACGAACCCAGCCTCTCTGACAAACTGTTCCGTCGCCTTCCAAGGCAAGCTACGCTCGATAAGCAGCCGCTGGAGAATCAGAACAAGCAAGTGGAGGTTTTGAGCGAGTATGTCGATGTTCTGACAAATAGTTTGGTGGTGAATGGAATGGATAAGGAGAAGGCGGCCCAGCTGAATAATCTTCTGAAGGAGATGATCAACGTCTCGCCGGATCAAAGGCCGAATATGGCACAAGTGGCCGAGCGCCTGGGAACTCTCATGAGATAGGCAACAGTCCTGTATCGCCTCCCCTATTTCCCTAAGAAGAAGGATTCACTAGGGAGACAGCCTTGCATGGGGGCGGAATTTCCGCCGCATAATATCCGAAGGTGAAGTTAACATCGACGGGCCGTTTCCAGGGTTCTGTATAGATTTCCATCGATCCAGCTACCGGCACACGCCTCGCGGAAGGGTAGAACTTACTACTCCCGTCATCATAGGTGACACAGACGTTGATAAGAACCTTATCCGGGCAGGAGCTGAAAAATCTTAGAGCGTATCGTGAGTTTCCCTGGTAGGGCCGGCTGCCCATGTATTTGACACAAGGTCCTGGCCCTTTGCCCCATGTGGAGAGAGAGGAGGCGGCGACTTCTTGGCTTGTCAGCGGAAATGAGGCGAAGACAAAAGATAGAGTAAGCAGGGCGATCAATCCTTTCATCACGACCCTCCTGGTTGCAAAGCACCTACCCTATTCTAGCACTTCCTGCTTTTTTATCGGAGCGCCAGTTGAAAAGCCTTAAACTGAGCGCGATGACGATAAGCGTAATGCCGACATCGGCAAAAATTGCAAGAGGCAGGCTGGCAAAGCCGGCAAGGGCGAAAGCAAGTACCGTGGCCTTGGTAGCAATAGCCAAGGCCGTGTTGAATCGGATCGTGGCGACCGTTGCTCTTCCCAATTTAATCAGCTCCGGCAGCAGCTGCAAGCGGTCAGACAAGATGATGATTGAAGCAGCTTCTTTCGCTATCTCACTGGCATTCTGCGAGAAAGAGATCCCAACGTCTGATAAAGCAAGGGCTGGCGCGTCATTGATGCCATCACCGACCATGCCCACTTTACCAAATTCACGGATTGCTTCTTCAACCACACGCGCTTTTTGGTCAGGAAGTGCTTCGGCAATCACTTTTTTAATCCCCAGACTATCCGCCACCCTTTCGGCTTCCCGCTGGGTATCTCCCGTCACCAGGACCGGCACGATTCCCATGGCTTTAAGTTCATTGATACACTCCCGGCTGCTTTCCCGCATTTCATCCTGGAATGCCAAAATCCCCCTTACCTCGCGGAATGAGCTCAGAACAATCACACTGTTCCCTTGGCGCTCGAGACTGTCGATCATTTCAATCACATCCGGAGGCACATGATGTTCTTCAAGAATGAATTGCAGCTTTCCGATACAGTGGTGTCGATCGCCGCAGATCAGGCAGTCTGCTTTGACACCCCGGCCCAAGATCTGTTCAAATTTTTCCACGGGATGGGGTGAGAACCCCTCATCTTTAGCGAGGCGCATGATACTCTCGGCGATAGGATGGCTTGAATAGCTCTCGAGACCTGCGGCGCAGGCGAGAAGTTGTTCTCTCGACGTCCCGTTCATGGGGATCACCGCGGCCACTTTAGGTTTTCCCTTGGTCAAAGTCTTTGTCTTGTCAAAGAGAAAGGCGTTGACGGAAGCTAAAGCCTCAAGCCACTTTCCCCCTTTAATCAGGATGCCGCTTCGGGTGGCGTTGCCGATCGATGAGAAGAAGGCAATGGGTGTCGAAATCACAAGCGCGCAAGGGCACGAGATGACAAGGAGGACAAGCGCCTGCTTGATCGCTAAGGCAAGGGGCCATTTGAGATATAGGGACGAAAAGGCAAACACAGCAAGCGACATGCAGAGGATCAAAGGAGTGTAGATCCTGGCAAAGCGTTCGATAAACCTCTCAGCGATCGCTTTTTTTTCCATTGCGCTGAGGGTGATCCGCCTTATTTTCTCGATGGCCGATTCTTGTTCGGTGCGGCTCACTTCCATCTCGAGGAGGCCCTTTAGATTGAAGGTTCCGGCGAAGACCAAGTCTCCCGCTGTTTTATCTTTGGGGAAGGGCTCTCCGGTGATGGCCGATTCATCCACGGCCGAGACGCCGAGGATCACTTGACCATCGGCCGGAATAGCCCTGTCCGGGAAGACCACCACAACATCTCCCACTTTAAGCTCATGGACTGCCACCTCCTTGGCCTCTTTTTTGAGGTAGGCGGTTTTGGGAATCAGGGCTGCCAGGTTTTCCAGAGCCTTGCGGCTTTTCATGATGCCAAAACTCTCCAAAAGCTCTGCCAGCGTGAAAAGTAAGATCACAATGGTTCCCTCCGGATATTCACCTAAAGTGAAAGCGCCCAGGAAGGCGATGGTCATCAGGAGGTTGATGTTGCCAAATTGAAGCCTTAAGAGGGACTTGAGTCCCTTCAGAAGCGTTGGATAGCCAAAAATCAGGGCGGTGGCAAGAAAGCAAAGCAGCCAAAAAGTGCCCTCGAAACGGTAGTCATAGAAGGAAAACACCTCCGCTGTCCCAACCAGCAGGGAAACACACGTCAGAACCGCTATTTGTTTTTGAATTGCTCCCATCCGGATTCCCGCTTCGCTCGCTCAAGAACCTCTTCTAACATACGAGTCGTTAAAAGTCCCCTGTTTGTATTTTGAGGGCTAGGGTGGTAGCTGCCGATCAGCAGGGGCAGTGATTTAAAAGGAATAAAAGCGCCGTGGGAAAAGGCAGCGCTCTTTAACTCTCCCCTTTTCGCGGCAAGACTTAAATAGGCTTCGAAGGCGTGCCGGCCAAGGGCGAGCACCACCTTCAACCTTTTGAGCAAAAGAAACTCCCTCTGCAGGAAAGCGCTGCAGTTTTTGGTTTCCAGAGCAGAGGGGCGATTTTGTGGGGGGACGCATTTTACCGAGGCGGTCACGTAGACCCCCCGAAGCTCAAGCCCGTCATCTGCGTGTTCCGAGTGGTTTTGGTTGGAAAGTCCCGTATTGAAAAGCGCTTTCATCAGAAAGCGCGCCGATTGATCGCCGGTAAATATTCTGCCTGTCCTGTTGCCGCCATGAGGAGCGGGAGCTAGCCCCAGAAGGAGAATCGAAGCCTCCGTGTCACCAAACCCGGCAACCGGTTTTTTCCAGTAAGTTTCCTGGAAGCACTTTTTGGGGACGACTCCCTCACGGAAAGTGACAAGCCTTGGACATCTTCGGCATGCGGCAATCTCTTCATTGAGTTCTCCGAAGCGATCACCTAGCATGGCTATACTGCGCTTTTTCGGTTAAATTCAGACCAGCAGTGACCACATTTTTTGGCGTCCAGGGGGATATCCATCTGGCAGTCCGGGCACTTTTTGGTGGTGGCCCGCTCCTTGGTCTGCGCCTTGCGCAGCGTGTTCATTCCTTTGACAACAGCAAATACAACTACCGCGATGATCAGAAAATTAATCACATGATTGATAAACAGCCCGTAGTTGATCTTGACAGG
This sequence comes from Estrella lausannensis, assembly GCF_900000175.1. Classification (NCBI taxonomy): domain Bacteria; kingdom Pseudomonadati; phylum Chlamydiota; class Chlamydiia; order Parachlamydiales; family Candidatus Criblamydiaceae; genus Estrella; species Estrella lausannensis. The sequence goes on from NZ_CWGJ01000011.1 coordinate 323,395, forward strand.
AGCCGAGTCAGCGCTTCCTATTGTGAGAGTCCAGGCTAGATTGCTAAAATCAACCCCACCGATCAGGTAGCCGATGGGCGGCATCATGATATCGGTTACGAAAGAATCTACGATGCGGCTGAATTCGGCACCGATGATAAGGCCGATCGCTAGATCCACGACGCTGCCGCGCATGGCGAACTCTTTAAACTCTTTTAGAACGGACACTAAAGACATTATTCTCCCTCTTTTGTCAATGGTGTAGCAAAACGTTTATACCGAAAGTGTTTCAAAATTTGGCTTTGGCAAAGAGGAAGCTCCTCAAAATTGAAAGATGACAAGTCACCTACTATTAGAAAATCTTTCAATCCCGACGCTCTCTCACAGCCCCTTTGTCAAATTTTTAAACGCTGCCGGTATACAGAGCACGAACTATTCTAACTCGATTTTTGGGTTCTTCTGCAAGTAATATGCAGTAAATAGCGTAAATTATGGTAAGACACTGCATATTAATAACAAAGGCGTAAATTGGCTGGGGCGTTAACTATCTGTTGAATCTTTGTGGGCTACGTAGTTTCATACCGATAATTCAACAGATTATAAAGCAGTTCAGATCATGGATAAACATCAAGTCGCCGATAAGCTGAGAGAAATGGCTCAAATGCTCGAGCTGAAAGATGAAAATCCCTACAAGGTGATCGCCTACAGGAAGGCAGCTGACAGCCTGGAATTGAGCGAGGAGAGCCTCTCGTGCCTAATAGAGGAGAATAAGCTGGCAGACTTGCCGGGAATCGGAGAGGCCCTAAAGGAAAAGATTGAAATCCTCTACCGTACAGGAACCCATCCCGCTCTCGAAAAGCTGAAAAAAGAGATCGTTCCGGGCCTTATCGAACTGATGGAGCTGCAGGGGCTGGGCGCAAAGAAAGTGCGTCTCTTGCATGAAGGTCTTGGAATAAATTCCAAAGAAGAGCTTAAGGCCGCCTGTGAAAAGGGCCAAGTCAGCAAGCTAGCGCATTTCGGAGAGAAGATGGAGCACAACCTCCTGGAGGCGCTATCGCATCACGCCAAATGGAAAGAGAGGCGTCTTTATGGCGAAATCCAGCCGGTAGCGCGGGCTATTCAGGAGAGACTCATGTCTGTCCCCGGCGTCAGCCATGTCGACATTGTGGGCAGCATCAGACGCTTCGCTGAAACCCCTGCGGACATCGATATTCTCGCTTCAGGCCCCTCCCGAGAGCTGATCGAAGCTTTCACCTCGATGGAATCGGTGGAAACGACTCTTGCCAAAGGTAAATTCAAAGCGAGCATCAAGCATCGCTTGGGAATTCAAGTCGATCTGCGGGTGACGGGAGACGACACCTATCCTTTCAACCTGATCTATTTCACCGGCTCGAAGGAGCACAATATTCAACTCAGAAACCGTGCCAAAAAGATGGGAATGAAGCTGTCTGAGTGGGGGCTGACTCAAGATGACGATGAGCTTATCGCCGAAAACGAAGAAGAGGTCTACAAACTATTAGGGCTGTCCTATATCACACCTGAGCTACGGGAAGGGCTGGGAGAGATCGAGTCGGCAGAATCCAACCATTTACCCCAATTGATCCGGGAAACCGATATCCGGGGAGTGTTTCATGTCCACACAACAGCCTCTGACGGCAAAAATACTTTAGAGCAGATGGCGGAGTTTGCCGCTCAACTCGGCTGGGAATATCTCGGCATATCAGATCACTCCAAGTCGAGCGTTCAGGCCGGCGGCCTCTCTGAGGAGCGCCTTTTTGAACAGATGGAAGCGATCGACAGATACAATGAGAGTAAAAACAAAAAGATCCACCTTTTCAAAGGGGTGGAGTGCGATATCATGAAGGACGGATCTTTAGATTATGAGAGAGCCGTTTTAGAAAAGCTTGATTTCACTATCGTTTCAATCCACCGGTTCTTCACTTTAAGTAAAGAGGAACAGACAAAACGGCTTATCAAGGCAATTGAAAATCCATACACAACAATGGTAGGCCACTTAACCGGCCGGCTCCTTCTCAGGAGAGACGCCTATCCTCTGAATGTTAAAAAGGTGATCGACGCGGCCGCGGACAACGGAAAGATCATTGAGCTTAACGCGAGCCCTGACAGGCTCGATATGGACTGGCGCCACTGGCACTATGCAAAAGAAAAAGGCGTGCTCGCTTCGATTAACCCCGATGCCCATAGCAAAGAGGGTTTGCTCCATTATGCGCAGGGTGTGTCGATGGCTCGCAAAGGGTGGCTGCAGGCGGAGGATGTGCTGAATACCCATCCGCTTGCTAAGGTGAAAAAACTGTTAAAGTCTATTCAAAGCGGCCCATAGCGCGGAATCTTAAGTACGCGTTGAGCATATATTGCTGCACCATGCGATGCGTATTGAAAAAGGAACCATTCAGGGCGATGCTGTTAAGCATAATGTGGATGAACTCATCGCGATTCTCATAATAGAGGGGAATAACCGCTCCTTCCAGCTTATTGTAGAGGGAGTCGGCATCCTCGTCGTCGATTTTGGTGAAATCATGTTGGTCTGGATCGTATGGATAGTCCTCATGCGAGTGACCGATTGACCATCCTGTGACTCCCTCGATGCACCCTTCGATCCACCAGCCATCCAATATGCTTAAGGAGGGCACGCCGTTTAGCGCCGCCTTCATCCCTGAAGTTCCCGACGCTTCCATCGGGGGGCGGGGCGTGTTCAGCCAAATGTCTGAGCCGGATGTCATCAGCCTGGCAAGTTTCAGATCATAATTTTCAAGATAGACAATCTTGATGTCATCCTTCAGGTCATGCATGGCGTGGAAAATGCGTTGAATTAAGGCTTTACCCTCCTGGTCTTTGGGATGGGCCTTCCCAGCATAGATGACCTGGATTTTGCCTCCCTCCTTTACAATTCTCCTAAGCCTCTCGGGGTTACGAAAGAGCAGATCGCCTCGTTTGTAGGTTGCCGATCTCCTGCCAAAGCCGATGGTGAAGGTGTGGATATCGAGCGCGATGTTGGTCTCTTGCGTGATGAAATCGAAAAGTTGCTTTTTGGCTTTCAGGTGGGCATCCCAGACTTCGCCGGTAGGAATGTTCAATGCGTAGCGGAAAGCGAAATTGTCCTCCCGCCAATTTGGGATATAGCGGTCGAAGAGGGTCTGGAAGGGTTGAGAGACCCAATAGGGCGCGTATACGCCATTGGTGATGGCATCGATGGTATGCGAGGCAAACATCAGCCGCGAAATCTCGCCGTGCTTTTTAGCAACTCCATTGACGTAATCGCTTAAGTTCAGGGCCAGATAGGTCATGTTGAGATTGCCTTCATGGCAGAAGATGTTCTTCATCTCGAAAATCGAGTGCCTGCCCAAGACTTGCTCAACCAGGCTCAAGGGGAACTGGTCGTGACCAGCCGGAACCGGCGTGTGCGTGGTGAAGACACACATCTTGCGCACTTTTTCAATATCTTGCTGGTTTATATCCGTCCTTCCCGCTTCTTTGCACGATTCATCGAGAAGCTCCACTGTCAGCAGGCTGGCATGGCCCTCATTCATGTGGAATGTGTTGATGTGGCTGTAGCCGAGCGCTCTTAGCATTTTTACCCCGCCGATCCCGAGGACAATCTCCTGGCACAAGCGGTATTTTGAATCCCCTCCATAGAGGTGGTAGGTTAACTTGCGATCTTCATCGCTATTTTCCGCAAGATCCGTATCAAGGAAATAGACTGGGATGGTGAACCCTTTTCTGGAAACAGCTTCATAGCGCCAGGCCTCGATGAAGACTTGCCGCCCCTCGATCATGACGGAGACTTTTCCGGGGGTCTTGGTTAAAAAGTTTTCCACCACCCACTCTGTGGGCTGTTCTAACTGTTGACCGTCTTGCTGCAGCGTTTGAAAAAAATACCCTTTGCGATAGAGCAGACAGACTCCTACCATCGGAACCCGTAGATCGGCCGCGGACCGGATAGTGTCGCCGGCGAGCGCCCCGAGGCCCCCGCTATAGGTCGGCATCGAAGACTCTAGGGCTATCTCCATAGAAAAATAGGCTATGCTGCGATCGGTATCGTGATTCATAACGACTGCTCCTCTCTTGAATGCACCTGTTCGTTTAACGCCGCCATCTCCATATTAGCAGGCTTGGAAACTCTGCCGCAACTGAAAACATCAATAAATTCCTTGACTTGAGAGCGGGCATTCTCTAGACATATAATATTGATATCCAACCGTCAGCACTGGAACTTTAGATGACACTGCCCAAAGACCTTGCAGCGAAGAAACAATGGGAAACAATCGGTTTTCGGCATCATCATGGAATTGCCGTGCCGCTCTTTTCCCTGTGGAGCGAAAAAAGCACAGGGGTCGGAGAATATCTCGATTTGCTTCCTCTGATCGACTGGTGCCAGGAGGTTGGATTTAACATCATCCAACTGCTGCCGCTAAATGACACCCAGGGAGAGGCAAGCCCCTACTCCGCCGTATCCGCCTTTGCCCTCAACCCCATTCATCTCTCACTAAGCGCGCTCAGAGGTTTTGACGGTGGGCGGATAAAAAAAAGCATCAACAGGGGTGCTATCGATTACCCCTCTGTGATGAAAATGAAAGAGGCTTTCTTGCGCGACCTTTTCGAGCAGGAAGGGCGGGCGTTTATGCAAAGCGGGCGCTATCAGAAGTTCTTAGACCTGCATCCCTGGCTTGAGGGCTTCTCCCTGTATAAAGCCATCAGAATGCGAGGGGATGAGGCGCTCGGCGAAGGAAAGATAGAGGTGAATAACGCCCTTCTTGAAGATGCGGATTATCACGCGTTTGTTCAGTACCTCTGCTTTCAGCAGATGAGCGAGGTGCGCGACTATGCCGAAGCAAAAGGCATCCTCATCAAAGGGGATGTTCCTATCTTAATTGCGGAAAGAAGCGCTGACGTTGTCTTGAATGAAGACCTTTTCCGAATCGATCTGACTGCAGGAGCCCCTCCCGATACCTATTGCAAAGACGGGCAGAACTGGGGCTTTCCACTTTATGACTGGGACAGAGCACAAGATAAAATCCTGGCATGGTGGAAAGAGAGGCTGGAGGTTGTGGCGGGAATATACCATCTGTACCGACTCGATCATGTTGTGGGGCTTTTCAGAATTTGGGGAGTGCCTCCCGGAGAAAAGCCGACGCAAGGCTTCTTTGTCCCTCGGGATGAGAGCCTTTGGATTCCTCGCGGGACAAAAGTCATCCGTTCTTTTCTAAATGAATGTCCACTGCTTCCCATCGCTGAAGACTTAGGAACGGTCCCGCAAGAGGTGCGCTCTACTTTGCAGCAACTGGGAGTGCCTGGAACTAAAGTTCTACGCTGGGAATTTACAGATCCCGTCAACCCCATTTTCACGCCGGTTTCGTCCTATCCTGCCATGAGCATGGCAACCATCGCGACACATGATACGGAGACGATGAAAAGCTGGTGGGAATCCAATAAACTGGCAGCACAAGCTTTTGCTGAAGCCAACTCCATCCTCTACAGTGAGCGGTATGATGATCAGATGCGCGAAGCAGTGCTCAGGCTCTCGCACGGGGGCAGCAGCCTGTTTCACATCAATCCCCTCCAGGAATATTTTCCTGAAACTTCGCCGCTTTTCTTTGAGAGCGAAGAATCCGCCCGCATCAATGATCCGGCCAACGACAGAAGAGCATTGAACTGGAGAGTGCGCTTCAAAGAGCCTGTTGAAAGAATCGCTTTAGATAAGTCGCTTAAAAAGATGGTGAAAGCAGTTTTAACGGGAGAGAGATGAGCTACAAATTCAAAACTGCTGAAGGGAGCCCCCTGCCGCTTGGCGTTCAAGAGCGAGAAGAGGGGGTAAACTTTACGCTCTACTCAAAACATGCCGATGCCGTAACACTTTGTCTCTTCTCAGGGGAGACCAATGATCTCGTTGCCGAAATCAAGCTAAACCCGAAAATCAATAAAACAGGTGATATCTGGCACATTTTTGTCGAAGACCTTCCCCCACAAATGTGCTATGGCTTCCGGGTGCGTCAGAAAAGCAAGGCGGCCAAGCTTTTGCCGGAACAGGATTTGTTAGTCCTCGATCCCTATGCAAGGGCTGTCAATACGCCCTCCGCTTGGGGCTCCAACGACAACTACCGCCCTTTAGGTCTCGTCCGCGCTCACAAGGAGTTTGACTGGCAGGGGGACAAGCAACTGCAGATTCCTCGAAAAGACCTGGTCATCTACGAGATGCATGTCAGGGGCTTCACCCAGCACCCTTCAAGCAAGGTTAAGCACCCCGGTACTTTCCTGGGAGTTGTCGAAAAGATTCCTTATCTGCTTGATCTTGGTGTGAACGCTGTCGAGCTTCTGCCCGTTCAAGAGTTCAACGAATGTGAATACCACCGCTTCAACCCCATTAACGGAGAGCGTCTCTACAACTATTGGGGGTATTCCACAGTCAATTTCTTCTCCCCCTGCAACCGTTTTGCGACAAAAGACGGTTACTGCCAGGCGGAAGAGGAATTTAAATTCATGGTCAGGGAGCTGCATAAAAATGGCATCGAAGTCATTCTTGATGTCGTCTTTAACCACACTGCCGAAGGAAACGAATTAGGCCCTGTCCTTTCGTTTAAAGGCGTTGACATAGCGGTCTACTACCATCTTGATCCCAAACTCCATTTCCAAAACTACAGTGGATGCGGCAATACGATGAACTGCAATCATCCGATGGTGAGGGAGTTTATTCTGGTATGCTTAAACTACTGGGCGCGCGAGATGCACGTCGATGGATTCCGCTTTGATCTCGCCGCAGTTTTCGCGCGCGGTACACACACTGAGGTATTGGATTCCCCCCCACTGATCGAAGCCATCTCAGAAAACCCTCTTCTTTCCGATTTGAAGCTGATAGCCGAGCCATGGGACTCCGCCGGCCTTTATCGCCTTGGTAATTTCTACCCTTCCGAAGACCGCTGGAGCGAGTGGAACGATAAATATCGGGACATTGTCAAAAGATTTATCAAAGGCGACAAGAGCGTCAATCAAGAGTTTGCAAGCCGTATATCCGGCTCTCAGGATATTTTCAATGGCCGCTCTCCCCTGGCTTCCCTTAACTATATCACCTCCCATGATGGCTTAAGTTTGAGAGACCTGGTGTCTTACAATCAAAAGTACAACACGCCGAACGGAGAGAACAACCTGGACGGCAACCCCAGCACCAACAGTTGGAATTGCGGGGTGGAGGGAGAGACAAAGGATAAAGCCATAATCGCCCTGCGATCCCGGCAGATGCGGAATCTCCATTTAGCATTAATGATTTCTCAAGGCATCCCCATGCTACACATGGGAGATGAGATAGGTCTTACAAGAAAAGGCAACAACAACACCTGGTGCCAAGACAATGAACTGAACTGGCTTGATTGGAGCTCAATCAAAGGCAACCCATTCTATCGGTTTACAAAAGGGCTGATCCATTTCAGAAAGAGGCATGCTGTGTTGAATAAAGGAGAGTTTCTGACTCCAGAAGATATCGACTGGCACTCGCGCGAGCCTCACAATCCCAATTGGCAGGAAGAGACCCAATTTTTGGCCTTTACACTCAAAGACTCTCTCCAAGGAGAGCATCTTTATGTCGCTTTCAACGCTCATGACTACGACGCTACGGTGCATCTACCATCCCTGCCTACCGGGTGGCGCTGGTATGTAATTGTCAACACCGCCAATGCACCTCCCGATGATTTTTTTCATGAAACGGATGCCCCCGTGATTGCTACAGGAAGAGTGCTTTTAAAATCCTACTCATCCCTTCTTCTGAAGGCGCTCGCCGATTAGCACCGTGAGCGTCTCAGTGCCCGCTTAGCCCTACAGAGTTTGTTTTCCAACTCACTAGCGCGCTGATAAACCTGCGATAGACAAAAAGACTACAATTTACACCATACAATATATTTATATTCATCAAATAGAGTCGCTTTTGTTAACTATCGTATCTTATTGAAATAAATTAAAGAAAAGCTCATCCTCCTCTTTTTTTAATTTAAAAAGGTTTGGATATTCATGAATATAACATTCCCATCGGCTAATAGATCAACAATCGCTAATCTGGACAACTCCCGAGCGATTCGGATGTATGAAAATTACGCGACTTTACCCGAGGCTATGGAAGTTCCGCCTGGGCAGCTTGAGTATGCCAAGGCTCTTTGCCAACACCATGGCCTGCCGACCGAAAATATCATCGAAGGCAGAGAGATGGACGCGACTCCTCGGGTGGTGCCGCTTATTAAAAACCGCGTTATCATCCCCTTCTCGGGAGGGACGGACAGCACAGCCGCCCTTATCTGGGCTAAGCGCCAGGGAATGCATATCTATCCGCTGCATGTCTACATGCTCAATCCCGCTTCGGGGGCGCGTGAAATGACGGCCGTTGAAAATATCTGCAACGCCCTAGGACTGCGCGACAGGCTTATCGTGGTGAAACACCCTGTAAATTGCCGCAAGATCAAAGGATATCGGGAGAAAATTAAAAATCTTCAGGAAAATCCCGCTAAAAACCAATACATCTGGCTGATATCCCTCCCCTACATGCAAAAACATGAGTGCGGGACAATTCTTTTTGCGGCAGATAAGTCGCCGCAAGCAATTCATTTTTCTGATACGATAACGGCTTTCAATCTCTTTAAGCAATATGCCGAGAAACTGATCGGACCGCACAACCTCTGCATTCCTTTCGACACAAAAAAGCAGTACGTCGCTGAGCTACTCAGCAGCGAACAGGCTGCCTTGTCCAAACTCGTTTCCTCCTGCTTTGCCTCCATGCAACATTTCAAACACTGGCAAAACACGAACAGAAAAAAGGGGGAAGACACCCCTGACAACGAATGCGGTTCCTGCCAAAAATGCCGAACATTAAAAGAAATCAGGGCTGAATTATTAGCTCCCGGTCCTCAGAAGAAGCAGGAAAATAGCAACCCGCGGGAAGTGCCTCCTACGGTTCCTTATGAGAAACAAAATCAGATAAATAGCCATCCCCGGGAAATACCTCCTACGGTTGCTTTTGAGAAACAAAACCAGGAAAATACCTACCCGCGGGAAATACCTCCTCCCGTGCTACAAAAACGTTTCGTATCAACGATCGGGAAAAGTTCGCTACCGGCGGGAGCGGTTCCGATTTTTCAAAATCTGCTGCCTCCCCTGCGCATCTACCCTTATCCGACAATGATGGAAATCTGCTCTCCCCCCCTCCCTGCACGCGTCAGGGAACGGGACTTTGCAGAGGAGGAGAGAGCCTCTCCCTTAAAAAGGCAAAAATTTGATTTCTCTGCCGCCATGCATAGTGAATGCATTGAGCCGAGAAAATTCTCTGCGCCTATCCCTCGTATTTCTTCCAATGCATTGGAAAATCAACTTCCCTTGCGCGGCTTTGCCTCCCTGAATCTGCCTCAAACTCAACCGCTGATGGGGGGCATGGGCCCTTGGAGAGGGCTAAACCCTACAGCGCTCGCCGGCATCAATCCTCCTCCGAAGACAAGAGAGGTCGCTCAAGTTTTTAATAGTGTTGAGGAAAAAATCGAGGCGATGGTTAAGGGCTTCACGTTCCCTAAAACAAAAGGTGACGGTGTGTATTCCCTCGATTTCGACGCACTGAAAAGTTGGATGCAGAAAAAGCTGAATGAAACACTGGATGTCACCCAAGAGGAGAAGGAGGCGTTCTATGAGCGGATTGGAGAGCTTCTTTCAGATGAAATCACCAAGCATCAATACAAACTACCACACTTGCACAACGGCCAATGCCGCTCCAATCCCGTGATCACCGCAGATGTTGCAGCCGAGAGTTTTAAATTGTTGCTCAATCTTGGAAACTATGATTTTACCAGGACATACACCGGGATGCAAGCAGGCCTGAAGATGTCGGCTTTCTACATGAACGAAGAGCGCATCAAAGCATCCACAGGAATAGACAAGTCTCCATCCAAAAAATGGGAAGATGAGAAACTCCGCTGGAAGAAAATCACCAAAATTTTTAAGTATCACGCTCAGGGGAAAGCCCCCTACCTCTGCCTCGGGCTACCTCTAATTACGAACGATTTTTTAATGAACGCTCCCGGCCAATTTCGGCCGGCAGCCGTTTTTGATGTCTTGAACTACTTAAAGCAATCTAACGTGGCAGGCAATATCACAAGAATATTAGATCTCTGTACGGGTTGGGGAGACAGGCTTGTTGGCGCGATGGCGGCAGCCAAACAATTTAAAGTTGTCCGCTATATCGGCACCGATCCCAACAAGGATTTAACACCTCGCTACAAAAACATATTTGACGCATGTCTCAAAGTGCTTGACCGGGAGATGGGAGAGCCTTATCAATTTACCTGCAAATTATACGACAAACCCATGGAAGATCTCAGCGAAGAAGAGCTGATAGTTGATGGCGTGCCAAGCGATTTGATGATCACCTCTCCGCCTTTTTTCGATTATGAGAAATATAAAGACCACGGGAACACCCAGTCCACTGCCAGGTACCCGGAGATTGACGAGTGGGTGAATAACTTTCTCTACAAACTTGTAGATCAGGCTAAAAAAGGAGTGCGCAATCAAGGCATCGTCGCTATCCAATTTTCCACCACCAAAATTGGTGATAAAAAAATCTGTGATCTTCTGAAAGCTAATATGCAATCAAAGCTCAAACACATCACAGATCTTTCCTACGTCAGTAAGGCCATCAGAGGAAAAAGACACGGATACGAAGGTGAAAAGTTTTACATCTATCAAAAAGTTGAAGCCTCTGACAATGATGAGATGGATGTAGACGTTGGATAACCGGAATCGAAGCCTGCTTGTACTCTCTTCACGGCTAGAGAAAATGAGGGCGTTTAGCCCTCGGCTATCTTATCTTGCAGGAACTTTTGATACCCTCCCGGGTAATCGGTAGGAACCATCGATCCCTTCGAGCCCCAATCACTTTTCAGCTGAGTGAAGGTTTTATGCTTGGTCTCAGATTGTCCAAGATAGGCTCCTGACAGAGCGATATCGGTCTTATCCTGGAAATGAATCGTATCCAGGGTAGGACTGATGAAGCCGAGAGGAAACACTTTTACATAGCTGCTGATGCCGCTCTCGAAGGTGAATTTGTTCTTTTCCAGTTTACCCTTGATGAGCGCACTACCGGGATCGCCAAACAGTAACACCGCCCCCCCGGGAAGGCTTCCACCCGGTATCCAAAGTTGATAACACTGTTTCAGCTCCAGTGAGAATTTCCCCTGGTCATCGCAATTCCAGTTTTTGACCGCGTCTTCAGGAAATCGTCCAAGCAGCAGTTTAAACAGCGTTGAAAGCTCTTTGACTCCAGTCTTGGTGCTGATATCCTTGCCGATATCTTCCATCATTTTCTCCTGGGGCGTCAGTTCCTTTGGCGTCATGGGTGCGGCTGAATCTAGAGAAATGTCAGGAACCTCGAGATCGTCTTCGTCAAAATAGTCTTCCAGCTGCAGCCGCTCGATATCTTGAGCTGCCTTGGATATTTGAGCCGCCGCCTTTTTCAAAAGAGCCTGCGCCTCTACAAGCAGCTCTTGCTCTTTTACTAATAGCTGTTGAACATGGGTGATGTGTCTCTTCTTGAGTTGGATGCTGGTGAGCAGCTGTGAGTTTTCGACTTGTTCTCTCTCGTAGGCTTCAATGAGATCTTCGGAGATGTTGCCCGTCGGGAACGAAGCATCGATGTCGTTGATTTCCTCCATCAGAGCTTTGGCGGGATCGGTTTTTTGAGGAGTGAAAAAGCCGATGAATTTCCAGAAAAAGTTCGTGTCCTCTTGCGGCTCGGATTGCAGTTTGAGTAGAGCCCTTGCATCATCAATAATCAGATTTTTAGCTTCGATCATCTCTTTGAGCGACATCTCATCTTCTTCAACGGACTCTTCCAACTCTTTGATCCGCCCTTGTAATTTGTAGACTATCTCCTTCGTGCTTTCGATGGGCTCCTTACTGCACATGATGATCTGCGCCAGATTGCTGATATCGGAGATCTTCTTTGAGTAGGCGGTCTCAATTTGTTTGACTGCGCGGTTGAACTTGACGGAGTACTCCTTGCTGAGAGCGCACTTTAGGCTGATCATAGCTCCCTGCCATTTAGTGGCAATTTTGCTGAGCAGTCCGGAGAAAAATCCTTGGCTCTCGGCTTTTTTATTTAAAAAGTTATTGGGAACTTCGATAGGCCGGGTGGGATCTTTCAGCGCCGCATCGAGCGCTTTGGTCATTTCAGGATAGCTCAGGTAATCGTGGCTTTCGTAAATTCCCCGCACAACACTCGCGTTAGGTATGAGCATACTTGCCCTCCTTAGCTAAACAGATAACTCCTATTATATATTTAAAAATATTTATAAGCAGTTGAAAGTGTTTATAATTTTAACATCTATTGTTTAAGTTCATTATCACACAAGTGGTTGTAAGGCTATTACCACATTAACTTTCTTACGAGCCAAAAAAGACATGTGAAATAGGAAGGATTGACGCAAGTGTCTCATATTGTTGAATTAAAAGGTGCGCGCAAACGGGATTGGTCTTTAAGGCAGAGAGCTTCCCCACTCGGCTTTGCGGGCGAGCTTGTAGAGTTCGCCTCTCTTTTTGGAGATTGTCTCGCGCTTCAGCCCTTCTAGAGTGCACAGCTTGAGTGTCACATGCCCTGAGTGAATCTCTGGACCGGCAAGTATCCGGGATCCGGGTAATATCACAGATTGTTTAACAGCAGCGACATATGAAAATTTTTCATCCTCAAAACCCATCGTCCCCCCCTTGATGCGGCGGTGAAGCGAGGAGCGTTCGACCCGGGCCGCGAAATGGCACCAATCGCTACCGGTCATCGGACAGGCCCCGGGGTGAGGACATGGGGCAATCAGAAACGCCCCCTTATCGATCAAGTGCTGTCGAATGGAGCGGATTCTTTCAAACCCGGCAGGGGTGCCCGGTTCTACGATCAGCAGCAGCTGCCCGGCAGACTCCCACGCCCGATCGATAAGGGGGAGAAGAATTTCTTGCTTAAGCTCGCCCACTGAATAGGAAAAAACGACCGCATCTGCCGGGGGCAGGGATTCCACCTTTTCCAAATTGGACTCTTGCCAGACAGCGCGCCTCAACCCTTCCCTGTCACTCGACTGCGCAAGTTGTTTACCAATCAATTGCAGCTCCCGATCCATTTCCACCGGATTAAATTCCTCAAGTTCAGGGAAATATTCAGCAAACGCCCATGAAGCAGTCCCTGGTCCAGCCCCCAGATCGGCAAGCGAGCGGATAGACAGATTTGCCCTTTCGCGGATGGATTCCAAAGCTTTTGAAACTGCCGCAAAAGTCGCCGGCATGCGGGATATCAGATAAGAGAGGCGCTCTGCCTTTGTTGTCATGAACTGCCCTTTGGCTGGCTGCTGGTAGCGGCGCGTCAGCTCTTCACGGGCAGTCGAGAGTTGTTTAAATTGTGCTGTATCTGCGGCCTTTTCGATGGCCAGTTGTAGAGGACGGGGTAAGTGCATAGGTGACTATTTTTTTCACCTATTGTGACAGATTTCGTCTTATACCGAAAGTCTCTCTGAAGTGGACAGTCTCTTATTGCCTCTTAAGCAAAATGAGAGAAAGAGGAGGCAGCGAAAGGCTGATGCTCCACTCTTTGCCATGGACATGGATGGGCTTTGCCTCCACACCTCCGAAATTGCCGCAGTCGGAACCGCCATAGTAGGTGGAGTCGCTGTTGAGAATTTCTTGGTAATACCCTTTCTCTTTAACCCCGATGCGGTAATTTGTCCGAGGGATCGGAGTGAAGTTGAGTACCGCAATGAGAGAGTCCGCTTCATTTTTTCCCTTTCGATAAAAGCTGATAACGCTGCTGTTGCTATCGGCGATATCAATCCACTCGAAACCCTCGTGGCTAAAGTCCAGCTCAAACAGGGCCTTCTCCTCTTTGTATACGCGGTTTAAATCCATCAGCCAACGCTTGATCCCGACATGTCGGTCATACTGCAAAAGATGCCAATCGAGGCTCTGGCTGTGGTTCCACTCGCTGAAGGAGGCGATCTCCGAGCCCATGAACAGCAATTTTTTTCCCGGATGGGTGTACATATATCCAAACAGAAGCCGTAAATTAGCGAATTTTTGCCAGTCATCGCCCGGCATCTTGGCAAGAAGCGAGCCTTTGCCATGGACAACCTCGTCATGAGAGAGAGGAAGCATGAAATTTTCGGTGTAGGCATAGATCATGCTGAAGAGAAGCTCGTTGTGGTGATACCTCCGGTGCACGGGATCGAGCTTAAAATAGCAGAGCGTGTCGTGCATCCAGCCCATGTTCCACTTCATGCCAAAACCCAAGCCCCCTAGGTAGGTCGGACGCGATACCATCGGCCACGCCGTGGACTCCTCGGCGATCGTCTGGGCATAAGGGTAGTAGAGGTAAATCGCTTCATTTAAGTCTTTGATCATCCGGATGGCATCCAGATTTTCCCTGCCGCCGTAAAGGTTGGGGATCCACTCCCCTTCTTTTCGCGAATAGTCCAGGTACAGCATGGAGGCCACAGCATCCACCCGAATCCCGTCGACATGGTACTTGTCGAGCCAGAAGAGCGCCGAAGAGATCAGAAAGGAGCGCACTTCGTGGCGGCCATAGTTGAAGATATGGCTCTTCCAGTCGGGATGAAACCCCAGGCGGGGGTCTTCATGCTCGAACAGATGGGTGCCGTCAAAGCGATAGAGGCCATGTTCATCCGATGGAAAATGCGAGGGAACCCAGTCGAGAATGACTCCAATACCGCTCCGGTGGAGTGTCTCGATGAGGAACATAAAATCTTGAGGAGTGCCAAAACGGCTGGTCGGGGCAAAGTATCCGACCGTCTGATAGCCCCAGGAGCCCTCGAAAGGGTGTTCCATCACCGGCATGAACTGCACGTGGGTAAAGCCCATTTCGTTGATGTAGCCCGGGAGGAAATCAGCCATCTCGCGGTATGTTAATGAGCGGCCGCCCTCTTCAGGATTTTTCCTGAAGGAACCGAGGTGCATTTCGTAAATGGACATGGGAGCTGCGAGCGCGTTACGCTGCCTTCTCTCTTCTTCCCACTCTTCCTCATCCCACTCATAAGACAGATCGGTCACAACCGAGGCGGTTTTTGGAGGCGCTTCGGATAAAAAGGCAAACGGGTCGCTCTTTTCTAAGACAGCCCCCCGCTCCCTGGAGACTATCCTGTATTTATAGAGCGCTCCCTGTCCTATGTGGGGGATGAATCCCTCAAAAATTCCGGAGCTGTCCCAACGGGGAAATAGAGGATTTTTGTTTCCGTTCCATCCGTTGAAATCCCCGATAACCGATACGCTCTTGGCGTTTGGAGCCCAGACAGCAAAGAGCACCCCCTTGACACCATCGACAGAAACAACCCGCGACCCAAGCTTTTCGTAGAGCCTGAAGTGCTTTCCTTCTTTAAATAGATGGATATCGGAATCTGTCATGAGCGACATGGGGGCTGTCTCCTGCATTAACGCATCTCCTTGAGGATATTCAAGAGTCCCTGCATGGGTATCTGGATCCAGTCCGGACGGTTTCGGATCTCGTAGCCAATCTCGTAGATAGCTTTGTTGAGAAGGAAGGCGTTCATCAGGATAGAAAGCTCCGTGGGATTATCCGGTACAAGCGGCGTTTTAGCTCCTTTGATGGCATTGAGGTAGCTTTGTGTAAATCTTTCCCTAAGCGCTAAAGAGAGCGCGTCCTTAGCGGAGGTGGCCGCTTCATTTTTGGTTTTACCACGGCTGATGATGAAGTGTGTCAGCGCATAGTCAAAAGACCTCACCATACCGGCGATATCCTGAATCACCGGACGCTTAAGCCTTCTCTCGCCGAGAGGCAGTGCAGGCTCCCCTTCAAAATCGATGATCAGGGCATCAGAGCCGGTGCATATAATCTGGCCAAGGTGTAAATCACCGTGGATGCGGATTTTGTGTGCGGAAAAGCGTCTGGTCTCCAACCTTTTTAAAATGGTGAGGATGCTCTCTTCGCAGTGCAAAACCTTTCTGGCAAGTTCAGCCTCGTCGGGCTTGAGGGAGGAGATCCTTTCCTTCAACAGCTCCAGAGTTTTCTTCGTCTGCGTACGCATTGCCTGGTAGAGCGACTTTTGATACAGCATCGAGAAGGACTCCGGCACCATCTCAGGACTCTCATTATCGGATGAGAAAGCCAGATGGAGCCCCGCTGTTCTCTCTCCGAGCAGATCAGCTAGCTTGAGGTAGTCTTTAAAGACCCTTTCCGCCTCTGCTTTGACAAGCGCCCTCTTCCTTTCAGGGCTGTCGCTCCTCTTGAGAATCTCTTGGGTTTTTTCCTCCAGCTCAGGAAATTTCGTTTCCATCTCTTGCAACGTAAAATCCCAGGCCGAGGTGCCTTTTTCGATGAATCGCTGCGCCAGTGCTATTTGCGACTTGGGGCTGGGACCGACTTTCCACTCGATTCCTCCTAAGTATTCCGGCACGTGTCCAAAACCGCTTTTTTCGGTCAGATGGCGCACCAGCTCAAAATCGGGGTTGGTTCCCTCTTCAATCCGTCTGTAAAGCTTCAGAATGACACTGTCGCCGTAATTGATGGATGTGTTGGACTGTTCCATGGTCATCAGAGACGACTCCACTTCCTTTCTATCGAGAAAGGTCTTCCTGAGCTTGGCGATGCTCTCAGAAAACACTTCGCCTGACTGGCTGACCATAGTCGATTTGCGGATCAATGCATCTAACAGCGATGTTCTGAACTCTTTCTGATAGACGGCGTCAGCAAGGGCGCCGCGCTCGCCGGCAACCTCAATCTCTGCGATGATGGAGTTGGGAGCTTCCTTTTTTAATTGGGTCAGCTCGGATGCAGGGATGAAAGTGACCGGGAGCTGATAGTTTTCCTGCTGGTCATCCAGGAAAGAAACCCCCACATTCAAGATTTTGGCATTGCCGAATTTGACTTCATCTTGTATCTGCACCTTCTTAATCGGTTTGCCCTTCGAGCGAAACCATCGTTGCTTGGAAAGAAACTGAGGCAGGCTCTCCTTTAGCATGAGAGTGCGGTTTTCCTTTTTTAACACCTCATCCCAGCTCGATTCCAATGAGAATTTATGTCCGATGGGTTCTTCATGGCTGCTTGTTCGCATTTTAGCAGGCTCCAGGGCAAGCCAGAAATATCCATAGCGTCCCAGAGTCAGTCCGTAGTCCGCAGCTGTGATGTTGGCAAAGTTGTTGTGGCTGAAAAGATCGACGGGAATCGATCCCTTCCAGTCGGCAAGATCTATCTCGACGTATTGCGAGAACCTGGAGAGATTGACGACAACCAAGATAGCGTCCCCATCATATTCGCGGACAAAAGCCAGAACTTTCGGGTTTTTCGCGTCCACGAATTTCAAAGTGCCCGAACCGAAGGCTGGATGAGCCTGACGGATGGCTATAACCGTCTTAATCCAGGAAAGAAGCGAAGAGGGCGATTGTTCCTCATTTTCTACGTTAACATGTGCATGATGGTATTTGGGGTCGATGATCAGAGGGAGGTAGAGTTTTTGCGGATCGCCATCGGAGAAACCGGCATTGCGGTCGTTGTTCCACTGCATCGGTGTGCGCACACCGTTACGGTCGCCCAGGTAGTAATTGTCACCCATCCCAATCTCATCGCCATAATAAATGACGGGAGATCCCGGGAGACAGAGCAGCAGCGTGAACATGAGTTCGATTTTCTGACGGTCATTTTCCATGAGAGGCGCCAGTCTTCTGCGAATCCCTAAGTTGATGCGGGCTCGGGGATCTTTGGCATAGACGCGCCACATGTAATCCCGCTCTTCATCGGTCACCATCTCAAGGGTGAGCTCATCGTGGTTGCGCAAGAACATGGCCCATTGGCACACTGCGGGAGGCGTCGGTGTCTGGTCTAAAATGTCGATGATCGGAAAACGATCTTCCTTGTGTATGGCCATAAACAGCCTTGGCATCACAGGGAAGTGAAACGCCATATGACACTCATCGCCCTCTCCAAAATAGAGGCATGCCTGTTCCGGCCACTGGTTGGCTTCTGCAAGCAGCATTTTGTTTTCGTACTTGGAGTCGATATAGCTTCTTAATTTCTTCAGAAAGGCGTGTGTCTCGGGCAGGTTTTCGCAGTCGGTTCCTTCGCGCTTGTAGAGGTAGGGAACAGCATCGAGGCGCAGGCCGTCGACGCCCATGCCGAGCCAGAAATCCACGATCTTGAAAATCTCTTGGTGCACTTCAGGATTGTCATAGTTCAAGTCCGGCTGATGGGAGTAAAACCGATGGAAGTAGTAGCTGTCGGCAACTGGGTCGAAGGCCCAGTTGGAAGTTTCGAAATCTTTGAAAATGATGCGGCAATCCAGGTACTTGTCTGGAGCTTCCGACCAGATATAAAAGTTGCGCCACTTCGAGCCCTTAGGTGATAGTCTTGCCCGTTTAAACCAGGCGTGCTGGTCAGAAGTGTGGTTTAAGACAAGCTCGGTGACGACGCGGATTCCCCGCTCTTTGGCCTCTTTAAGAAAAAGCTTAAAGTCTTTTAATGTGCCGTAATCAGGGTGGATGGCATGGTAGTCCGCGATGTCGTAGCCATCGTCCCTGAGAGGAGACGGATAGAAAGGCTGGAGCCAGATGGCGTTGCAGCCCAAATTTTGGATGTGATCAAGTTTTTCTGTCAGTCCCCTGAAATCTCCGATGCCGTCGTGATTGGAGTCTCGGAAGCATTTCACATGGAGTTGGTAGAAGACAGCGTGTTTAAACCAGAGCGGATCTTGTTTCATGATTTGTCCATCATATAAAGTAATCGAAATTGTTTTCCCTCAGCATCTTCGGGCGAATCCGAAAGATGTGCGCCGGAACGAGGTGGGGGCTTAGCTGAATGTAGTTTCTCTCCCCTTCCCAGATATACCTCTCACCCGACAACAGATCATCGACCAGATAAGGCTCTTTCTCTTGGATGCCAAGGTGCATGAGGGGCAGTGTTACATAGCCGGACTGTGTGTGATAGTGGTCTAAGTTGACCACGATAAGAAGAGACTCTCCTTGAGGCCCCTGTTTTCCGTAGGCGAGCAGATAGTCATTGTCTGTTGCGTAGAACTCAAGGTTGCCGGTCGCTTGCAAAGCAGGGTTTTCTTTGCGGATGCGGTTGACGATTTCAATGGTCTCCGAGATAGTGCCCTTCTTTTCAAAATCCCAGGGCTTGATCTCATATTTTTCCGAGTCTATGTAGTCTTCTTTGCCCGGTACGGCTTCCGAGAGCATCTGCTCAAACGCAGGCCCATAAATACCATAGGAAGAAGACAGTGTTGCGGCCAGGATGAGGCGCGTTAGAAATGCGGCCCTGCCACCCCATTGCAGCGATTCCGGAAGAATATCGGGCGTGTTGACAAAAAAATTCGGACGCAGGTAATTCCTCGCCTCCGTCTTTGTCAGCTCCGTCAGATACTCCGTCAGCTCCCACTTGGTGTTTCTCCATGTAAAGTAGGTATAGGACTGGTCAAAACCGATGCGCGCCAGATGATGCATGATTTTAGGGCGGGTGAAGGCTTCCGCCAAAAAGATAACACCGGAATCGACCTTGCGCACCTCGCCGATCACATACTCCCAGAGCGCAAACGGCTTTGTGTGGGGGTTATCGACGCGGAAAATGCGCACTCCCCTTTTCATCCAGAAAAGAAATATTCTCAAAATCTCCCTGAACAGGGTGTCTTTATTGTCTTCCGTAAAATGGAAGGGAATGATGTCTTCATATTTTTTGGGAGGGTTCTCCGCGTACTGGTATGTCCCATCGGGCCTCTTTAAAAACCACTCGGGATGCTCTTTGAGGTACGGATGATCCGGAGAGCATTGCAGGGCAATGTCAAGGGCGATCTCAATTCCAAGGCTCTCAGCCTCTTTGACCAGCCTCTCGAAGTCCGCTAGAGTGCCGAGCTCTCTTTGGATAGCATCATGTCCCCCCTCATGGGAGCCGACGGCCCAGGGAGAGCCGGGATCATCCGGCAGAGCCGTGAGGGCATTGTTTTTCCCTTTGCGCTTCGTCTTCCCGATCGGATGAATCGGCGGCAGGTATAGGACATCAAAACCCATGCGGGATATTCTCGGAAGCTTGGCGACGACATCATTGAATGTCCCGTGCCTCATTGTGCCCGAACAGGATCTCGGAAAGAGTTCGTACCACGTTGAAAAAAGAGCTTTTTTCCTTGTGACGAACACTTCTTGCTCTTGCGAGCAAACCCCTTGCCGGGATTTTGGCCTTGCAAGTCGGCCGAGACGCGCGATCTCAGGATCGAAAGCAACAGCTTCCGCGCCTTTCTGTTCCCTTAACTTTTTGGCGATCTGGAGTAGCTTGACGCTTTCCTCCGGTGGCAGAAGATCGGCCACCTCCACTAGAAGAGCGGCTCCTATCTGAAGGTCGACAGTCAAATCCAGCCTGGCTTCTTGCTTTTTTCTCAGATCTTCCTGCCATAGGGCTGCAGGGTTCACCCACGCCTCGACAAAGAAACTGTACGTTCCGGGAGTGTCCGGAACAAAAACTGCCTTGAATCTGTCGTTGACCAGGGGGTGGAAGGGAATTCTCGTTGTCTTTCTTAAGCCCGGAGCCTTAACGATCAGATCCGCCTCCAGCTTAGTGTGCGGATCGGTGAAGATATCGGCTTCCACCTCGACTTGTTCGAGCAGCACCCTTTTGGCGGGACCAAAGGGTTCCGGTTTTGGAGAAATATTCTGAATAACGATAGAGTGCAAAGTATTGGTATACATGGATCCACTCGCCTTTACTTGGGTGAGTAGCTGGCGCTTTTCGGCAGCAGAAACACTCATGAAAGAAACCGGTCGCAAACGTTAATTTAATATTGAAATTTAACACTATACGAACGTTTTTTTAAAAAGAAGAGTTTTTCTCACGCACTCCCGATCCGTCCGAGCAGCCGGGCGAGCTTCTCGGGATTGTCTGAAATGATGCCATCGACTCCCCAGTACAGAAGCTCATGCATTCGTCGTTCTGCATTGACGACCCATGGAATGACTTTGAACTTCATCTCCTTGAACTTGGGCAAACTCTCTTCTGTGACTAAGGCGTGATGAGGGCAGAGTCTCGCATCGATTTTTTTCAATTTATCAAAGAGCCACTGATCGGGCATCTCCCCCTTGAAGTTATAGCCGAGGCGGAGGTTGTTGTTATCGTGAAGATATTGGAGGATATCGAGTTCAAAAGAGGTCGCCATGACAAAATGATCCAGGTCGAAACGTGCCACCAGATCGATCACGCGGCTGCAAAGCTGGTGTTTGTGATAGAGGAGGTGGTGCTTTGAGGTCTTAATTTCTACATCGTAATAGACGGAATTGCCGAATCTTTCGAACAGCTTCTCTAAGGTGAGCACCGATCCGCTGCGTAAATGACGCGCCTTTTTATCCATCAGGTTAATGGTTTTAAGCACATCCCAGCTCATCTCCGACACATGCAGACGATGGCCGCCCAACCTCAATAGCGTCGGGTCGTGCAATATCACCACCACCTCATCCTTTGTCATGCGCACGTCGAGCTCCAGCATGGTAGCTCCGGCTTCGATCGCTTTTTCAAAAGAAATCAGGGTGTTCTCGGCATAGTGTGCTTTAAAACCGCGGTGCGCCACGACCTGAAAGGGAATTTTCGACTTCTCTGCGTGCTTTGTCGGCATTTTCAAGCTCCTTAATTACAGACTATTAGAATCCTGATTCTAAAAAAACAAATTACAGTCGCCGAATAGAGACTTACAATCTTTCAATCGAAGGCCCCCTGCCAAACTTAGAGATGCTTTCCTATTAGCTGATCGATCCTCAAAAAGCACTCTGGACTGCAAAGACCGAAGTAACCATACGGAGTCCTTCTTTCCATCCAGTCGGAAGCCGTGAAGACCTCTTCGCTTTCGACCGCATACAAAAGCTCACCGACAAGCGCAGGGTGATGCGGACAGATTGGCACTCGATTGTCCTTGCAGCTTAATATGACCTTCAAAGGGAGCGCAAAACGGCTTCCCCACCTCGATTTTAACGCTTGCACGAGGCCGAGGTGAAAGCCCGATGCAATAGCTTCCGCCATCTCCACCTCAGCCAGCATGGCCATGCGGCTTAATTCGACCGGCCGCTCATAAGTTATGCAGGAGACAAAGGGACGGCCTTGGAAATGAGAGCGATAGAGGGCATCGACTACCTTCTCGGCAATGCGGCGAAAGGTTGTGTATTTTCCTCCGATAACAGTGACAAGTCCGTTTTTAGAGGAGATCATCTTCAGGCTGCGAGTGGAGGTGTAGCTGTCTTTTCCTTGTTCTAAAATCAGAGGGCGGACACCGGCAAAGGAACTCGCGATATCTTCTTCGGTAAGAGGATTGTTTTCAAGGTAGTGGTTGACAGATGAGAGCAGGTAGCGAATATCCTCTCTTTCAACCAACACTTCCTCCCCGGCCCTAAGTTCGGTATCTGTCGTGCCAAGAAGCGTTTTCCCTTCCCAGGGAAGAAGAAAAAAAACTCTGCCATCGATCGGGGATGTCATGATGACCGCGTCATCGGCGATTCGCTTTTTTAAAACGAGATGAACCCCTTTGGATCGTCTGACAACGCGTTCTTGCTCGTGATTTAACGAACGCACCTCATCAGCGCTGCTGCCTGCGGCTACAACCACTGCTGTCGCTGTAGCGGTTGCCTTCAGACCGCGTTTTTGACTCTCGAAGCACACTCCGGCGACTTTGCCGTTGCGATACAGAAAGTCGGTGACGAGGGTGTAGTTTAGAAGAGCGGCTCCAGCTTCTTTTGCTCCCAGCAACGTTTCAATCAGAATCCGACTGTCTTTCATGGCTCCGTCGAAATAGTGGAAACACTGCCTCAGCCCCTTCTTTTTCAAGAAAGGATAGAGATTGTTACTTTCTTCCGGAGTGAGTGGTTTGGAGCGGGGCATTATCGATCCCCAAGAGAGCAGATCATAAACCTTCAAACCAAGGTTGATCATCCAACTTTTTTTGTCGGAGTCGGCATAGACGGGAAGGACAAAACGGAGCGGTTTTGCCAAAAACGGATCGGTTATCAAGAGAGCGTTTCGCTCTCTCATTGATTCCCTGACCAGCTTAAGCTCAAGCGTTTCTAAGTAGCGGAGTCCTCCGTGCAGCAGCTTAGATGTTTTGGTGCTGGCGCCCGATCCAAAGTCTTGCTTTTCGATCAAAAGAACGGAGAGGCCGCGGAGAGCCGCATCTTTGGCGATGGCGCATCCGACAATTCCCCCTCCGATGACGATCAGGTCATAGTGCATGCGCCCTAATCTTCTCTCTTCCCGCTGAGTGTAAGCTGGTTGCCGATATCGAGATAATCTTTCTTATCGATGGCATAGCAGCCGCGGCACCTCGCTTCATAGCACTCGGCACCCCCTACCATGATTGTAGGATCGTCATACCTTGCAGGCTTGTCGTTGATAAGGCGTTGGGTGAAGTTAGCCTCATCGCCGCAGACCACACAGATGGCGCGGCTTTTGACCACTTCGTCGGCAAGAGCCATGAGAGTGGGAACTATCCCGAAGGGCTCACCTCTAAAATCCATGTCCAGACCGGCTACGATAACCCTTTTGCCGTGCTCTACGAGCAGCTGTAAAACCTGCACTGCCTGATCGGGGAAAAATTGGATCTCATCGATTCCGATCACATCGACTGCCGGATCGATCAGCTTGACGAGCGTCTTGAGTCCCTCTTCACATGAGCCCAGGGGAAAGGCCTCTCGTAGTCCACCGTCATGGCTGACGATGCAGGAGTAGGATTTTCTGTTGTCGATCTCATGCTTGATGGTGATCACTTTCTTTTTGGCATATTCTGCCCTGCGCAATCGGTACATAAGCTCTTCTGTTTTCCCTGAAAACATAGAGCCGGTGATCACTTCGAGTCTTCCCTTGCGTGCTGTCATGCTTATCTTCCCTGTTATTATTCAGTCTTGGCGCCCATGTGATAGCTGAAAGGGATTCTCAAAGTCAAACGGATTGCTCCTGGAGAATAAGCGCTTTGAAGCTCAACCTCTTTCGCCTGCCCTTTCTCTAAATTAATTAACAAGCTGAACTTAAGTGATTTGAATCACTCCGTGAATGCAACACCTTATCCGTTAGCTTTCCTTGGAAGTGAGCTAATGCTTACGTATCCGGAAAGTCTCTGCCGATCCGGGAACCTTTCGGTCTAATTGACATTTTTTTAAAGAACACGGATCGTGACTCAAAGATTTTTCAACAGAAAACAAATGGAGAGTTGCTATGACCTTTGATGATTTATCCTGGCTGTTGGTTGCCGTCTCGCTTTTGGGCAACGTCTATGTGATCAAGAAAAATGTGATCGGCCAGTGGCTTTGGGCGTTTGGCAACCTGGGCTGGATCTTCTTCGATGTCTATAAAGAGGCCTACTCTCAAGCCTTTCTCTTTGCCGTATACCTCGGCATGTGCATCTGGGGAATTATTGCCTGGACTAAAGAAGCCCGCGAAAAAAACGCCGCTGCCAAAACCACCCCTTAATGTGAATTTCGGGAAGAGCCGCCTGCTCTGCTCTTCCCCTATTTATCTCCTTTTTCCTCTTCCGGGCTTCCCAGTATTTTCTGAAAAGTTTTGTTACTGTTTCTCAGTTTGTTCAACAACCTTCTCGCCCAGAGGAACTCTTTAGCGAGGAGCATGAGACCGATGGGGATGAAGATTAAACCCGGTCCGGGCAAAACCAGCATCGCAAGACCTGCCAGCAAGATCACGATGCCGGCGAACAGCACCGCAATCCGGCGGATATCTTTGGCTGTCATGATCGCGATATCCCGGAACTGGATATAAATCGGCAGGGCAAACGCGGAGATAAATCCATCTTTGGTAATCAGAGAAGCTGCCACGCCGACTAGCAATATCCCGAGGATGATGTAAAGAGACAGCGTTGTATCGATCGGATAGTGGTGCGCCGTGAGCATTTTGACGCCTACAAATGCCAGCAGGAATACCAGGCTGAACCTGAGGTAGTAGAAACGGTTAATGGCTGTCGCAAGAACAAAATAGAGGGAACGCAACCCTAAGATGGCGAAAATATTGGAGGTGAATACTAAGAAGGGATCGGTTGTGATGGAGAAAATGGCCGGTATCGAGTCGATGGCGAAGATGACATCGCTTGTCTCAACGACAAGCAAGCTTAAGAAAAGAGGGGTCATCATCAAGACACCATTGATTCTCACAAAAAAATTCGCTCCGTGAAATTCGTGAGTTACCGGCATCAGCTTTTTGGCGAACATTATAACGGGGTTGGTTTCCGGATGCATGTTTTCTTGTTTGATCACGAGCATTTTGACCGCGGTAAAGATTAGGATGGCGCCGAAAATATAGTTCATGAAGGTGAAGTGGGTAATGAGCGCGGCGCCAAACAGGATCATGACAAACCTGAGGACAATCGCTCCAAAGACTCCCCAGATCAGCACGCGATGCTGCAGGTGGGGGGGGACATGAAAATAGGAAAAGATGAGTGCGATGACGAAGACGTTGTCCAAACTCAACGATTTTTCCACCAGATAGCCTGTGAAAAAAAGGAGCGCCGCTTCCTTGCCCCCGGAAGAGTGGGGCGAGGATTCGGGATAGATCATGTGGTGCTCATACAGCCAGTAGACCCCTAAGTTGAACAAAAGCGCTGCCGATACCCAGATCAGAGTCCAGGTCATCGACTCCCCGAATGTCATCTCATGCAACCCCTTCTTCTTTTCAAAGAACAGGTCGAGATAGATCATGAGTGAGATCGCTATCAGAAAAAGTATCCAAAAAATCATATGACGGTTCCGTTAATTATACCGAAAGTGTCTCAAAATTTGGCTTTTGGCAAAGAGAACGCTCTCGTAATTAAAAAAAATGAAATACGTTCGGTGCTAGGCAATTTAGCTGCAACGCATACCGCAATTGTCAATTTAAGAAAACACCCGCCTACCGCCTCACCTCATTCCCCTGACGCGCCTCAGGGAGGCTTAAACGCCCCTCCCCGGGGATTTTCCCACGGAAACCTTTGACTCCAAAAAAATTAAAGAATTTGTTATAATGAAAGGTGAAGGTTATGGTGACCTTCAAACGGAGGGTATTATGAAATACGCCGATTTTATTGCCTCCGTACTCTTGGTCGTGGGCGGATTAAACTGGGGCTTAGTGGGCTTTTTTGACTTCAACCTTGTCACGTTCATTTTTTCGAACGCGGTTGTAGTGAAAGTGGTCTATGGAGCTGTGGCTTTGTCTGCTTTGTGGCAAGTCTACGGATGGTATAAGAGTGGTTGTAAATCGTGCTGCACTAAATAGGCACGCGTAGCTTTTTGAACAGCTTTAAAGATTTATAATGGTCTTCGAAGCTTAAAAGAAGAGCATTTCGGGCTACATCTTTTTATAAAAGATGAGTCTTTTAGCTTTTTATAATAACCCTATTATTTACTTCTCTCCGGAGCGGATATAACGTTTTATCCGGATTCTAATTTGTGATAGGGGTTCTCTCTTGTGGCCGCAGGGCAAGGCGAATGCAGGGCGGACAAGGCCCGCATTGAAATTCATTGAGAGAACCCTTATCACCGCGCTTAAAGGCAGTCCTTTTCGTAAAACAATACTAAGGAGTTAGGGTACTGGTAAGGTATGCACCCATTCCATGGGCGGCAATCCACCCCGTTGTCCAGGCAGCCTGGAAATTGAACCCTCCTGTGACACCGTCAATATCTAACGCTTCACCGGAAAAAAAAAGCCCTTTTGTTTTCTTGCTCTGCATCGTCTTGAAATCCACTTCGCTCAACTTGACCCCGCCGGCGGTGACAAATTCCTGCTTATTTGTGGTCTTCCCCTGCATGCGAAATGCGTCTTTCGTTAAATACTCCGCCAATTTGCGTATTTCGGCGTTGGAGAGCTGTCCGGCAGGCTTGTGGATTAAGATTCCCGCGCGCTGCAAAATATTGACGAAAAGGCTGTGGGCGATCGTCTCCGGTTTTAAATTGTCGATCCCTTTTTTGGGATATTTTGTCTTGTAGGAATGATACAACTCCTCGATCTCTTCGCATTTTTTGCCGAGCCAGTTGACTAAAAACGTCTCCTGATACTGCTTGGCGCTAAGGTGCCTTGCCGCAAAGGCAGAGAGCTTAAGGGCCGCCGGCCCTGAAAACCCGAAATGGGTAATCAGCAAACTGCCCTCAGACACAAAGGAGGTGTGAGGGAAAGACACGATAGCCCCCTTCACGGAGACCCCAGAGAGGTCGCTTAGAGGAAACGGATCGATGTTAAATCCAAATAGGGAGGGGACAGGCTCGACAATTGTGTGTCCGAGCTCTGAGGCAAATTGAGCTCCCTCCTTCCCCGACCCACTAGCGAGCAGCACGGCTTGGAAAACCTCCTCTTCATCGCCTTTGAGGATCCTGAATCCTTGTTCATCGCGGATGACCTGAGAAACCTTTTCCTTAAGGCCCAGCTCAACTCCGAGTCTTTTGGCTTCGTTTAAAAAGCAGTCGATGATGGTCTTGGAAGAGTCGGTCACCGGAAATACACGGCCATCCTCTTCAGCCTTCAGCGTCACTCCCCTATCGTTTAACCACTTCCACATGTCACGGGGTTGGAATGTGTGGAACGGGCCGAGAAGCTCTTTAGATCCGCGCGGATAGAAGGCGACTAGCCTTTTCGGATCAAAAAGGTTGTGCGTCACATTGCATCGCCCCCCTCCTGAAATCTCGACTTTGGCAAGAGGTTTCAGACTCTTTTCAAAGATTTTTACGCGCACATGGGGGAAGTGCTCCTTAAGGTTGAGCGCCGCGAAAAAACCGGCGGCTCCTCCGCCGATGACAGCTGCCGACAGACTCATACGATTTACTCTCTCCACTTGTACCGAAAGTGTCTCAAAATTTGGTTTTTGGCAAAGAGAAAGCTCTCGCGATTGAATGATCGTAGGCTACCTCACATAAGCTACCTCATATTTCTAATATTAGGTGGCTTACGATCATTCAATCCCGAGGCTTTCTCAAAGCCAAAATCCCAAGTTTTGAGATACTTTCGGTATATTTAAGAGTCAAAGATTATACCAGATAGCTGAAGCTCTTGACACCCGAATCTTTTCATTTTGACAAAATCTGAAGCTTGTCCTTAGACTCTCGTGCCGTGAAGCGGTTCCTGACGCCTTCTCTTTCTTTACAAGATGGAGCCGCTTCAATCAAAGCGGAATAATCCGCTTACCAACAAAACAACAGGATTCACAATATGAAAAAGAAAACGATGCTCTCCCTGACAGCTCTAGCTCTCTTGTTGATGGGCACTCCCACTTCCACTTTCGCTCATGGCCCTGATTCTGACCACCATCACGCTTATGAAGAGATCCATGCCGAGAAAATCAAAGAGATGCTGGACTCTGAAGAAAACGTGGTTATCCTAGATGCCCGCACTAAAGATTACGACGACGGCAACCGCCTTCCCGGCGCTAAATTCCTACCCTACAACTCAAGCGACGAAGAGGTCGAAGCTGCCGCCCCCTCCAAAGAGAGCACGATCATCATCTACTGCACAAGCCCCAAATGCCCCGCCAGCAAGTTTTTAGCCGAGCGCATGGCAACAATGGGCTACACAAACCTTTTAAAATATCCTGAAGGAATCAATGACTGGGTTCAGAAGGGATATCCTGTAGAACACGCTAACTAACCTTTCCACGGCCCCGCCTTTCAAAAGGCGGGGCTACCCTCCACCTAATTCATTTCTGATACTACAAACGCCCCCAGACTGATTTTGAGATCTCTTCCGGTGGACTCCCCCGTATTTCAGGGTGGTTGTAGCACTAGCGTAGAGCTCTATATAACCAGCGTAAAAAAACAACAAAATCCCACTGGTTTAAGCGGCTTTGACCCTTCAGAAGACAATAAGGCTGCTGAAAAACCATTTATTTTGATTGATGCGCACCCTATTTTTCAAAGAGAATTCTGCGACTAATTTTTCCTTTAAAACAGAAAAAAAACGGATGAAAAACTCCCCTCGATAATTACTGTTTATCTATAGGATTTTCAGTGTTTTAGGAACGTGGATTTCATGCAGGAGTTGTCAGCTATAATCAATTCTAAAACTATCTGTAAACGGGTTTTTTAGCATTGACAGAAATATTTTAATATTGTGATTAATGACAACAAGACCCTATAGTTTCCCACGTGCTCTTTTTACAAAAACTTTCAGAACAAAGGAGATAGTATGAAAAAGCACGTATTTGCGCTTCTCGCGTTGGCATCCACATTGATGGGAACAGGTCTGCAAGGAAGCGAGTGCTGTGATGAAGGCTTCTACGTTGGAGGCTTCGCAGGCGTTAACTTTCTGCAAAACCTAGATAAACATGGCGTTGACGCCAAATTTAAAACCGGCTTCGCAGGCGGCATCGCTGGCGGATACAAGTTCAGCAACAACGTCCGCGCTGAAGCTGAATTCGCCTACAGAAGAAATACTCTGAAGAGCATTTCTTTCGATGACGAATCCCTTGATCTGCACGGCGTTAAACTCAGAGGGGAAACATTCTCCGTAATGGGCAACGTATACTATGATATCGACATGAGCTGCATGGGCTGCAACAGCTATGGCTTTACACCCTATATCGGTGTAGGCGCTGGCTGGGCAGAGAACAAAGTGAAAGCAAGCTCCCACGATGTCGAAATCTCCGGATCCGACAGCGGCTTTGCCTACCAAGGCATCGCTGGCGTCAGCTACAGAATCTGCCAAAAGACAGATCTCGGCCTGGAGTACAGATTCTTTGCTTCCAAAAACGACTTCAGAGATCACACTGTAGCTTTAACAGCTAAGCGCTATTTCTAGTGAAGCGGAAGTAAGTCTTTTTTAATTAAAAGGCAAAAAACTAATCCCGTGGTATAGATGCTATTATCGATACCACGGGTTTTTTTATGATCTTCCAAGACCGAATCCATGCAGGCCTCTCCCTTGCCAAAGCATTAAGCTCTCTGAATAGTCAGAAAGACACCCTCGTCATCGGCATACCGCGCGGCGGCGTGATCGTTGCTAAAGAAGTTGCTGACGCCCTCCACCTTCCCTTAGACATCAT
Organism: Estrella lausannensis; assembly: GCF_900000175.1. NCBI lineage: Bacteria > Pseudomonadati > Chlamydiota > Chlamydiia > Parachlamydiales > Candidatus Criblamydiaceae > Estrella > Estrella lausannensis. Next base: position 353,373 of record NZ_CWGJ01000011.1, read on the forward strand.
TTGCCCGAGAAAAATCGGCGCTCCCTACAACCCGGAATTTGCGATCGGTGCTGTCACCGAATCAGGAGAAGCGTATATCGACCCCGACCTCGTGAGGCGCTTGGGCATTGACAAAGAGTACCTGGACGAGAAGATTGCCGAAGAGTCGAAACGAGCTGCAGAACGCCTTCGACTATTCCGCGAAGGAATGAGTCCGCGTGATATATTAAATAAAACCGTGATCTTAGTGGATGATGGCCTTGCCACTGGCGCCACTGTAAAGGCGGCAATCGTTTCCCTTAAAAAGGAGGGAGCCAGCCGCATTGTTGTGGCAGTGCCCGTCTCCCCTCCGGACACAGCGTCTGAAATCAAGGCCCTTGCCGATGAATTGATCGCCTTGCATGTCGATCCCGGTTTCATGGCTGTCGGACAGTACTACAGAAACTTTTCCGAAACGACAAACAGCGATGTGCTGCAAATCATGCAGAAGCTTTAGATGTTTAAGGCGTGTCTGTTTTCACCAGCATGCAGTCGCTGACTGCGATCACTCCACCAAATTCCTCGACGATCGGACGCAGAGCCTCTGCCGCCTTTTTTGCCTCTTCCTCTGAGCAGATAATGATGAACAGGCAGTTGTGCATGAGGTCCATGAAATCATCATCCGCCCTCTTGCCCCTCTTGCCTGACCCCTGCACTCGATTGACAAGAGTGTAACTAAAAAGACGGATGCCGATCAGCGTCTCGATGACGATCTCGTCGGCAGCGCCTGATGTGATCACTTCAAGCCTTTTGGAAGGCACCATGGTCAGTTCCTTGTAAAGAGCGTGTTGATGATGGAGTAATAGAGAGGAATTCCCGCCAGAACGTTTAAAGGAAACGTCACGGCAAGAGACATCGAAATGTAGACTGCCTGGTTCGCTTCCGGAAGACTGACGGAGAGCGCTGCCGGTACGGCGATGTAGCTCGCCCCGGCGGCAAGCACGGTCAACAAGAGGGCATTGCCAGGCTCAAGACCGATCAGATAGGAGACGCCGATCCCAAACGCCGCATTGATGAGGGGCATAACGAACGCTAGGGCAAAAAGAAAGGGCCCCAGCTTCTTAAGTTCAGGCAGCCTTCTGCCGACAACCACTCCCATATCAAGTAAAAACAGGCAGAGTATCCCCTTGAAGGGATAGTCGAAAAAAGGTCTTAAATCGCTGAAGCCACTCTCGCCAATGATCGTGCCGATGATCAGGCAGCCGATCAAAACAAATACGGCTTGATTCATGAAGGCCTCATGCAGCATGTGCTGGAGTCTGAAAGGCGCTTTAGCGGAAATTTTTCCCTTCATTTTAGCCAGCAGTACCCCTACTACGATCGGAGGGCCTTCCATCAGGGCCATAACGGCGATGAGATAGCCGTCGAAGGAGACTGAGAGGCTATCCAAAAAATTCACAGCCGTCACAAAAGTGATCGCGGATACAGAACCATAGGTCGCTGCGATGGCCGCTGCGTTAATGGCATCGATTTTGCGTCTGATAATATTGAACCAAAAAAAAGGAATCAGCACAGAGAGAGTTAAACCTGCCAGCATCACCAAAGCCACCTCGTACTTAAGTCCGTGGCTGTTTATCTCAACCCCCCCTTTAAGTCCGATCGTGATCAAAAGGAAGAGCGCCATGGCCTTGGCGATAGGCTGCGGCACTTCCAAATGGCTTTTAAAAGCTCTTGAAAGTCCGCCCAGAAGAAAAAAAAGAAGAGGTGTTACCAGTTTAGCTGTCAGCATCGGTTACCGATAGATTTAAAAACACCAGTTTGGTACCACAAATGCTAAATGTCAAGGTGGGTTTCAATCTTTAATGCTCGATCAATTACTCGATCTCTCTATTTTTTTCTCGTTCGACCGCAGTGGATATTTAAGGCATCAGAAAAAATTCGCGCCATCCGCCTTTAGGGACGGCAAGGGTTTAAATGCTTTAATCACAGGCGGATCAAAGGGAATTGGCTTCGGTCTCTGCAAACTGCTGCTCTCCTTAAACGTCTCCCTACATATTACCTCCAGAGACAAGGAAAAAGCCCTAAGTCAGATGGAAATTTTGCGGGAGCAGTTTCCCGGAGCTTCCATTCATTACTACTCTTTTGATATCGCTTCCTATCAAGACTACCCCTTTTTCACCGCCCCCTTCGATATTGTAGTTCATAACGCAGGCGGCATGCCCCGCGAAAAAATCAAGGCAACTGATAAGTACGAGTACGTATTTGCCACTCATGTCATCGGCCCCCATCTGTTGACGCGCCATCTGATGGAAAGAGGTCGCCTTTCCCCGGATTGCCGTGTTATCTTCGTGTCGTCGGGTGGAATGTACTTAAGAGCGCTCAACTTAGATGACCTTACCTTTGACAAACGCCCCTATAACCCCTACCTCGCCTACGCCAACGCGAAACGGGCACAGGTGGATCTGACTGAGCTTTACGCCGATCATTTCAAAGAGGGATATCTCTTCAGCTGCATGCATCCCGGCTGGGTAGCCACCCCCGGGCTGGATCAATACATGCCCACTTTCCGAAAATGGATGGACAACCGTTTACGAACAGTCGAAGAAGGGGCGGACACGCTCTTGTGGCTGGCTATGACTTCATCAGCCTATCCTTCCGGCCGTTTTTGGTTTGACCGAAAGGAGGCGCCCGTCTCATTGTTACCCTACACTAAGACGAGCCCGGAAACGAAAGCGGCTCTTTGGGAGTTTTGCGAAGAGCAGTACAGAAAGGTAGCCACCGCATGATGCTGATCACGCTCATTCTCTATTACGCCGGATGGTTCTTTACCATTGCACTCGCCGCTGCCGGCCGGCCCTTTACGGCGGCGCTAGCTTGCCTCCTGGCGGGGAGCAGTCAACTTCTTATTCACTATTTCTACACCCGCAGCGGCTATTATCGGGAGATCTTCCTTGCCCTGTACGCTGTCCTGATCGGTTTTTTTGCCGAGTCCTTTTTTTTAAATGTGTCGATCACCGGTTTTAACCCGCCCGGCCTTATTGCATCCCTCCCCCCTCTTTGGATCGTACTCCTCTATCCTCTTTTTTCTATGACGATCAATGGCGCCATGCACTGGATGATGAACTCTAAGATTCTGCAGGTGATCGTCGGAGGGCTCGCGCCCATCTGCTACATCGCAGGAGCGAAGGTGGGAGCATGCCAGCTTCCTAGAGGAAGCGTAGCGGCCTATATCGTCATCGGCATCACCTGGCCGCTTGTTATTCTCACCATGACGACTCTGCTTAAAAAGATAGAAATTTTAGTGGAATCAGTTTTTAAAAAGAGCCAAACACCCACCCCTCTCTACATGCTCTATGATGGCAAGTGCCCAATTTGCATGCGGGAAACGCGCTTTCTGAAGAAAAAAAACTCTTCTGTCGTCTACGTCGACATCACCTCGCCTGAATTCACCTCGCTCTTCTCGGTAAATTATGCAGAGGCGATGCAGCAGATGGTGGCCCTGGAAGCTGACGGTACGAAGCATGTGGGCGTCGACGCCTTCCATGAGATCTATCTAAGACGCGGACTTCTGTTTATGGCAATCGCGCTGAAGCTGCCGGGCCTGGAGCCGATCTGGACCTTTTTTTATAAGATATTTGCGAAAAATCGTCTTAAGTTAACAGGCCGGGGCTGCGACCTCCGCTAACAATTTAGAGGCAAAGAAACACCCATGTTTAAAAGAAACATCGACACTAAGGGCCGGCTGATCCGACTGCTGTTTGCTATTTTGCTACTTGGCTACGCCGTATGGCAGAAAAGTTGGATCGCTCTCGCCTTCTCACTCTTTACATTCGTTGAAGTCGCCTTCAGCTGGTGTGTCCTCTATCAAATCTTTGGCTGGAACAGCTGCCCAATTTCAGTATCCAAAAGTAAGACTCCTTCGGAAAACGACGCTAATAAGCGTTAGAAGGTTTATGCCAAAACATCTCAAAATTTGGGCTTTAGCTTTGAAAAAGCCTCGGGACTCAAAGGTTGCAAGTCTCTAATATTTGACGACTTGCGATCTTTCAGTCTTTGGAAGCTTCTTCCTACTCACCCCAAGTCATCGCCCCATCGCTTAAATATATTCAATAAAACACACAATCCATCAAACAGATAATTTAAATTACATCTTTGTTATAATGGGGGTTAACACATTTCCATACTAAACTGTAGCGAGGTGATGCTATGGAAATCGGCAAAGTCTTTGCCAACGTTGGCCTCTATACGGCAGGTGTCATTTTAAGCTGCGGACCAAGCCAGGTCTATGGCGTGATCAAAGGCGCGATTGACCTTGTGAAACTCGTGGGCCTAAAGATTTCACTGTCCCAATTAAAACAGCACGAAAAAGCTCTCAACAAGCATGCGATCACACAGATTAAAAACGAAATCGAAGGCAAGAAAACGTCCCTTAAAGCCGATGCCGTAGCCATGATCCCCCTTATCGGAGCTATTTTCTCCTGGCGTGTTCTCGCTCCCCCTGAAAAAGCGTGGAGTTTAAATGCCCTAAAGGGAGTAGAGCATGCAGCAGCCCATATGCTAAACGACTTTCACTCTCAAATCAGAGCTATTCTTTACCCCCTCGGAAATGATGCCATAGCCAATACCGAACGCTATGAACAGGCGCGGGCTTTGACAAAGCAAGAAATCGTGAGCGGTCAGTTGCCCCACGCGAAACTGGTCGAGATACCCGTCGCCATCCGCAGCTCTCATCTTGAAGCGCTGGAGCTTACCCACCCGAAAACAGAAGGGACGGACCCTCCTACAGTGGTGCTGTTTCATGGCAACGCGATGATCGGTCCTGAAATGCTTAGCATCGGCCATTACTATTTTAGCAAAGGGTTCAATGTCCTCATGCCGACAATGGGTGGATACCCCGGAAGTCCGGGCTGCAAGACCTCAGAGGCAACCTCCTACCAAGATGTGGAAGCTATCAAGTCCTATCTAATCAACAAAGGGGTAAAGGATGTCGGGTATCACGGCCTTTCGATAGGAGGCACTTTAGCCTTCCAGGCGGCAACAGCCCCCACGTCCAACACCGAAAAACTGCGCACCAAGTTTGTTGTCGCAGATCAAACACTGGCGTCCGCGCGGGATGTGATGGCTACCGTGGTGCGCAATCTCGGTTTCGGAGCAGTAGACCGAATAGCCAAAGGTGTGGCGTTAAATGCCGCACCTCCCTCTCACAAGGTTGCGGTGGGGAACGGAGAGTATGTCTACACCGACGGCTGCGACAACCTGAAAAAGGCTAAAATTTTAGGGGAAAAGAAAATACCGCTCTTTGCGATAGAGGCAGACCAGGACGCTTTGATGAAGAACAACGCAAACAGCGCCAAGGACGCAGCCGGAAAATTGATCAGCAACTGCTACGGAAAAGAAGAGAGCGGCCATCTGATCCGGATCAACGGTCCCCACAGCAGTTATTTCTACCAGTGGGACAAAGACTACTCTGCTTTTGAAAAAACGATGGACGAGGCCCTTTCGATCCGCGGCATCCCCCCTCTTCATTAATCATGATATCCCTATACCTTTTTTAGGGAGGATTGCTATAGTATTTGCATGACTTCGTTAGTTGGCATCCATAATTTAAGCAAGGCTCACGGCAGCCAGATACTTTTTGAAGATATCTCCTTTCACATCATGCAAGGTGAACGGATTGGTCTGGTCGGCCCCAATGGCGCGGGAAAGTCCACCCTGCTTAAAATTTTAGCCGGCATCGAAAAAGAGGATCAGGGCACCGTCACCAAGCGGCAAGGGCTAAGAATAGCTTACGCCGGGCAGTTTCCGGTCTTCGAGGAAGAGCCCGTACTCGAAATGCTCCTCAGGGAAGTCAAAAACTCCCCCCGCGAGGAGATGGAAATCCGGGCCAAGGTACTCTTGGGCAAGGCCCTTTTTGAAGATTTCAACGCTTCGGCAGCCACTCTTTCGGGCGGCTGGAAAAAAAGGCTGGATATCGTCCGTGCTCTGATGACAGAGCCTGACCTACTCTTCCTCGATGAGCCCACCAACCACCTTGACCTTGAGGGAATTCTCTGGCTAGAGCGTTTTCTGCAACGAGAACGCTTAACTTATGTGGTGGTCAGCCACGACCGCTACTTCTTGAAAAACGTCACCAACCGCATTTTTGAGCTGAACCGCTGCTTCCCTGAGGGAATCTTTTCCGCTCATGGCAATCTGGATGATTTCCTTGAAAAGAAGGAGACCTTCCTGGATGGACAGATTCAGCTGGAGAGGGGCCTTGCCTCACAAGTCAGAAGAGAGCTTGAGTGGTTGAGAAGATCCCCCAAAGCCCGCACGACAAAATCGCAATCCCGCGTGCAGAATGCCCATAAGCTGATGGAAGAGCTTGCGGAAGTGAAAAACCGCAACAAGAAGCCGCGTGTCGACGTTGACTTCACCGCTTCTGAAAGGGAGACAAGAAAGCTGATCAGCGCCAAGAACCTGACCAAGTCCTATGGCGACAAGATTCTTTTTAAAGGAGTCGATATCCAGCTGTCACCGGGAACACGGCTTGGCATACTAGGCCGCAACGGCACAGGTAAAACGACGCTGCTGAAGATTTTGGCTGGCCAGACAACTCCTGATCTCGGAACATTAAAAAAAGCCGACAATCTAAAAATCGTCTATTTCGATCAGCTAAGGGAACGCATCCCTCCTGAAATCACTCTGAAAGAAGCTCTCGCCCCTCACCGTGACACCGTCATCTACCACGGACAGGAGATTCACGTGAACGGCTGGGCAAAGAAATTCCTTTTCCCTCCCGAAAGACTAGTTCTGCCGGTCGGCAAACTCTCCGGTGGGGAAAGAGCCCGAATCCTGATTGCCCGTCTGATGCTCGAACCGGCCGATATCCTCTTCTTGGACGAACCCACCAACGACTTGGACATCCAAACTCTGGAAATCATGGAAGAGAACCTGAAAGAGTTTGAAGGAGCGGTGGTGATGATTACCCACGATCGCTGCATGATGGATCGAATCTGCAGTGAGGTCCTCGGCCTCTGGGAAGATGGCACGCATAGCTTCCTCGCCGGCTTCAGCCAATGGGAAGCCGAAGAAAAAAAGCGCGCTGTAAAAGATAAGCCCCAAGCTCCCAAGCCCGCACCCTCTGGCCCCCCTAAGAAAAAGAAGCTCTCCTACCAAGAACAAAAAGAGCTCGACGGGATGGAAGCTAAAATTTTGCATTTAGAGCAAGAGATTGAGCTTTTGAATCAAAAGGCGACAGCGCAGCAAGACCCCAAAGAGAGCTTAGAGCTCTTCAATAAAATGGGATCCCTGCATCACGAGCTCGAAGCGCTCTTCAAACGCTGGCAAGAACTCGAAGACAAACTCAACTAGCCTTTACCCTTTCAAAACCAAGTGTCTGCAATTTGAACAAGCAGTGAAAGTAGCGAGGTAATGGAATACTTTTTCCACCTAGTGATCAAAAACTATATGAACCCGCTCTCCAAGGCTTTGTCTTACCGTTTTTCCCATCATGCGGATAACACTAAAAATTCCCTGAGAAACTTAAAGTCTCTAGCAGAGCTAAATCTCTTGTGTGAGCAGGCTTTCCATTAAGGGGTAATGCTCCCCCTTTTTAAGGAAATATTCTATCGAGGGATTGGTTTCCTCTACATCTACATAGGAGTTGTAAATTTTTCTATCAAAACCGCCTTTTTCTTGTTTTTTTGCGTAACGAGCCTTCTCCAGTCGCTCCAAAGGTATTCCTGTGGCTTTAGAAAGGGAATGAATGACTTCAAGCATGTCAGCAAGTTCCTCAGTCAGTTCGTTCACATTCTTGGCATGCTTTACCTCTGCAGCCTCCTCTTGAAGCTTATCTTTAAGCTTCGCAATAAATTCTTCCTGTTCCATAACTCGTTCATGTACGAGTATCCCTTTGTTACGCATGATGTCCGGCAAATAGTCTCTAATCAGCTTCTCTACTTTAAAGCGTTTTATTGCCATCTCATCCTTCCTTGAATTTGTTTTATAAAGGACATTATACCGAAACAACTTGAAGACAAAGAAATCGCCACTTGGATACCCCTTTATGATTTGTTCAACTTAGCCTCAAATTCAACCCCATAGCCACGCATAAAGAAACAAGCGTATACCATTTGGGATTGCCTGTGCCGGAAAGGGTCTTATAGAGGCTTTCTCGGCCAACATGGGCTTTTTTGGCCAATGCCCCAATACCACCTTGGGCTTCAGCTACATTACGAAGGGCGATTAAGAAGACTTGCTGCGATTCTTCGTCGCCCTTTAAGCTTTCTTCTAACGCAGCATTTAGGTACGCAACAGCTTCGTCATGATCTTTGAGCTGTTCTATGAGAAAATCCTGATATTTTCTACTTCTTGCCATGATCTTTCTGCCTTGATTGATAATCTTTCAAATACTCCTTTGCTTTAGCGATATCCCTATCTTGAGAGCCTTTATCGCCACCGCAAAGAAGCAAGATGACTTTATTGCCAATCTTTCCATAATAAATTCTAATTCCCGGGCCGTAGTGAATCCGAAGTTCACATACCCCTTCCTGCAGAGTTTTACAGTCTCCGAAGTTTCCAAGCTTTAAGCGGTCAAGCCTGGTTAGGATTTTGGCTCGGGTATGGATCTCTTTGATCTCCTTAATCCAAATCTCAAATGGTCGTTTACCTGCGGAGGTTTCGTAAATTTCAATTTCGAGCTAGTCCATATGATCTTATTGTATCCTCTAGGATACAATGCTTTCAAGAGATTTTTATTCTTTTAATTTTGAAATGGTTGAAGCTTCCTGAGGAAGGTCAATCAGTTCCAAAGTCCGAGTAGTACTCGTCAGTAGGAGATTTGATTTGCTATGAATCTAATGAAATAGGTGCAGGGGCGCCCAAAACTTATTTTGAGCGCTCTTCTTGGACATAAATTCTTTAAAGTTCGACTTCTTCCAAATACTTGGGTATGTAGACATCGACGTCGAATTCTTCTTCGATACGTTTTTTAAGAGCCTCGGAAGACTCTTTTTCACCATGCGTGAGGAAGATCTTGCTTGGCATCTTGGTGAAGCCCCTCAGCCAATCCAGTGACTCCTTCATATCGGCATGCGACGACAAACTTTCCAAAGCTTCGATGTGAGCACGCACAGGTACCAGCTCTCCGTGAACTTTAACCTCTTTTTCACCACTCAAGATACGCGCTCCCCTTGTCATTGGGGCCTGGAAGCCGGTGAAAACGATAGCGCTTTTGGGGTCAGGTGCGTACCTCTTCAAATGGTGCAGCACGCGTCCCCCTTCAAGCATTCCGCTGGCTGATATGATGATTTTGGGTGAGGGATCCATGTCTATCGCCTTGGATTGATCCACGGTGCTGACGTACTCGGCCACAGCGCATACGTCACGACAAAGCTTTTTCGGCAGCTTGTGCTCGCTCATGTTCCGCTCCATGATCTCCGTTGCATCGACAGCCATCGGACTGTCCAGGTAGATAGGAACTTTTGGTAGCTGATTTCTCTCTTTAAGCTGCTCGAGGATATACATGATGGTTTGTGCCCTGCCGACTGCAAAACATGGGATAATCACAGAGCCTCCCTGCTTGACAGTTTTACGGATCACACTCCCCAGCTGCTCAAAGGGATCGTCTTTGGTGTGCTCCTTGCCGCCATAGGTAGATTCCATAATCAGATAATCGGCTGTCTGGATCGTTGCCGGATCTTTCATGATGAAGGAATTGGGGCGCCCCAAATCACCGCTGAATACAATCGTTGTTTGGGGGGACCTAAAGGTGATAAATGCCGATCCCAAAATGTGGCCCGCTCTTTTGGCATTGAAGACAAGATCTGCACTGATCGGATAGTCCTCGCCAAATTCAATGGGTGAAAGCAGCCTGAGCGATTGAATCGCGTCCTGTTCAGTATACAGCGGCTCGGCGGGTTTGTGCTTGGAGTAGCCATAGCGGTTTGCTCGCGCCGCGTCTTCTTCCTGAATTCTGCCTGCGTCTTTAAGAAGTATCGTCACCAAATCACAGGTTGCCTTCGTCGCATAGATCGGCCCTTTAAACCCCTGCCTTACCAGTAGAGGTAGATAGCCACTGTGGTCTAAGTGGGCGTGCGTTAAAACGACAGCGTCAATTTCGGAAGGTTGGACCGTAAACGGCTCCCAATTGCGTAGACGAAGCTCTTTAATCCCCTGAAACAACCCGCAGTCGACTAAGATCTTTTTACCCTCCTCGTTCAGTAAGTACTTTGACCCTGTGACGGTCTCTGTTGCACCCAAAAATTGTAATTTCATGCTCACCCGTTTCTGTTTGTAAATAGGACATTCAAATTAATGATCCGGACGGCCACGATGGAATATGGCGGCCCAGTAAGTGTCTTTTAAAGAGTGGAGGCGCTATCTCCAGTAACCGCCAACCCATACATAGTGATGGTGTTTGCGACCCCAGTAACCTGGCTGCCAGACAGCTTCACTGTGAGGCCTTCTCTCCCAGCGTCCTCTTGCCCATACCCATCCTTTGTCATATCTCCAGTGGCCCTTAAGCCAAATGTAGTCGGGGCCCGGACTTTCGACGATCTCTTCTGTCAAATCCGCAGGAGGCTGCTCTTCTACCATGACATAATTCGGCACTGCCTGCTCAACATAGATTGTCTTAGCTTCCGCTTCAGAAATTAAGGTAAGAGCGGTCAAAAATGCGGCGAAGCAAGCTGTTTTTTTCACGATAAGCTCCTGTATTTAGCGGTCTTTTAAAAAAAACAGTACAGCATCCAGCTTCAGCTGTAAATGGTTTTCGAACGCTTTTTAGTTTGTGGAAAGTCTCTTATCGTGTGGATGACGGGAAGAGCGCGCCTTAATGGGCCGCGCTCTCTAAAAGTGAGAAGGCCTTCTCAAAGACTTCATCGCCATATTTTTCGCCGCCGAAGGAGAGATCGGACTCTTGCGTTTTGTGCCGCCACGAATCCGGGGTGATAATGTAACCATGAGCATCATTAACGAGGCCAAGTATTGAAACGTGCGTTAGGCCGAACTCTTTTCCCCTGACTTTCAAAGCGCTGTCATAGAGGCAGGAGAGCTCTCCCGGAATTGTCACAAATCCATATTTCTTATTTAGGACCAGTGCATGCAACTCACTTGTATATTCTTTGATCGGAAGTTTTAATCCGAGCGGGGTTGGCTTCGGCTCCAGAGTGTAGAATAGGGAAGCTGAGGCAATTGTGAGATTGTCATCGGCAGCCGG
>NZ_CWGJ01000011.1:364555-464270 GCF_900000175.1 Estrella lausannensis
CAAATAGCCACAACTTCCTCTCCAAGCGCCCTTCCTACCCTCTCTTGGGCAGCAAAGGTGCTCTCCCTCTCAGCGGGGATGATGTCGCCTTGGGCTCCGTTGTAATAGATCGCTTTCACCTCCGGCCCCAGCTCTTTTTTGATTTCTTCTCTCGCAGACGAGACAAAATCGGCAGAAAAAAGCCTGTTATCCGCTCCCAGGATGGTAGGATGCATCGGATAGTTAAAGACCGCGGCCAGCGGGCGCCCCTCTTTCGTCTCTACCTTGATGAGAGCCACCTCCGGTAGCGGTTTCACATTTTCTGGCCATGCGCCCCTGTATTTACTTAAGTTTACCTCACCGTAGCCGATACCAACTCTGGCCTCCTGGGGGTTACGAATCGCAAGCTCTATAGCTTCCACCGTCTTGTCAATGTAAAATTGAGTGATGTGCGGATCATATTTTCCAGCGAGGACCTCTCCGATGGGAGGCATGTCAAGGAATCCACCGCCCCCCGAGTGGGTATGGGAAGATCCGATCAAGACAAGAGTCTCCTGTTGCCCCGGAATCTGCTGTATTCTGCCGATAATCTCTTTTGCCATGACGTGCGAAAATCCTAGGGAGTCCACGCTGCAAAAAACCACTTTTTTATCTGCTTCAAGGTAGAGAGCGATTGCGAGCAAGGGGTCGTGCTCCCCTGCCATTCCCTCGCCTTTCCGCATTGCATAACCGGCAGAAGGAGTCCCGACCGGGGGCGTCATCACCGCCTCACCCACTCCCGCTTTGATAGCGCCTGACAAGTGGGCGGAGTAAGCAACACACAAAAGGGATAAAACTAACTTAAGGAGAAACATCACTATCCTCAAAATATACACCGAAAGTGTCTCAAAATTTCAAATCGATAGCCGCCAGAGTATCAATTTCCCTTTAAATTCGCCATACCTGTGTCTTTTTACAAACTAACATTAATTTCAATCTCGACAACTATATTTAAGTTAATCTCTAGACAATTGATTCTAGTTGAGATCAACCAGTTATTACTATACAATCCAATAGTTAATTTTAAATAGGGTATAAAGATGTCGTTTATAATAAATTTTTTCTCCAAATCTGAAATCCAAGACCCAACTCAAACAGGGGCTACACCCCCTGAGACGAACGGGACGATTACCGGTGAAAATTCTAAAATTACCGCTATCGGGCAAACGCATCTAACAACTGAGGTTGCTTCGCAATGCTCGCAAGACGTTTTCTCTGACAAAGAGGTCAAAGAGATGACCTCCTCTGTCACACTCGAGGAAAGCGCAGCCAATGAAGAGAGAGCCTTGCTCGCCATCGGCTCCGAAAATGTTTTTCCGTCGCATTGCCAAAAGGAAACAACTTTGCAGATGGCCGCCCTGGCCGGCCTGATGTACAAAGATTTTAAAGAGATCGAGGGGATCGCCTCCCTGTTTCCCAAGGGACTGATTATGCTACCCTCCCCTTGCGATCTCGGGATTTCATGCCCTAAAGGACTTCGCGTTCAAGCATTCCGTCACGGTGACGAGGTGATTGTCGCCATGCGCGGCACTGAGCTTAACCTGGATGCCTCCACTATGCTGGCGAACTTAGTTGCCGACCTTGGCATCGGTCGCCACAAGACGAACGAAGACCTGATCTCCTCTGTGCGCGAAGTGGCAGCTAAACTTAAAAAACTCTATGGCTATGACATCGGCGAGAGTTTGATTAGCACGTTTGAATCGATTGTTAACCAGCGTATCACCGGCGACTCTGATACGGAAAGGGTGATTTCATTAGGCAAAGAGATGGCCCTACAGAGTGGCAAGGATGCAGCGATAGGCTGTGGCATCGCCGGCGGAGCCGGAGGTGTTGTGGCTGGCGCGCTGGTAGCTGTTGGGATGGCTGCGCCGCCTGTCGCTATCGCTCTAGCCTTCGGTGCGCTATTGACCGGCAGCGCGCTGGGCGGCAGCATAGGAGCCGGAAAAACCCTGGCCACCAAAGGACTGACGGTAGCGGATGGCTATCCTACACTGCAATCCTACTTCAAAACCTTGGACAACTACATCACTCAGCTCAAAGCAACAAAAATCCGCAACACGGACACATTGATCACCACGGGGCATTCCCTCGCCGGCTTTTTGGCGGGAGTGATCGGCTTCATCCACGCTGATGAAGCTTTTTCATTCAATGGTCCAGGGGTTTTAATCGACAGGGACGTTATCAAGACTCTGGAGAACTTAGGAATCAGCCGTAAGATCTCTACGGAGTGCACTTATCACTCTGTCGTGATGGAAGCCGATATCATTGGCAATTTAGGAAAAAGGGAAGTATGCGGCCGCAAACTCTATTTACCGATCACCCTAAACGCGCCTTATGAGACGATGCCTGCTTGCGCCTACAGTGATCCGCTCTCTCACCACGGCATTATGCTAATGCACGCAATACTCGAAAACTCCACTGTCCACTCAATACCCAAGACGCCAAATTTTCCGGTGCTGCTGCTGAAAGCCCGCGAGGAAGAGGGGCCCAAAGTAGAAGAGATCAACGACTAGCGCCTTCTCAGACAGGCTGCTCCCAAGAATCGGAGCAGCCTACCTTATCAAGTGGGTATGCGCCGATGATATCAAGCGTGATCTGTCCCACTTAATCTCCGATCGCGGTCTTGAAGAAGAGTTGGATGAAATCCCAGTTAGCAATTTTTTCAGTGAAGGCATGCCACTGACGAAGTTGGAAAATTTCAGCGAACCCCTGGTCGACATCGAAAAGCAAGAAATCGAATTTTACGAATTCTTCGACAGGTCAGATCGACAGGAAGTAAAAGCATGGATCGAAAAAATCGGTGAATTGATCAAAAAAATTTCAGCGACAACGGCCAAAAACATCCGTGTTTTTGAATATTTTGGAATGGGTCAAGGCGACTATTACTACCTTGACCTCGCGAGTCAATGCCGTGTCATTAACAGCGAAGACCTAAAATACGGTAAGGGCCCAACTATCGAATATGCCCGTGAGATAGTCTACGATGAATCATTCGATCAATTCACCCTCCTCATGCCGGGCAGAAGGGAAGTTCTGGCGGCTGCCATGAGGCAGTAGCCCCGGCCTTTGCGGCTGCGATCGCTGCAGCCGCGTCTTTCACACTAGCAGACAAACCCATCGCAATAAATGATCGTTCTATATATATTTGCTTTGCAGCAAGGAGATGGCATGCAGGCAAACAACGCAACATTTTATAGCATAGCGGCGCTCGACCAGGCGATTTACCCCAGGCAGCCCTTCCTGCCGCGAGCAGCGGATTTCATCCTGACACCTCTCTCTGTTGCGCTCCAGGGACGCACCATCACCTGGCATAAGAATCATCATGAAAAAATGCAAATAACCCATGCGACGCACGGTCTGGCAATCCGCTTATTGTGCGGACTGGCTGCCTTGCTGCTACTACCGTTGACGCTAGGCGCCTATATCATCAAATCACTCTGCATGGACGCTGTTCGAAAAGACCTTCGGCGCCTGGCCGCCGGCTACTGCCCTCTTGATGCCAAGGACGAAGCGAGAAGCACCTCTTCCGCTAAGGTATGTAAGGTAGCTGAATTTAGCGAACCCTTGATCGATTTAAACAAACGTGAAATCGAATTTTATGAATCGTTTGAAAGGGAAAATCCTCACGAGACCAAGGGTTGGATCGACCAAATCGGTGATATACTCAAAGTCATCGCCGAACAAACGGGCCGAAGAGCCTCAGCTTTTGAATATTTCGGCATGGGGCAAGGCGATTATTACCTTATCAATGAGCAGGGGCAGTGCATTCTGATCGATAGCGAAGAGGTAAAATATGGCGATGCGCCTCTTGCCCGGTACGCGCAAGAAATCCTCTATAGTGATGACAGTGACATCTACATGATCTTGCTTCCGGGCAGACGGGAAGCCCTAAAACACCTGCTCGTAGAGTAGAGAGCTTCGCTTAGTTAGTAGACACACACACATCTCCTGCACCGGCGCGGTTCCGGTCTTCACCAACTTTTAAGACACTTCCGCCATAAATCCCTCTCCGTTTACGCGCGCTCGAGCACCAGGGTAAGTCAACGTATTATCGCGTCCAATTGGAAAGACAAATTGTTTATTGAACTAAATGATCGTTCAATATATAATTACCTCGTTATTACTAATTTAATAGGTATTTATTATGTTTTCCTTCCCCAACATATCCAGTTTTTTTAAGCGCGGCGCCAAAGACGCCGAGTCTCCCGCCCCTCAAAATAGAGAGGAGCAATCTCCGGTAGAAGAAGTGGCTCGCAGCGTAGAGGAAGCCAGCGAAGCGGCGCTTCAAATCCAGGCAGCACCCTCCGACCTTACGGATCGTGAAATTCTCCTATTGGAAAACGACCTGGCGATGCAAATGCTGAAACAGTACAACTCTTTTCATTCCGAAGAAGAAAAACGTTCTGCTCTCCAAATGGCCTCCCTCGCTGGTTTGATGTATCAACACATCGACAACCTTGAGCGGGTACAGCCGTTTTTCGACACCCCACTCGAGTTATTGCCGACGCCAGATCAAATGGGCATAAAACTCCCGACCGGTCTTGCCGTCCAGGCATTCCGAGACGGAAGCCAAATCATCATCGCGATGCGTGGCACGGAGCTGAACCAAGACAGTGCGACCATGGCCGCCAACCTGATCGCCGATATGGGGATCGGCCGCCACAAAACCAACGAGGACTTAATCGGATCGATAAATGCCGTTCGAGAACGCGTCCTTGACCTCTACAATTATAACATCCCCCCGGAGCAATTTAATTTTCTCGCAGCCTTGATCACCAGCCGGGCCATCGGTGATGATGATAAAGCAAGGATGCTCTCCACCGCGGCAAAAGTCGGCAAGGAATCGGCAAAAAGCGGCGCTCTCGGTGGATTGGGCGGGATGGTGCTGGGAGCAAGTGTCCTTATCGTCTCCGCGCCAGCCGCCGCGATCGCTGCCAGCCGCCGCGATCGCTGCACCAGCGGCGGCATTAATAGGCACGATGTCAGGTCTAATCAAAGGGGTCGCGTCCAATGCCACGGAGATCATTACACTCGCGGATGGCTACCAGACTACCGCTAATTACATACGAAAGATTGATGCTTACATCATGAAATTAAAAGAAGAGGGCATGATCAGGGAGGGCGACACCCTGATCACAACAGGCCACTCTCTTGCCGGATATCTCTCAGGAGTGATCGGCTTCATGCATGCCGAAAAGGCCTATTCATTTAACGGGCCGGGCGTCAGGCTGGACGAGGTGGAACACGTTGTCAGAAATCTGGGACTTGAGCGCAAGTTAAACCCGGAACTTGACTACCGCAGCATCTGCATGGAGGCGGACTTTATCGGCAACCTGGGCGCGCGAGATGGGCCTTTGAAGCTTCTCAGGCTAAAAAAAACCTTCCTTGAAAACTTTGAGGGAATCCCCGCTTGCGTGTACAACAAGCCCCTTTCCCATCATGGCATCAAGTTAATTCAGGGCGTTTTACAGCATGTGCCTGTGTGCCCACAAGAAAATATTATTTATTTAGCAGACAGGAATTAGAGCCCCTTAACCCGACAGGGCCTCAAAAATTTGCTCTTTGAGGTCCATCAGATAAGGAGACTGCCCTATTTAAATATACTTAACGTTCAGTTCATGAAATATTAATACAAAGCCGACAGAATGTCGGCAAGAGAACCACTCAGAAAGGACTTTGACACAATGCAGACTATCACATTATTGAATCCGTTAAGCAGCAGCTACCATGCGCTTGAGGACTTTAAGAAGTTGAAAACCTCCCAAAAAATCATCACGGTCGCCATCACAATCATCGCAGCGCTCGCGACGGTACTGATCGGTACAGCGGCCATTTTCCGCCTGCTCGTCAACCACTACGTCAAGAAAATCGAAGCCGATAAACCGGACAGGACGCCCTCCGACTCGGAGAGTGACAGCAGAGAGTGGCAGCAAAGAAGCGCCACAACCCAGCAGACTATTCCAAGAAAAAGGGAAATCACAATCGCCGCCCATCGCACCGGACCGCGAACCCTTATTGAATCGAATGGAATGCCACCGGTCCATAACGCCTCATGCACCACGAGCGGAGAGAAAGAAACGCCTTCTGCGTCCCTACCGTCCTCGGATGACGCGATGTGGGACCTGGATAAATTATTCGAAGAAACAAGCACTCTGCCTGAAGCTGCTTCGATCTCAGACTTAAAACCCATTCCGGAGGGTCGCATGGCTCTCAAGGCCTCGGATGACACTATCGATATGACCTCCGCATCCTGCCTCTTTCCGGATGAACCCAATTTAGAGACCTCTAAGGATTTGGACACGCTTGTAGCCTTGCAAAAGCAAGTCTCCCAATCGATCAGCCTGGCAAGCGCCACCGCTTGCAGTAGTGCCGGCTTGGGATCATTGGAGAGTTCTGCAGCTCATGAAAGCGAGTTGATAGAGCCTAAAGACAGCGTCTGCGGTGAAACGCAAAAAATACGCTGCATGGCAGCCTTTGCAGGTCTAATAGATGATCTTAGCCAAAATCACTCCACGCTGCCTACTCCGGATCAGCTGGGCATTCAACTGCCGCCGGGAATCCAAGTCCGGGCACTCCGGAGAGGCGATGAAGTGGTCATCGCCATCCAATGCCCCGATTTAACTGGAAATCTCATCAAAGATGTTCAGGAAGCGATCGCTCATCTCCACATTTGCCCGCTGCAATCCCACGACGAGTTGGAGCTGGCGATCGGTAAAGTGAACGCCTATCTCAAAGAGACAAAGGAGTATGAGCTTAAAAAAGAGCAGCTCAGCCTGCTCTTGACTGCAGGCTGCGCCGAGCTAACGCCCAGCGGCAAGAGTCCGGCCGGTCAGATCATCGCGGAAGCTGGCCATGGAGCCATCATCGGCGGCGCCGTATCGACCGGAATGGGAGTGGCCACTACCATGGCCCTCGCCGCTGGGGGCGTAGCTGCTCCTCCGGTCGCACTCTTCATTGGAGGAGCGCTCTGGCTGACAGGGACAGCCTTTGGAGCGACAGCCGGTCTGGCGAAGGGAGCGGCCCTAGCGACAGCGAAAGCAATCAAGATGCCGGACGGCGCACTCCCCTATCCAACGTTCCTCTCAGCCGTCAAAGCGATCGACAGCTACCTCACGGAATTAAAAAAACAGCATGTCGAAGCGAGCGAGAGGATCATTACCACCGGTTCAGGCGTGGGTGGGCTTCTGTCGGCTCTTGTCGGCGCCATTCACGGCAGTGAAGTTTACTGCTTTAACACCGGACAAATTTTGGCTGGTGTAGAGCCGGGTGTAGTGCAGAATAATCTAGGACTTAAGCGCAAGGCTGAAGGAGCTGCAGTATACCATGAGATTCAATTCGGCCCGGATTTGGTGGAGGTGGCTGGATCAGTCAAGCTAGCAAAAACCACCACTCGGTACCTGGACAAAAAATACATCGTGATGCCGCACGATCTTCCTGTCGTCTTGCTCGCAAAGGATGCCACTGCCTTAGCCGCACTTGAAGAGGCAGCAAGCTAATAGTGCGTGTCATCCAGTGATGGATGACACGCGCCGGCGTTTTCTTGCCACGGGTTCTAATCTCTAATTGCCAAGAAGCTACATTTTTGCTATACTTGCCCTTTTAAAGTTAAATGACCCTACCATGAAAACTACTGCTTACTACTCACTTCAGCAGTCCAACTCAAGAGCCGCTTCCGCTCGCTCTATCTCCATTATTTCTATTATCTGCTCGTAAGAGAGCAGAGCACCCCCCGAATAACGCACATCCGTCAGTATAATCCCCTAGAGACAACAGTCTCGGGAAGTGATCATCCCTTAAATAGAGTTAGGTTTTTTATGAAACAATTTTCTTTAATGTTAACAACGGGTTTTGCCCTGTTCTCGATGTTCTTCGGGTCCGGCAACCTGGTCTTCCCCCTACAGGTCGGCAAAGAGAGCGCCGGCCACTTCCCTGAGGCGGCGCTTGGAATCATCCTGACGGGTGTGCTGGTTCCGTTTCTTGGTGTTTTCGGCATGATCCTCTATGAGGGAGACCCCAAACGTTTTTTCAGCTGCTTTGGAAAAACGGGCATCTTCCTCTTCAGCTTCGCTTCGCTCGCCCTGATGGGCCCATTCGGTGTGCTGGCACGCTGTTTGACTGTCGCTCATGGAGCACTGCAGCTGCTTTTCCCCGGGCTGCCGCTTGTGCCGACAAGCTTAGCCCTCTGCCTGCTTATCTTCGTCCTGACATACAATAAACATAAAATCGTCAGCGTCCTGGGAGCCTACCTGACTCCATTCCTCCTGGCCGCGATCGCCACGATCGCCTATTTTGGCTACATCGGCGGAAAAGCGGAAGTTCAAGTATCCGGCGAAGCGCTTCCCGCTTTCACTAACGGCTTCTTCCAAGGTTATCAGACCATGGATCTCCTCGCCGCCTTCTTCTTCTCGACGTTTATCATTTCGCACCTGAAAGGACGGGACGACAGCGCCGCGAAAAACTATTCGCTCAACCTGTTTTTCAAGTCGTCGCTCATCGGAGCCGGCCTGCTCGGCGCGGTCTATTTTCTCCTCGTCATGCTGGGTTCTTTCTACAGCAGCGAGCTGTCAGGAGTGGAACCCAAGGAAATGCTGGGTAAAGTCGCCCTGCTGACGCTCGGACCCTACGCCGCTCCCGTGGTTGCCGCAGCCGTCACTCTCGCATGCCTTACCACCGCGATCGTGCTTACGGTTCTCTTTGCTGACTTTGTCCGCTATGATATCGCCAAAGACAGAATCGGCAACGCCCGTTCACTGAGCCTGACCCTCTTGATCGGCTTTTTGGTCTCTACCCTGGATTTCGGCGGCATCGCCAGCTTCCTCGGCCCGATCCTGGAGACGGTGTATCCGGCACTGATCTTATTGACAGCCGTGAACATTGCAGGCTACTTTATGGGATTCAAAACATCGCACTGGCCGGTCACCGCCGCCATCGCGCTTAAACTGGCCGCCTAAGGAGAGGATCCTGTGTCATACTGGACGTTGGCTGAAAGGCTGAAAAATAGCCGCTTTGTGGATCTAACCCATCCGATGGACGTTGAGATACCCCATTTTTCCAAGGCTGTGCCGATGGAAAAGGAGCAAGTCGCCGAAACTGCCCGTGACGGCTTCAGCGTCCAGCGCTTTCACTTTGAAGGACAGTGGGGCACCCACGCGGACGCCCCCTCCCACTTTGTCGATGGGTTAAAGACCCTCGACGCTATCGATGTCCGGGATATGATTTTGCCACTCGCCGTCATCGACGTCAGTGCAAAAGTGAAGGCCGATTCCGACTACGCTCTCACCACCGGTGATATCGCTGAGTATGAGGAGCGCTTCGGAAAAATCCCTGAGGGAGCTTTTGTTGCTATGCGCTCTGACTGGAGTGAGCGGTGGCCGGACCAGAAGCGATTTGTAAACTTGGACCGAGAAGGAAGGCAGAGAACACCGGGCTGGAGCCTGGACGCCTTGCGCTTTCTTGTAGAAGAGCGGGCGGTGGCTGCCATTGGACATGAAACAATCGATACCGACCCCGGTCTTTCAGGCGCCGCATCCGGATTTGCCGCCGAACACTACATTCTGTCGAGAAATCTCTACCAGATTGAGATGATGGCAAACTTAAACCGCGCCGATCAAGCCGGCGGCATGGTCATCGCTGCCTTTCCCAAAGTCGCGGGAGCCTCCGGATTTCCTGCCCGGGTATTTGCGCTATTTTCTCCGTAGGAGTTCAGAATTTTAAGGAGCAGCGCGTCAAGCGAGGCGGCTGTCTCCTTATAGGTCTTGGTCGAGCCGTTCACAAAAATGCAGAAGAGAATTCTTATTCCGGCACTACTTTCTGCAACGCCGGCGAGATTGGTCACTCCTTCCATGCCGCCTGTCTTTGCCTTGATGACAAGGCCGGCATTGAGCTCGCTAAAGCGTTTCTGCAGCGTTCCATCCTGCCCTGCGACCGGCAGCACGTTCAGGAAATCACTCCCCTCTGGACTCTCCACCTTACGTTTTAGCAGCGTGACGACGATCTTGGGAGTCAAAAGATTATGACGGGATAAACCGGCGCCCTCCCGCAAGACAAACTCGCTTCGCTCCACCCCCAGCTTGTGCAGGTACTCTTGCAATACGCGGGACTCTGCCTCTTCAAAAGAGAGGTCCGGGTAGCGCCTTTTGGCTATATACCTGAGTATCGTCTCGGCATAGAGGTTGTTGCTTTGATGATTCACTTCCCTTAAGAGATTAGCGAGCGTGGGCGAGGCCAGGGATGCCAGGAAAGTTCTATCTCCTCCGGGCTCATCACCAAAATGAATTTGCACACCCACATCGCTCAAAGCTTTGATCCACGCTTGCCGCGCGTATTCCGAGGGCTTATGGACTGCAATTTTGATTTCCTCGACTCCCTCGCCCTTTCCTAAGCCGCCATAGACCTCGACGCGATTTGCGAGAAATTCCCTCTTGTACTTTAGAGGAGATCCTTCTTCCGCCCTGTCGACGCTGCCCTCTATTGAGCAGTAGGGAAGTTGTTCCCGGCAATGCAGCTCCCCTGTCGCCAGGTTGACAACGACGGTGACATAATTGTCATTGAATGACAGCGGGGAGATTTCCGCACCGTAACCTTCCTGCAGATCCGCCCATTCCAGATCTGTCGGAAAGGTTTCGCTGCCAAACAGGGATACGTCAGCAAAGACGCTTCCTTTCACTACCCGGATGCCGCTGGCGGCAACTTGGCTGGCAAGACTCTCTATTCCTCGCTGGTTTAGAGAAGGATCCCCTCCGCCGATGAGATAGAGGTTTCCTTCAAGGATGCCTCCCTTAAGAGTCCCATCCATCGCTGCTTTGGTTATAAATTGAAACTCTCCTCCAAGCTCATCTAAGGCCAAAGCCGTCGTGACTAGCTTGGTGACGGAAGCGGGGATGAAGCGTTTTTCTGCGTTCACCGAAAGTTCCGGCGCGTCTTTAGCTTTTATGCTGATACCGACCTGCGCGCTCTTCAACGCAGGATCCTCATTGATGAGCTGCCTGACCGTATCGGCATCCATCGCCCCCGTCAGAGAGGTGTTTGCCATGACGCAAACTAAGAAAAAACCCTTCCAAAAGCATTCCATAAGCAACTGCTCTTTTACGATAAATGGAAAAGAAGGTAGCATGGAAAACCAAAATTGTATACACCCTTATAACTATCGATCGACCGAAATAAAACTTAAGAACTCCCATGGATGGCGAAGGCTTTAAGCACCTTAAAAAAGCGACTTCGCACCTTCCCATGAAGAAGCTATACCGAAACAACTTGAAGAATTGGAAATTTGGCCAGGAGGGCCTTAAGAATTTTTGTCCGGAGCGAGCGACCATTGCCGAGAGGCAAGGCGCGAGTGAGAACGAAAATTCTTAAGTATACCGAAAGTGTCTCAAAATTTGGCTTTTGGCAAAGAGAACGCTCTCGCGATTGAAAGATACAAAGTCATCTAATATTAGAAATATGAGGTGACTTGCGATCATTCAATCCCGAGGCTTTCTCAAAGCCCACATCCCAAATTTTGAGACAATTTCGGTATAAACCCGACGAAGCCAAAGGCCAATACTTCAATTTGATTCGGTATAAAAGAGGTGTGTCCTTCATTCAAATTCCCAGGCCGCACCTCAAGATAAGTTGACTGGCCCGTATTTTCATTTCACTCCCTTCAGCAGGATTGAATGCTCTTCTCCGAACGGAAAATCGGAGCCGTCAACACACCGGCGCATATGCTGACCATTGGCAAGACGAGTGCCAACAACGAAAGAGAAGCTCATAGCAGAAAAGCCATGAGCGTAATTTACGTTTTCAATCTGTTTTAAAAGACTAAAAAGGCCGCTCATGAAACACATTTTGACAGCCATCTTCTGCTTTTTCACCGGCATATCGTGCTGCGATATGGCCAGCCATCCTCCCGCTGAGACTTTTTTTAGGAGGGATGCCATTACCGACGGCATCTTTATCGATGCTAAGGAAATACGCATACCCGGATTCAAAGATGCGTTCAATCCTTCGCTCATCGATACCGAGCAAGGTTTACTGCTTTCGTTTCGTTACCTGCCCGATCCGCTGGGGAATCCGTCCTTCTCCGATATCTATATGGTCTATCTCCATGACGACTTCACGTTGAAAAGCCTTCCACAGAAGCTGCCTACCCGAACAAAAACCCATCCCATCCCTTCGCAGGCTGAAGATGCCCGGCTCTTCCGGTTTCAGGGATCTCTGTGGGTCATCTACAACGACAACATGGAATTCTTAGGAATAAGCGCCGATCAGCGCCGGGATATGTACATTGCCAAAGTGGATTTCACTGGAGGTAGGTTTTGCTTAGGAAAGCCTCTGAAGATCATCCACCAGGGTAAATGGGACAATGTCCTCTGGCAAAAGAACTGGGTGCCTTTTGAATATCAGGGTAACCTGCTCATGTCGTACTCCCTGAATCCCCACGAAGTGCTGCTCGTCAATATGAACACCGGAGTGTGCCAGAGCGTTTATGAAACAAAGGCCCCTATCAAGTGGGTTTTCGGCTCCATGCGCGGAGGCACTCCCGCAGAACTTGTCGATGGAGAATATCTAGCATTTTTCCACTCATCCAAAGAGATGCCAAGCCTCTACTCCAACGGTAAACTGATGTATCACTACTTCATGGCCGCCTACACATTTTCCAAAGACCCGCCCTTTCACATCACCAAGATGAATAAAAGCCCCCTGATCCATCCCGACCTTTATAAACCGACTGCTTATGGGAAAAGAGTGGTCTTCCCCGGGGGATTTGCTATCCGAGGCAATAAAATCATCATGGCTCTTGGAAAAGATGACCACCAGGTGTGGGTTGTGACGATGGACAAAGACAAAGTCCTCCAGTCCATGTCGAGCGTGAAGTAAAAAAAGGCACCTCGAAAATCTCTCGAGGTGCCCTAAGAAATTTAGCGCTTAATCCAGATACCCCAGATGTTGTCACCGTGGAATTCAGCGAATTTGATGCAGTTCGCGTCGAGCCAGGCTGTCGCTTTATTAGTTGTCGCCCAGTTCACATCGTCAAAAATGATCAATCCGCCCGTTCTCACAAACGGCACCCATTTGTAGACATCAATTAGGGATGTCTCTTCCGAGTGGTTTCCGTCGATATGCAAGATGTCAATGTCCGGAATGGGCATTGCCGCTTCGGATGTTTCTCGCAGAAGTATAACGTTGTTGTTTAAATCATACTTTTTGATCTTCTCGATTAGCCCCTGATAAATTCTTTCATGGTCGAGATTGCTCCAGAAGTCGTGGTTCACCCCGTCCATGCCGACTGCAGACTCGGCACTGCTCCAAGGATCGATCCCAATCACAACGCCGGTGCCAAGCTCCCTTAAGGCAAATGCCATTGGAACTAAGGACTTTCCACCGTAAACGCCGATTTCCACGACAGTCTTTGCTTTCAGCAAAAGACACATATCGATCAAAACGGAGGCTTTTTCCTTGCTGCACCACCCCTCGAGTCCATCCATCGCCTGAAAGGCTTTCCATTTAACCTTGTAGCCGGTAAGGGCATTATGCCTCTCCGTGACGACCTGTTCATAATGCGATGCCGGCATCGCAAACTCCACTCCATGTAAATCCATAAAGACTACTCCCACATACGCGTTTAAAAAAAATGGTGAGTAATCAAATACCATTTAGCAGGAATCCCTTAAAGGATTTTCGTGCATCATTTTGAAATGGTGTGGTTGTAGTGCAGGATTTGAGCACCTGAATATCAAAAAGGTACTGTCAGATTTTAGGGATTAACCCGGAGATCCCACTTATTATCGAAGTGGAACATGCGATGGGGGTATCACATGTTCCACGCCTTCCTACTTCTTACTGTAGTTGGGAGCGCCGTTGTCTGACTGCGCATCAATAAAAGTAGAGACGACATCTTCCCTCACCGCATACATACGAATGCTTTTGGGAAGATAGAACTCCATATCATAGGGCAAGAACACCTTGTAAGTGTTGATGAAAGATAAGATCTTTTGCATGCCGGACCTTCTGACGATCATGGAATAAGCACCGTAGCGTGCGCCGATTTTTTTAAATTCATGGCTGACATTTTCTCTCGTGGCGAAACGCTCAGGATTCTGCGGATCATAGTTGGGTCTTAAGGCATATCCGAGACATGGAATATAATCGCCATGCTTGTTTTTGGTGTCCTGGTCTGTGAAAAGTATATCCCACTTCTTATTGCCTACCAGTGCATCGAGCTTGTCGATCAGATCGGACATTTTGTTGGGATTCTGAATAACTTCCACATCATCTTCCATGACCCAAATGGTTTCGTAACCGGAATCTAAAGCGTCCTTAAGAATCGACAAATGACTCAGGACGATCCCGATCGCTCCACGCGACATGCAATGGCTGAAATAGTTTCTGCCCGGCACGTGCATGACTTCGTGGTGAGGGGTGCCGTTATTTTCGGCAAAATAGCAAGTCCCCCAGATTCCCTGCTTCATCCCCGGTTCGTACTTGATCCCTAATTTATTTAACGTTTCATAAGTTAACTCCCAGCCGTTGACTGCAGAAAAACGGTAGGGAAACACTCCATAAGTATTAAGCTGTCCTGCCGATCGGGCAAATTTTTCAGGCCTGCGATCCAGGTTGATCATGTAGATAAAATCAATGTTCCGGATGCTGTGCACCCCCTCTTTGTTGGGAGCTGGTTTTAAATAGTCGATCACATCCGCACAAACGATGGCGGGTGAGATTAACAAGCAAAAAAAGATCATTAAAATATTCATGCTTTTCCTCGGAATCATTGAAATTTGATTGATATCTTTCATCGACTGAAACGTATTCAGATCGTAATCACAACCACTAAAAATTGAAGCCCATAGAATCACTACAAGCGATTTCGTGGTTTGCTATTCAGCTAAAATCGAAGCAACACTTTGATAGCTGCAAAGAGTTTTTCTTACCATTGCTATTTTTCCGACCATCACCACTTCATCGTCTTGCTCTCCAGCCCTGCCGTTTTGAATGATCAAGTACACATCAGATTTTGGGAATCGGCTTTGTAATGTTGTATGAAGCCTCTCAGCATATTCTAGGGAAATATCCAAATTACCTTGGTCTGAAAAGGCATAATTAGGATGGGTTGAGAGCGGCCAAGCGCTCCTTACAAAAAAAAGCTTCCCCTGATATTGGCCAAGCTTCCTGAATCGCTCAATTCTTCTGTAATATTTTTCATAAAACTTGATGAACTGATCGTTTACTAGTCCATTCGCCCAAATTCCTTCATGGCTAAATTCAAAGTGATAGTAGGTGTTCAGCAGCACTCCTGTAACAAAAGGAGTTAAATATTTTCTATTAAAAAAATATCGAAAATCATCCTTAATGATTTCGATCATTTTTTCGCCATCGACACTCAAATACCAGTCAAAAGGAAAAGAGGCCTTTCTCAGACCCTGTTCCTTCAAAGAGGAAGCTGTTCTACAAATGGAGCCTAGAGAAATAAAAAGTGGCTCGGTTGATTCAAAATCAATTCCTGCTTCGATTTCCTTTTCATCCATCGCTTCATAATCTAGTTCCTTTGACGATATCTCCATCCGGAACAGACACATGACAACCAATAGAAAATTAATCACATAACTCAGCATATAGTCTTTTACTTACGGTTAAATAGCTTGTTTGAGCAGCTATCGATTTTTGTTAAATCTAGTCCTCTTGATACTTCAATTTTATTTCTTCGATCACAGAAGGATCGGACAGGGTCGTTGTGTCACCAATCACCCTTCCCTCGGCTACGTCCCTCAGAAGACGCCTCATGATTTTTCCACTTCGTGTTTTGGGTAGCTCGCATATAAATATGATTCTTTCCGGTCTTGCGATAGCACCGATTTTTTTCACGACGTGCTGTTTGAGTTCATCCTCTAGTCCCGGATGGTTGAATACATCTTCCTTAACAGAGACAAAAGCCACTATCGCCTGCCCTTTAATTTCATGAGAGATAGCAATGACAGCAGCTTCAGCTACTGCTTTGTGGTCTACCAGAGCGCTTTCTAACTCCATAGTTCCCAAACGGTGACCTGAGACATTGATCACGTCATCGATGCGACCTGAGAGCCAAACATATCCATCGTTGTCGATGCTTGCTCCATCACCTGTGAAGTAATAGCCTTTGTCCCACTTTTTCCAGTAGGTGCTTTGGTAGCGAACCGGATCGTTGTGCACGCCTCGTAGCATCGATGGCCAAGGTGTAGTGATCGCTAAAAAACCAGATGTTTGACTGTCGCCCTTTTCATCGACGATCGCCACATCCACACCAGGCAACGGCTTCGTTGCGCTTCCTGGCTTCAATGGGTGTAGTGCCGGAATCGGGGCGATCATGATACTTCCTGTCTCTGTTTGCCACCAAGTATCTACAACAGGACAATTTTTACGCCCTATGTGAGTGTAGTACCACTCCCATGCCTCAGGATTGATCGGCTCACCTACCGATCCAAGCAGCCTTAGAGAAGAGAGGTCGTGATCTTTAACCCACTGTTCTCCCCACTTCATGAACGTGCGTATAGCAGTTGGTGCTGTGTAAAGAATGGTGACACCATACTTCTCAATCAATCTCCAAAAACGGTCGCGTTCCGGATGATCGGGAGCCCCCTCATAGAGCAACACTGTCGCACCATTCGAAAGTGGTCCATAGACAACATAGCTATGTCCGGTGATCCAGCCCACATCAGCGGTGCACCAATAGATATCTGCAGGCTTTATATCAAATACCCAACGTAAAGACATAGTGGCGCCAAGTAGATAACCTCCGGTCGAATGAACGATTCCTTTTGGTTTCCCGGTGGTACCCGAGGTGTAAAGAATGAAGAGTTCATCTTCTGCATCCATCGATTCGGGAGGACACTCCTCCTTAGCGTCTGCCATCAGCGTATCATACCAAAAATCCCGCTCTTCGTTCATGGGGACAGGGACCTCTGTATGTTTGACTACAACCACTTTTTCAACAGGTGTGGGTGAAGCAAGGGCAAGATCTGCCATTTCTTTAAGCGATACTATTTTTCCTTTCCTAAAGCTCCCATCGGCAGTGATTAAGAATTTAGCTCCTGCATCGATAATTCGGTCTTTCAAAGAGTCAGAGGAGAAACCAGCGAACACAACTGTATGTACAGCGCCGATTCTAGAGCAGCTCAGCATCGCAACAACGGCTTCTGGAATCATGGGGAGGTAGATGGCAACCTTATCCCCTTTTTTGACGCCGAGATTTTTCAAAACATTGCTGAATTTGCAGACTTCATTAAATAGCTGATCGTAGCTGATTGACCGCTCTTCACCGCGCTCCCCTTCCCAAAGCAAGGCGATTTTGCTTGCCGATTCATTTAAGTGCCTGTCGAGGCAATTGTATGAAGCATTTAACTTTCCACCTAAGAACCATTTTGCATAGGGAGGATCCCATTCGAGTACCGTATCCCATGGTTGAAACCAATCTAAGTTATGAGCCTGTTTTGACCAGAAAAATTCCCTGTCTTTTTTTGCCTCTTCGAATAAAGACAGATCCTGGACATTGGCATTTTGGCGAAAGTTTTCGTTCACTTGATAGACAGTACTGCTATCGGTTGCGTGCGAGGCTGCGGGACAAACAAAAATCACTAACGCGGGAAGAAAACTGCTGGACAGCGCCTTCTTAAGGGAGCAAGAAAAATGGCTCCAAGACACAAACATACGACCTGCTTCATCGTTAAAAATAATTATTAAGGTGATATGCTTAAAACAACTGTTTTTAGCAATGATCGTTTCTCAAAAAGATATTTCTTCGAACAACTACTCGGAATCGAAGCTATCCGCTAGATTTTATGTAGCGATTTTTGTACAGAAAGAAAGTCTGTTAATGAACTGGGGCATTCGAATGAAAACTACATGTTTCACAATGTTATCGATCCTGTTTGCACTCTTGGCCAATGTATCGGAGGCCACTTGGATCAACAGTGCTGAAGAGATCACAGAGGAATTTCTATTAGAAACTGGTAGCTCTTCCGGCTACACCGAGCATATCGCGCACATCAAGCAAGTGTTTAAAAAATTCTACGTCAGAACGTTTCTCGAGTTTGGCTGCGGATTTTCAACCAAATATTTTATCGATAACAGCGAGAATGTCATTTCGGTAGAATTCGTAACCCCGGGTAGCGGACCCGACTGGCTGAAGTATTGTATAGAGCTTTACCAAGATTATCCTGAGTGGACACCCATCGCCTACTTCGCAGGTCCTGGTCTCGACACCAGCTGGGCCACCCATAAATACTTAGGGATGGACAGTGTCTACAGAGCTTGCGCTTATCAGCCTGTACACCGCTTAAGCTACGCTCTCATCGACCCCTCATTCCTCAGCGACCTTGACAATTTCGTGAGGGAGCAAACAGCTCTTTACGACATTGACATGGCTTTTGTAGATTGCGGCGTCTGCATTCGTGGGGATCTCGTGCAAACTCTATTTCAGCACGTTCCCATCATCGCCGCACATGACGTTGCCCCGAAAGATATCCGTCATTTAGATGATGTTTATGGATATGGACGTATCGTAGTTCCACCCAACTACATCGAGATCTATGTTCCCATTGGAATGGGAACAGCATTTTGGATCAAGAATGAAGCTCCATACCTAGGAGTGATTGAAGAGCTGAAAAAGTATGTGAACAGCAAAAAATAGTTTGTTCACACTGCTGAGAACGTTAAAAACGTGACTTACTTTGGATTGGAACCGCATCGCCTTGGCAAAAATAAGTTGTAAATCCAAAGCCTAAAAAGAGGGTTTTTGCTAAAAGATCTGAAATCGATCGGGAGAGTTTGTGTCCCAGAGATTTTTAGCAATATGTTTGTGAGGTCAAATGAATCGGATTAAGGAAATAAAGCTTAAGAGCATTACCATTCTCGTCACTATATCTTTATTTTACACAAACTTTCTTGGAGCAGCATTTGGTTATGTATCCTATACGTCTTTAAACATAGGAGATGACATACAAGCATTAGCTGCCAAACAGTTTTTACCCGACAAAAGCGTTCCGATCGACAGGGAATTTATCGGAGAGTTTACTTATCCCGAACCTGTCCACGCTATCATCAACGGGTGGTTCATGCATACCAAAGATTTCTGTTGGTATAGGCCTGATGTGGCAGCTCCCTTAAAATCGTGGCCGCCCTCACCCTTCATCGATCCAATGCTAATATCGATCCATCTTACGGATGGCTTTATCCCTTTTGCATTCACTGAAGAAGCTGTGCAATATATGAAAAACCACGGACCTGTTGGTGCAAGAGACTACCCCACACTCCATGAATTACAGAAACGAGGTATCCCCAGCTATTTCTCTGGATGCCTTACCCTCACTTTGAAGAATATTTATAATGAACGCGAGAATATCATCTATGCGGTCGACCTCGATAAAGAGTGTTTAGATTACCTGCGCGCTCATACTAAGGCGAAAGTTATTCCGATAACGCACTCCATTCACCATGAGATGTTTCTGAAACTGACCAATGAACAAAGGATGTCTTTGGCAAACACTCTTCTCAAACGTTACATGAAAGCTAAATGTGTTGTTACAGGCAGGTTGCACGCCAGTATGCCTTGCCTGGGATTGGAAACCCCAGTTCTATTAATCCGCAATAACTATGATCCTCGTTTCGATGGTTTAGGTGAATTAGCTCATCGATGCTCTAAGGAAGAACTTTTATCAGGCTCTGCCCCGTTCGACTTTGACAACCCTCCAAAAAATCCTGAGCACTATAAAGTAATCCGGGAGAACCTGATCCAGATAGTAAGTGAGTGGGTTCAGCAAAAGATCAAAAAAAGCAGCTCGTAAAACACAAGGGACAGGTGTGGACTTAGACGACAAAACAATAGCCATGATCGGCTCAGGATATATCGGACAGGCTCTTTTGAATTTATGGAAAGGGCAAGGGTATCACCTAATCGCTACCACTACCTCGGAAGAAAAGAGGGGTGCTTTGGCGCAAATGGCCGACGAGGCAATTGTCATGAAAACCTCCGAGACGGAAAAGCTAGCTTCCGTGCTTGAAAGAGCCGATGCCTGTGTCATCACTTTAGCCCCAAGGGACGGAACGGGTTATTCTGAAACCTATCTTAAGAGCGCAGAAGATATCGCTCATCTGCTGCAACACCGCAAAAGACCCCTTCATCTGATCTATACCAGCTCCATCTCCGTGTATGGAAAGCCGCACATCTCTCCGGTGACCGAAGACTTGCCTCTTCATCCGGAGACAGACAATCAGCGCATACTCGCAGCAACTGAGGAGACCTATCTGGGAATTCAGAACCCTTTAGTGGGGGTTACGGTTCTGAGGCTGGGGGGGATTTTTGGTCCGGGCCGCGATCTCTCTTCCCGGGCTGCTCGCCTGTTGACGAGGCCGATGCCGGGCACGGGAGAGGAAAAAACCAATCATACCCATCTTGACGATATTATAGGGGCGATCGACTTCTGCTTAAGAAATGGGGTTTACGGAGCGTATAACCTCACGATGGACGCCCATCCGACAAGACGGGAGCTATATGGAAAGCTGGCGATAGAGCTTAGTCTTCCCCAGCCCAAATGGGATCCTGCGCTGCCTAGCGCTCATGGCATTGGCATGGCTGTCGACAGCTCAAAATTAAAGGCGAAAGGGTACTCTTTCGCCCATGACAAGCTGTTTGCTAGCGAATAGCCTCTTCGATCTCTTTAGCTAAATTGCTACGGGTCTCGGATGGGATTAAATGGCCGTCCGCGTCAAATTGAGAGTCGGCTCTGCCGACAGAGATTTTGCGCTCGATCACTGAGCCGTTCATTTTTTCAATGACATATTGTAAATGGGCAAGTCCCCCGGATCCTCCGCTCTTACCGGTCGAAGCACTCATAAGGGCCACTTTCTTGCCCTTAAATACGCTTCTGGAGTCCTTGCCGTCTTCAGACCTCGAAATCCAGTCCAGAAGATTTTTCAAAACTCCCGACATGGATCCGTTATAGTTTGGGGAGGCTATAATCACCGCGTGGGCATTTTGAATGGCCCTTCTGATGGTCTTGGCGTTCTCCGGCATCCCGGTCGTCCGCTCGATATCCTCATTGAAGAAAGGAAGCGGATATTGATTTAGGTCAAAATAGGTCACTGTCGCGCCCTTTTTGGAGGCGATGTAGGCTGCCTCTTTCGCAAGTTTGGTATTCCATGAATCAGCTCGCAGGCTTCCGGAAAAAACCACCACGCGCGTTTCGGCAGCAAGAGGAAGGGAGAAAAAAACAAACGTGTAGAGCAGGTACTTTAACATGCTGAATCTCCAAATTAGATCGTGCTTTTTACTATGTAACTGAAAATAAACGTTTTTGATTGTAAATCTCGGGAGGATTGCTAGCAAGTGAATCAGCAGTGGGGTTTTAATTATGCAAAAAACTGATCGAGTCTTTTTTTAGTTTCCACGAATGACTCATGACGGTAGGAGGGAATGCCGAGGAGAGTTGCCGCATTAACCAGGTTTTCTCTGTCGTCGATATAGAGCATGTCTTCAGCCGGCACTTGAGTGAGCTCTTTGGCCATTTGATAGATCGCGGGGTTCGGCTTTCTGACTCCGACAAAGCTTGAGATCAAAAAGAAATCGCCCAGCTCCGTGAGCTTGTAATGACTAAGGCGATAGTTCGCCAGATCCCTTCCCTCATTACTGAGAAAAACAATCCGGACATTCCGTGTTTTTTTCACTTCGGTAAACAGGGGGATCATGCCCTCGAGCGGCTGGGAAAGCGAGCGCATGAAATCTACGAACTCCTCCCTGGAAAAAGTTCTCTCGGTATGAAAAATCACACTGTTCAGGTAAGCATCAAGGCCTATTTTCCCCTCTTCATGCGCTGGGTAGAAAAGATCATGCCTTAGAGCCAGCTGATCCCAGTCCAGCTTGAAGGCATCCGCCGCAATTTTTCGCTGTGCCGTATCCCAGGCATTAGTCAGGACTACGCCCCCGATATCCAGTAGAAGAGTCTTCATTTTCTTACAATCCGATTGTTTGAATAACACTTATCGAAAAATGAATTTCATGACAACATGTCATATCCACCAGTTTGTTCATTGAACGGTTTATTATGAAAAAATGTTGCTACGGTATCATACTGCTCTTCAGCATCTTGCTACGCACCAATTCAGAGGCCTACCTCCAAAAAAAGAACACTCCTCCTTTGAATTACGTGAAGCCCCACGCAGAGCTCATCACTCCATGTGGTTTGGATCCAATAGACTGCGTCTATATCATCAACTTGGATTACCGGCCGGAAAAGTTTGAGCGAGTCAAACAGCTCTTCGAAGAAAGAGGTATTCCCACCAATCGCTTCAGTGCTGTGGATGGCTGGGCCATTGCCGAAGAGGCCAAAATCGAGATGTTCGGCCCCTATCCCGTTCGCTTATCCGGGGGGAAGATTGGCTGCCTATTGAGCCACCTTTCGGTCATGCAAGATGCCGTGGACAGAGACTTTTCGATTATCTGGGTTTGTGAGGATGATCTCCTGTTCAAGGGAGATGAGAAAAAACTTCCCGACCTCATCTGCGAACTAACACGAATCGACCCCGACTGGGATGTGCTTTATACAGACCCCGACATGCTAGGCAGCTCAGGCCAAAGACACCCTTCCTACCACTACAGTCCGCGGCCTGATCAAAACCTGAAATCTCTAAGCGAATTTTTAAAACGCGAGCGCCGTGGAAGCTCTTTCACCACCATCGGCCAAAGATGGGGAAATCACTCTTATATCATGTCGAGAAAAGGTCTTAAAAAAACACTGGATTACTTCCGCCACGTCTATTTATGGGATACCTTCGATACGGACAGGCACTACGTACCCGGTATTAGACAGTATGGCTTGAGGCGCGCATTGATAACAAACGACTGGCAAAGCAAAATCACAGATAGCTCGGTAGCGCCCACCCAATAATTTCTTTTTATTTTTTCTGCTATGTGGTTTTCTTGGCCGTGAATGAAGGAGTAACGTATGCTTCCTCTCTATCTTCTGATAACATCTGTCGTTCTTTCCTCCCTGCATGCGTTTGTTGCCAAAAGAGCGGATCCAACTAAAAACTTCACTCCCATCCTCCTCGCCTACCTTATCTTCTTTAACATCGGGATCATGGGCTTGCTCGGTTTCTATGGGCACGCTTTCATGGCAGATGAGATCGCGAGATTGATCGGCTGGCCGACGGGCAGTCCATTCCAGTCGGAAATTGCGGCCGCGAATCTCTCCTATGGGGTCATCGGGGTGATCGCACCGTTCATGAAAAGACCGTTTTGGTATGCGACCATCATCGGCAACGCTGTTTTCCTGATCGGCGCTTTGGTCGTTCACATCCATCAGTACTTCGCTTTCGGCAATATCGATCCATACAACATCGGTGTATTTGTCTGGGTCGATGATCTGATTGTTCCACTGATACTCCTCTTTCTGGGGATGAAAGTTTCACGTCAAGATTAGATTATGTTCAGGTTATTTTTAGTCGTAGCTCTGTTAGCCTGGAAGTCCCCTATCCAAGGGTACTTCTTTTCTGAGCAAACACCTGTTTTGAATCATTTGACCAAAGTCACAGAAAATCCGCCCGAAAGCGGTTTACCGCTCATAGACTGCATTTATGTCATCAACTTGGATGAAAGGCCGCAAAAGTGGAACAAAATTCAGGATGAATTGGGGCAGAATAATCTCCATGCGCTAAGATTCAGCGCAATTAATGGATGGAAACTGAGAGAAGACATAAAACAGAAACTGTTTGGGCCATACTCACTCAACTTGAATGGAGGCCAAACCGGGTGTCTTCTCAGTCATCTATCGATTGTCTACGATGCCTATAGAAAGGGATACAGTCACATCTGGGTGTTGGAAGACGACATAAAAATTAACGAACCTCCTCAAGTACTAGAAGAGTTGCTGATGCGTCTTTGTGTGATAGATCCTGAATGGGATCTATTCTTTACCGATCCTGACACGAAAAATTCCAAAGGTGAGACCATCCTTTCATGGGACGTCTTTGTACGACCCGATCAACCCGCGGAACCTGTAAATTACTATCGCGAAAGAATTGTTATTGACGATGATTTAATGGAAATTCGGCAGCGTTTTGGTATGTATTCCGTAATTATATCAAGCCGTGGCGTTCAAAAGATAATAGACTACTTCTCCCACGTCTATTTGTGGTCTCCGATAGACATCGACATCTTCTATATCCCCGAAATCAAGGTTTACGCAGCCAGAAGAGATATTGTTACAGTCAACTGGCAAATCCCAATCTCTGATACTGTTTCGCCTCCGTCAAATAATGACGAGAGGGATGATATTGCCGAAAATGTCCCACAAGGTGATGTTTTAGCTTTGAGTAAGCCTCCGGATTGAAGAAATCCATCAATAAGTCAGCCTTTAACACTATCTCGTGTCCGGTGCTAGATCCGTAAAACCCTCACCTCCTTGTCAGCATCGACATCTCACTTCAGACAAGCGGAGCGCTCCCCAAAAAGAGCCTTAACGAAATGTCTCGTTGAAGAAGCGCACCGCTTCTGTCAGCGTCTTAGCTTGGATCCAGTCGCGGTCTATCGAGGGGTCATCTTTAAAAACTCGATCAGAAATTATCTGCTGGTTTACTTTCAGCTTTTTCACGTCGCTCAGCGACGTAATGAAGACAAAATAACCCACTTTCCCTGGTATCGTCTGATAATATGCGCCAGGAATCTGTCTGGCAAATCGTCCGGCATTGGTATCAGTAACCAAAATCTCGTCAGCGGCCCCGGCAATCAGGTAGACGGGCACATCGACTTGCGCCAGGCTTTCATCGCTGAATATCCAAGACCATGCCGGCGCCATCAGGAAAAAGGCGCGGATCCTCCGCTCGCGGTAATCTTTTTGCATCTCCCCTTTCTTCAGTGTCTTCAATGCCTCATCAGCTCTCGAGAACTCCCGAGGAGCAGAATACTCTTTACCCGGCAAGGGGTTCTCTAAATTTTCGGCCCGACCACCCGCTAAGAAGATACCGGTTGTGCCTCCCAGGGAAAATCCGGCAAATCCAATGCGTTTAAAGTCGATGGAAGAAGCTAGCGACGA
This sequence comes from Estrella lausannensis, assembly GCF_900000175.1. Classification (NCBI taxonomy): domain Bacteria; kingdom Pseudomonadati; phylum Chlamydiota; class Chlamydiia; order Parachlamydiales; family Candidatus Criblamydiaceae; genus Estrella; species Estrella lausannensis. The sequence continues at coordinate 389,617 of NZ_CWGJ01000011.1, forward strand.
TTTTTCAAGAGCGTCTAACATTTTGCTGACATCGACAGCACGCATCCAATGGTTCATATGCGGTCTGCCGTCAATCATATCGCGATGGCGGACTGCAGCGACGGCAAACCCTTGATCGACAAGCCCCCGGATCAACCAGTTGAGATTGTGAGGATCGCCCATATAACCATGTGAAACGACAATAAGCGGGGGCTTCAGAGAGGGTTTAGCGGCCGGAGCGACTTTAAAAAGGTCCCAAGGGTCATCTGAAACCTTTCCTTCTGTCTCCGGGGCTACCGGATACCAAACGGAAATGGACCTGTCATCAAAAGCAATCTGCTGAAAGCCCAGCACTGGCAGGGGTAGAACAGGTTTTATCTCAAACGCGAAGAGATAGAGGGGGATCAAAAGAAAGATAAGTAACGCTCTCACAATTCAGCTCCCTTAGATAATATAGGAAAAATATACCGATAAGTGATCTAGAGAATCACCCTTTTTTTATAGGCAGGATAATAAGCTCTTAAAGCGGCGCACTCGGGAGGAATAGTAGGGGTATTGTTTGCCCGGGCCAGATGCTCCAAGTCCACTCGATCGAAAGGGTAGAAAAAGCTCGGAGGGAACACCACCCTCTCATAGCGTGCGTCCTTTTCGTCAAAGAAGGCCTCAGACAGAGCTTTAGATCCGGTGACACCCTCTGTCTTCATTCGCTTTAGAGCCAACTCAAGGAGCGGAAGCCCCGATTCCGCTCCGATAAGAAGCGGAGAAATGACTAGTCCTTTTGCCTCGGCCAAAGGTTCAAGCCCGGCAAAAAAACCGACCCGATTGGTGATCTCGTCAAAAAAAACTTCATCGTAGCAAAAGAGGTTCGCTTCCGCATAGATCCCCCCGTAGCGCAGAAGAAGACTAAATTTGGCAAAGTCCATCTTTTTCTCGTTGGGGATATCCCGGAGACCAGGAATCTCGGCAAAGAGCTCCTCTTTCGACCACAAACGATAAGAGAATCCCTTCATCCCCATCCAGGATGCGATATAGGAAAGGGCCGACGGTGTAAATGATACCGATTCAATCTGGTGGATGATCTTGGGTATGGAGGAGGATGCTTGCGCCTTCCCCAGACGATGGTAAAGATCCTGAAGCTTAGTCAGACGTTCTGCATGCTTCTCTTTTTCCCGGTGCAGCGGATGTGCCAGGAATTTATAAGCCTCCCTTTCCCTCTTCGAGTGCTGGAGAGCTTTTTCAAATGAAGGATAGGAAGGGTTGCTTGCCCTTTTGAGGGTATTGATGCTCATTTTATGCCAACTTTTGCCGTAGTAGTGAGCACAAATCGTTTCAGGTGGTGTCTGAAGCACCCCTTGCTCTTTCGCGGCGGTCAATACTTCATTTTTTGTGTGGGGATAGAATACCGTGGTCGGAAAAATCACGGTTCCGGCGGGCGTCCCGCCCTCTCTTAGCATCGCTTTAATTTGATGCGAAAAATACGCCGGCCCTGTCACGTAGACAGGAGATTTCGCTTGCTTTGGGTAGTCAGCAGGTAATGCGTCAACGACCCTTTTCATGATCGGACTTAAAGGCTGCGCACCTATGATGCTGTTGCCTATCCAAATCCCGAGAGCCTGACACAAAGGTTCGATGCCGGCGAAAAAAGAGAGGTTCTCACAGAGTGCCGTAAGTTTGTCGGGATGGAAACATTCCGTATCGGCATCGGTGTAAATCCCGCCCTCACGGTAGAGGATTTCATAGCGCGCAATGTCGGATTTAGCGCCCGGATTGTCGGCTGCTTCATAGAGGGCGCGGTTTTGAAGGGGAAAAGTGGCTATATCCGCATCGGTCCAGAGGTGATAGGTAAAACCGGGAAGGCGTTTCCACGACTCCATCCACTTTTTATAGTCTTCAGGCGGGTTGTGACCCAGCCAGATCTGATGAATTTTTTTGGGGATAGGCTCGGCAGCTTTTCTCTCTTCGGTAAAAAGCCTCTTAAGTAAAGAGACCAGCTCCCGTATTTCACCGGAAGCCGGTCTCTCCTTACTAGTCAACACCCGATAGATGGACAGGTCCCGCTGATGCCTCAGCAGGGACCGTTCAAAATCAATATCAGCCCAACTCTCTTTGCTTACCATCTTCTCATCTTGGAACCACTCCATTCCGGAACGCCGCCATCGTCTCGGAATTTAAATTCTTTATCGCCGAACTTCACTGACTTGGCAATCACCTCTTGTTCCTTGCCTGTCTCTATCGTGAACCCTGTGACCTCCACAGCATCGCCGACTTTCGGGTCAAACTTCACCTCCTCGAGGTAAGGGGCCGGTCCCAGTAAAACAACAACTGCTTTACCCTCGACATCCAGCACCACATGAACGCCTACCATCCCTTCATGCTCTACCCGCTGCACCTCTTTGACACTTCCCTTGAATGTCTTCAAAGACTCCTTACTGAACATCTCCGTCGTCGGCGCATGGTTGCTACTTTCCACTGCGCTTAGGGTGCCTGCTGCGAGCAAGCACGCTGCCACCATTGCGATCTTATTCATAAACACCTCCATTTAAGGCGCTTTAATAGACACGATCACATCGGGATTAATCTGAATTGGAACACTGACCGAATTGGCGATGAAACATTGCTCGTGAGCCTTCCCATGCAGCTCTTTGGCCTCTTCCAACCGGCTGATGTCCGTGAGCTTGACGACCGGGTTTAAAGTCACCTTAGTCATCTTCCCCTTGCCTTCAGCAAGAGTCAGCACACCGGTCGGGCTGTCTGTATATTCGGTGACTAAGATACCCGCCTTTGCAGCGAGATGCAGGTAGGAGAGCATGTGGCAAGAGGATACGGCGGCAAGCAGGAACTCTTCAGGGTTCCACTTAGCGGCATCGCCTTTGAAGACGGGGTCGGTAGACCCCTGTATTGCCTGCTTCAGCGGTGCCGTCAGGCTGAAAGACCTGTCGTAGTCCTTTGTCGTGTCGCCTTGCCAGCTCAAATCCACACGATACTTGCTCTCTCTCGGCATAGGTGTACTGCTCCTCAGATCAATGGATTACTCCCTATCCTTACAATACCTCCGCCACCACTATTCCTCAAATTAATTATTGATTAAGACCTCTTGAGGAGAGGACTCTAACAGTTTGAACGCCAGCAGGCTAAAGAGCGAGAGTAGAGCAATGGATCCCCCGAGGAATCCCCCGAGGCCCACCGGCAGAAGACAGATGGCGCTTGTCAGCAGCGAGCCGATCAGGCGATAGGTAAGCCCGAGAGTGGACGAGGCAGTTCCTGCGGCGGTCTTGGCGAGCGGCGCAAGCGCTGCGGCCGACGTCATGGGCAGAATCACACCTATGCTGAGGTTAAATAGGATAAGAGCTGTGAAAAAAGAGACGCTGCCCTGAGAGAGAGTGAGCAGAACGCCTGAGACCAGCTGCAAGGCAACAGCACCCTTCACCAGTTTCCTTAAGCCCACTCTGGCCACGATCTTTGCCGCCCCGAAGACGCCGATAAGATACACTCCTATCATGCAGGCCGATAAGATGCCCACCAGTTTCGGGTTGTTCTCGTGGTAGAGATCCTTGATGATAAAGGGAAATATGGTGATGTAGCCGTACATCAGGCCGTAGGTAATCGAATGAGCGATGGTGTTCACTAAAAACACGGGCGAGCGCAAAGTGTCTTTGAGAAACGACAGTATGCTCTTGAACGAGCGCCGCTCGGCAGAGGGAGTGTTTACAGATTTAAGGGAAGGGATAGCCCAAAATATTAGAAGAAGGCCGAGAGACGCTGCCAGGATAAAGTTTCCTCTCCACGAAACCATCGTAATTTGCCCGCTGAAGATAATCGCCAGCATGGAGGCAAGCCCGACGCCAAATGCTCCGTAGGACATCACCTCTGCCGACTTGTGAGCCGAGAACTGGCTGGTCGCAATCGCTCGTGCGAGCACAGGTCCTGCCGCAGTGCCCATACCCTGAAAGAACCGCCCCAGCAGCAGCATGCCCATGCTGTCAGCAAAAGAGCACAGGAGGCTGGCGAGCACAAAAACGACAAGCCCCGACAGCATCACCGACCGCTTGCCAAAAAAATCGGAAAGAGGGCCCGACACCATTTGTCCTATGGCGTTGCCGGCAAGAAAAAGGCTGATAGCAAACTGCACGGTACTCAAGTCAGCGACAAAATACTCCGCGATAGAGGGAAGCGCCGGCGCGCAGATACTGGCGGAGATAACTCCAATGGAGGCAACCACCGATAAAAAGATAATTTGATTCCACATGAGATACTCCTTTAATAAAGCGGCATATTGTATCCGTTTGTAAATTAAAGGGGTACATTGAAGTATACCTAAAGTATCTCAAAATTTGGCATGTAAGCTGTCAGATAGCCCCAATTCAGGTTATGGACAGAACTTCATCCAGCCAGTCAAAGAGCACCTCCTCGGTTTCGTGCGGAAGAAAAGGCTGGCAGTGTCCTCCCGATCGCTGCTCCTTTTTAAATACATAGTATTTTTTAGGGCACTCTAACGTCTGATAAAGTTTCAGCGCCTCCCCTTGCGTCAGATGTTCCTCTTCATTATCAAATACGAGCGTGGGGCAGGAGATATTTTTGATTTTTCCCTCTAGCGTATACTCCCTGCAGCGCTCTTTCATCTCCTGCAGGTTTTTCACGCCAAAGCGCATGTAGCGGCTCTTGATTTTAAAACGGAGAGCCGGCTTTAGGGCAAACAGTAGAGAAGTCATCATGGCCCCGGGGAGCTTTTCAAGGCCTTTGCTGACGCCAAAAATGCCCGGATTGACAACACAGGCCTTGATTCTTTTTTCATACGCGGCAGCTCTCACCGCCAGATAGCCGCCAAAGCTATCTCCGCGCAAGGCCACCCTACTCTTCATGGCAGGGTATGTTTTGTCGATAAAGTCCAGCACTGCTTTGATCACGACTTCCCAGTCAGGGCGAAACGGCGTTTTACCCAGGCGGAGCACACTGCCTTGTCCGGGGCCTTCAAACGTCAGGCAGTGATACCCCCTCTCCCGTGCAGCCACCGCAGACTGAAAATAGAGCTCTTCGAGCGTGCTATCTCCTCCCCCCGTATCGATCAAAAGTTTCGCATCAGGTACTGCGGAGGGGTAGAGAATCGCGGGCAGAGAGCTCCCTTCAAAGGGAATCTGTATCATGACATGAGGTATGGCGAGAAAATCCAGGGCTTTGGCAAAGCTCTCTTTACTCTCTTCCAGTCTCTCTTTGATCCGTGGGTCGCCCGGGTTTTCCTCTAAGAAGAAGTAGGCTGTCCGGTAGTAGTTACTAGCCCGCAGCAGTTTCTTACCAGCGCTGAAAAAGTGCTGTTTTGAGGATTCTTGCGCAGCATTTTCTCGCAATTGGTTTCCGAGTTGATGGAAGGCGTCATGCCAACTTTCGAAATTCCCCGGAATGATGCGGGGTATCAGTGCCAGACACTCACCCAAATCTGCGCCGCCACGTGCTGCGTGTCCGAGCGTTCTGATGAACTGCTGATTGAAACTTAAGTCTTTAATGAATTCCATCCGTTACCTTTTTAGATCCTGTCCGCAGATAGGTAGCCCGATTCACGAAATCACCAATTTTGAAACACTATCTGTAAATGCGGTAATTGGTTAAATCAGAAGAGATACTTTCGGTATACTAGCAGGAGGATTTCTGTGCATTATTTTAAAGCTTTCGTCGCAGGCACCGTGGTGCCGACACTTATGCTTCCGATTGCGACCCTGTTCCTCATTCGCTCGGGCAACGAGCACCTCCTGCAGATCCCCCTACTTCATCTCCTTCCGCTGATTTGGGGTCTCTGGAATGTGTTTTACCTGGCTGCTCTTAAAAAAATCCTGCCCAAAGACGAAAACACCCAAATCGCAGCTGCGGGAGCCCTGCTCGGGCTGATTGTCGCTCTTTTTGCTGTGTTCGAGGCTCAAATCCCTGGAAAACTGCACGCCGAACATTTAAAATGGGTTCCATTGATCGGTGGCCCTTTAATATATGCCATCGTCTGGAGGTTCATCGTCAAGCCGTTGAATAGGGTGTTTCTGTGAATTGCTGGATCGTCTACATCGCACGTGCGAAGAATGCAAAGCTCTACACGGGCATCACAAACAATTTGGAAAAAAGGATGGAGGAGCACAGCTCTGGAAAGGGCGGCGCCCGCTTTTTTCGCTCCTCCCCCTTCGAGAAAGTGGTGTTTCAAGAAAAACACGCCGACAAAAGCTCCGCCCTGAAGCGTGAATGTGCCATCAAAAAACTCCCCCGGCTCAAGAAGCTGGAACTTATCGAAGGCGCTGTTTAATGACCAAAATATATTTGCCGGATAATGACGACGATCTTCTTAAAGAGTGTGTCGTCTACACCTACCGCTCCAGCGGGAAGGGCGGTCAGCATGTCAACGTCACCGATAGCGCGGTCAGGTTAAAGCATCTGCCCAGCGGGATCGTGGTCACCAGCCAACAGGAAAGGAGTCAGCACAAAAATAAGCGTATCTGCATCGAAAAACTGCGGGAGGCAGTCAAAAAGCGCAATTACCGGAAGCCTTACAGAGTTCCCACTAAAATGCCGCGTTCTGTCCGCGCTAAGAATTTGGAGATGAAATCGAAAACGTCGACCAAAAAACGCCTCCGCAAAATTCACTCAAAAGACATCGATTAATCAAGCAAGATCAAGCCCTTCTGCCAATCGCGGCAGGGCGTACTCAAGGAATTGTCCCACCTCTTTTTGATCGGCTGTCAGTATCGATTGCCGCATCGAGAGAAGCTTCTCATTTTTTTTGAAGAGAAACCCCATCAACTGCTTGACTTTGTTGACCTTCGTTCTCTCAGGGACGCCCTCCTCCATCTGCCGGACATAAACGTCAAAAAACCGCACCATCTGTTCCCACTGCGGGCGATAGTCGCTCCCGGCAAAACGGGCTTTAATTTCGTGAAATATAAATGGGTTGATCACGCTTCCCCGCCCGATCATCAACGCATCGCAGCCCGTCTCATCCAGCATGCGCAGTGCATCGTCGACATTCAGGATATCGCCGTTGCCGACGACGGGAATTTTAAGCAGTTTTTTCGCCTCTTGAATCAAGCCCCAATTAGCCGGGGGACCATACCCTTCGGCCTTGGTCCTTGGATGCAACGTGACATAGGCGATGCCGCTTGCCTCGGCAGCGAGCATATTCTCCTTGAAAAGCGACGTGTCGTCGAAGCCCGATCTCAGCTTGGCGGTGACCGGGATCTTAACCGCTTTGACAAGGGCTGAGGCGACATCATGCAAAAAATCAGGATCTTTCAGCAGGCTGGAGCCGGCACCGCGGCCGGTCACGGTGTTGGATGGGCAGCCGCAATTGAGATCGATGCGCGGCGCCCCTCTTGCTTCCATAGCCTTGGCCATCTCCGCCATGAGATCTAAATCGGACCCCATGATCTGCGCAGCAAGAGGGATGGGCGCTATTTCGCTGGCCAAGTAGCGCACAGCAAGACTTGGCACATGTGCATTGGAAGGCACCCGCAGGAAATCCCGGACCCCTTCATCGAAACCGCCAATTGTCGCCATCGCCACACGAAACCAACTGTCTCCGACACCCTCCATGGGAGCCAAAATCAGGTAAGGGCACCCATCGCTATTTTTGGGGAGAAGTCCCATCTGTGCCTACCTTGATGATTTTACTTAAGCTGTCGTAGAATGCCTGATACGCTTTTTTACTGCGCGGCGTTGTATTCCACTCTTTTAAAGGACTCGAAACAAGATCTTCCAGGTCAAGAGCGACAATATGCACATCCTTAAGGGAGTGATTAGTCTCAAGCAGTCTAAAAAGAACAACATGGGCATTTGACGCAAAAGTGATATAGACGCGCCTTTTACCTTTTTTCCCCTTAAATGAGCTTCCGGGGCCGAAATAGTGTTCATTATAGTAAGCGCGGATCGATGCGAGTCCCTCTTTTGTAGGTGCCGCTTCTACAGCTTTCCAATCAGCATCGTTCTCAAAGCCCATCCTCAGTTCTTTTTCCCGCTTAAAGCAGAGCGCATATTCGTCATGCTTTTTCTCACCTTCATAATTGCGGTAGCGGTTGATTTGGCCATTGTAGGGATCCCATCCGAGTCTTGCGGCATGAGGCGGAAAGAGCACAAGGCTGTCCGAATGAGGTTTTAGAAGAGCGTGGAGCGTTTGCGAACGGCACCAGCCTCCTGAGCAGATCGGATAGACAGCGTCCCCTTCTTTGATTGTAAAAGAGGAAATATCGAAAGGATAACTATGGAAGCTTCCGCCCCTTGCGAGAAACTCTCGAAGGCACCGCTGTCCCCTGCTCCGATCGTGTTTTTCTAAGTGTTTTTCAACCTTGAAATAGTAAGTGGGCTCGGAGGCGAAAGCCGAAGTAAAAAGAAGTGTGGCTAAGAGAAGAGGCCGAAATAGATTCATATACACTCTAGAAGTTGATTGTAAAAATCTTGAATAGCATAACAAACGCTTGGTATTGGCTTCAACAAATAGGAGCGCTGCATAGCGCTCCCCTGAAAAGCTTAAAAGTTTATCACTAGCTGTCTGTTCGGGAAGGAGTAGACTGTGCACCAGGTATGGTAGTGCACGAAAGAGTCGCTCATCGTATCCATGACGTAGGAAATGCTGACGGTATCTCCATTGATTACGATCACCTGTTTCCCGCTGCTGTAGCCGTTCAGCGCTGTGATGATATAGCCATCGGCATACCAGGCGACATGGCAAAATACGCCGTTGCTTAAGGTCTCATATGTGATGTGAAAGGACTCGACAGAGCGAGTTAAATCTCTTTTGCTAAGTGTATTCTCTTGAGAAAACGCTCTGACCATCGCCTGATGATTTTCTATGACGGTAGGGTCTAACTGCAGATCTTGTCCTTCCTCTTGCGCAACTTGCGGGAGAGTAGGTTGCTCTTCTGCGCCGGCAAAAGAGGCAATCAAAATACTGAACAGCACCATCAACATGACTATTTTTTTCATATCTAACCTTTTATTTTTTAATGTTCTTTGAAAGCGGGATCCCCGGCTGGAAAGTTGCCGATAGGGTGTTTTTTACGAAGCTCCCATCAAGTGATGCCTCAGGACGCCTGACCTATTTGGTATAATTAATCCGCATAGGTTAGACGCTATTTAAAATATTAAAACCACCCAATTTAAATTTTACGATTGTAGCAGTGTACCCTATTGGATTATTTACTCTCCAAGAAAAGGAGTGTATTAGAGAAAAAAGAATACGCAACAAAAAATCTTCAAAATAGATTGCCTCCCAAAACAGTAAAAGAAACCACCACCCCATCAATCGACCATCAAAACCTCCTAAACACATGAAAATCAATCGCTTCACAAAAATCATAGGTTATGCTATTAAATACAAACCATTTAATTATTGTTTTTCGAGGATTCTAATGAGTTTTAATCTTGTGCATGGAATAGCGCACGATTCCAGCTACCTGCAAGCGTCAGCGGCTGAAAAAAACACTGCAAACGACACTAGTGCCGCTACAAATATTGGAAGATCGGCGATCCAATCGGGATATCAATCACTGGAATGGACCTCTTTGCCCAAAAGAAAAATTCAAGAAATGGAAAATGAGGTTGGCATTGATACAACCCCCGTGTCCAAGAGGCAGAAAAACAATTTCTACAGAAATCCTGTTCGCGTTAGTAGAGATCAGGATTGTCAACAAATTTTTGATCGTATAGTGGTTTGTGAGATTTACAATCCAAAATTCAATGAATTAAACGAAGACAACCAATCTCATGAAATTCTAGCTAACTATGAACAGGGAAAACTAAGCTATAAGTACCATCCTCACGAACGATACATTTATTCCTTTGACGAAGATTGCCTTAAACAAATATCTGACTTATCAAAAAAAAATAATGATCAACGAATCATTAGGAATTTAGCTGAATGCGATCGTGAAAATATACCTTTTACTTTTACCTCCTTAACTAAGATGTTCATAGTGGCTCAAGGAGAAGGTGAAAAGGGTACTATAGGAGGGATGGAAGCAGATCAATTTTGCGAGGTTATTACCGAGGATATCAATGCCGGCGAAATGGCTGAAATGGAATTGATCGTGTGTAATATCGGTGCAAATCATAACTACATCCAACAATTGCACGCGAGCTATCCAAGAACCAATATCATTTCCTACAAATGTCTTCTGGCGACACAACTGAATCCGTCCATTCAAATCATAGGATTTGATAACGATGGAACGTGGATTGAAGACATTGAAAAACAAAAAATTACGGTTAGAAAAAAACTGTTAAATTTGAAATCATAAAACTTCGTCTTCTACCTATTCGAAATCCCAATCTGTTAAAAGTCTCTTAGAACTTTCCAAAGAATACTGATTTCCTCCACATTAGGTGCATTCTTACCAAAGTGTATTATGGGATCCAGAGGAATCAAAGTGGCAGTGGTCGGCGGAGGCCTCTCCGGGCTGACAACAGCCTACCGCTTGGCAGAACAGGGCTTCGACGTCGAGTTGTTTGAAGCAAGAAACCGAGTCGGCGGCCGCGTACTCACGGCCTTCATCAATGATGTCCCGGTCGATTTAGGGGGTCAAAACGTATCCGATGGAGGCAAGGCAGCGCATATTCACACCCTGGCAGACGAGCTTGACCTGAAGTTCAACGCAACGGATGCGGTGATTAACAACTACTACTTTGACGGAAAAAAGATTGTTGAGGTCCAAAGGCTGCTTAGCGAAAAGCAATTCACTTCCCAAGCTCTTGAAGTGCGCATGCGGGATTTGATGAAAGAAGCCCATACCCTGGAGGATATACTGCGGGGAATTCTCGATCAGGAAGACCCCCTCTACAAATCAATCAGCGTCAGGATGGCCGCCTATGAAGGGGCTCCGGTTCATGCCCTCTCTCCTTATTACGCCGAGACTCTGATGCACATGCTTCTCGGAGGTATATCCGCCGCACATCCGGGAAAAGGAGAAGGGCAAACAAAGATACACCTGCTCCGCATAGAAGGGGGCGCCTTCTCCCTTCCGGAGAAACTGGCCAACAAACTCGGCCCCCGAGTTCACCTCAACAAACCTCTCACCGCACTCGAAAAATCGGAGGGAGGGTCGATTTTACTCTCATTTGCCGATGGAACTTCCTTTAAAGCCGATTTGGTCGCACTGACCATGCCATGTTCCGTCTATGAAGATATCAGTTTTGGCGATGAGACCATTCCAGAAGACACATTGGACGCAATCAGGAGCATTCGCTATGGCGGCAACTCAAAAATTGTGGTCCCCTGCTCCGAGGTGCCCAATCTACCCGATGTCCTAATCAATGACAGGGCTCTCTGTTTTTTCGATTTGTCCCATCCCCTGCTCACCCTCTACTACACAGGAGAGGCAAGCTCTTATACCGGAGAAACCATCGGGGCGACATACCGCCAGGACCGCGCCATGCTAAAGACATGGGGCGCTCTTGCCTGCCCGCCTTATTTAGAGCCTGTCATTGCCGATGATACGCCCTTTGTCCGCTACTCAACCCCTGTCGGCTTCAGCTGGCCCCTGGACAGATATGCCAAAGGATCCTATTCTTTTATATCTCCGGGACAAGAGGAGCTTTTCACCGATCTGAAAAGTCATCAGGGAGAGGTTGTGAAAACACTGTTTGCCCCGATCGGGCAGAAGATCTTTTTCGCGGGCGAGCACGCTTCGATCTTGCTGGATGTCCCGGGCACGATGGAGTCCGCCTGTGAATCGGGAGAGCGAACAGCACGCATGATCGCGAGAGCCATTTTACAAAATCAGTAGGTCACAATGGGATCTTATCCGGAGCTCATCAGGTTTGTTCTGCAATTTATGCAGAAGCAAAAATGGGTCTTTCTTTTGATTTTCCTTTTGGATGCCAGCGCCTGGCCGCTGGATGCCCTTGTCTGGCCCTATATTTTGCACGTTGTCATCGACATATTCACAACTTTTGACTCCAGCAGGGCAGAGGCGTTTGATGTGCTGGTACCTCCCCTTTTAGCCGGTATTTCACTGGTTGCCTATGTCGAAGTCGCATCACGCACGATGGGATTTCTGCTCGCCAAAGCCCTCCCGTCGCTTCAGGCCGCTATCCGGATGAAGATGTTCGACCATATCCAGCACCACTCCCCACACTATTTCAATGAACGATTTGCCGGCCACCTGGCCAATAAACTGACCGAGATGACCACACAAGTCGAGTTGATCATTCAGCAGCTTTTTTGGCCCGTCATCCCAGCTCTTACGGCATGCCTTTTCGGGACATGGATTCTTTTTTCCATCCACCCCCTTTTTGCCCTGATCTTTTTAGCCTGGCTTGCAATCCACCTGACTGCATGCATTCTGTTCGCCAGGCCCTGCGACTTCTATGAGCAACTGCACGGAGAGGCCCGCAGCGTCCTATCCGGGAAAATCGTCGACAGCTTCACCAACAACTTCGCGGTAAATCTCTTCTTCCGCTTCGGGCACGAAAAAGCCCTTGTCGGCCATTATCAGGAGCATGAGAGGCAGACCAACGTGCGGGCCAAGCAGTGTGTCGAGAAGATGCGCACTGTGCTTTCTCTTTTTTATTTTGTCGCTGTGATCCTTGGAATTAATGGGAGCTTGATCTACCTGTGGCTTAAAAACCAAATTTCAACCGGCGAAGCGATCCAGGTCTTTACGACGATGTGGAATCTGACGATGATCTTGTGGACTGTCGGCTCAGCCCTTCCCGTCCTCTTCCAGGCAGTCGGTGGGGCTAGGCAGGCATATTCCGTCATGCTTGATGCGAGCGACATCCAAGATCGTCCGGGCGCAGCTCCTCTCAAAGTCACCGCTGGGAAAATTCAATTTGATAAAGTGAACTTTCGCTATGGAGAGCGGACACTGTTCACAGACAAGTCAATCACTATCAAAGGCGGAGAGAAGGTCGGACTAGTCGGCTACACAGGCGCCGGCAAATCCACCTTCATCAACTTGATTCTGCGGTTTTTTCCTCTCACGAGCGGCAGGATCTGCATCGACGGACAGGACATTAACGACGTGACTTTAGAGTCGTTAAGAAAAAGCATCGCCCTGATACCTCAGGATCCCATCCTATTCCACCGTTCCCTGGCCGATAATATTCTCTATGGAAATCCCGAGGCGCATGAAGCCGATAAACTCGAAGCGGCCAGGCAAGCCCACTGCTCTTTGTTTATCGAGTCGTTGCCCCAGGGATATGATGCGATTGTCGGAGAGAGAGGGACTAAGCTTTCGGGCGGCGAGCGGCAAAGGATCGCTATCGCGAGGGCCATTCTCTCCAAAGCCCCCATCTTGCTGCTCGATGAAGCCACCTCGGCACTTGACTCGGTGACCGAGCAGTATATTCAGGACAGCTTAGAGAAACTGATGCAGGGTCGCACAACGATCGTCATCGCGCACAGGCTATCCACTCTTGCGCGCATGGATCGCATTTTGGTGTTCGATCGCGGCAAAATCGTTGAGGAAGGACCGCATGAGAGTCTCCTTGCCAGGAATGGGTTATATGCCAAGATGTGGAAGATGCAAGTCGGCGGCTTTTTACCGGCGTGAAGGCCTACCCACCGGATACGCTTCCGGCGATATCCCGCAAGTGTTTGATAAAAAGCTCTATCTCCTCTTCGGTGTTGTAGCAGTGCAAAGAGGCCCGTACAACACTGTCGAGCCCCCGCTCTCCAAGGTCTAGAGGAGCATACTCGGCAAGAGAGACGGAAACATGGATGTTTTTCACGCGAAGACTCGCCATCACCCGGGCAGCGTCCATCCCTTCGACGGTAAAGGAGACGATACCGCATTTGTTCTCTCCCAGGTCACGGAGCACCACTCCCTCGACAGCCCCCAGCTTCATACGCAGCGTCTTCGATAAAGCCTTGATGCGCTCCCATATGGAGGGCATGCCGAGCGTGAGGGCGTATTCGATCGCCGCCTTCAGTCCGAGCATGTTCGCGTAGTTTCTCTCCCAGGTCTCGAAGCGCCTCGCATCCGGCCTGATGGCGTATCGATTCCTTTTCTCCCATGTCGCTGCGTGCAGATCGAGAAAGGGCGGCTCCAGCTCGGCAATTTTTGAGGCGCGCACATAAAGAAAACCGGTGCCGCGCGGCCCGCGCAAAAACTTCCTGCCGGTGGCGCAAAGCGCATCACATTGCATGGCTTCTACATCAATCGGCATTTGACCGACTGACTGCGTGGCATCCAGGAGATAGAAGATGCCATGCGCTTTGGCGATTTTTCCCACTGCTTCCGCGGGATTGATAAGCCCTCCTTGCGTGGGAACATGCGTGATGGCTATCAGCTTAACCGAAGGAGAGATCATCTTCTCTAAAGCATCAAGAGACAATTGTCCGTAGACGTCATCGGGGATAATGTCGATTATGGCGCCTGTTTTCTTGACGACCTGTAAAAATGCGATGTAATTGCTGGCATATTCGGCTCTCGAAGTCAGAATACGATCCCCGGGCTTAAAGGAAAGCGAGTAGAACACCATGTCCCAGGCGCGGGTGGCACTCTCCTGATAGGCGATCTCACCCGGAGATCCGTGGATCAGCTTTGCTGCCGCGTCATAAAACCCCGCAATCTTGTCTGTGACGTTGTCGGCTGCCTCGTACCCTCCCAGCGCTGACTCCATCTCAAAATGTGAGTTCACAGCGTTGATGACCGATTTGGGCATCAGCGATGCCCCTGCATTGTTGAAGTGCACAACGCCTAGGCATCCCGGAGTCTCTTTTCGCAGCTTCGCAATATTTAAAGACATACGCCCTCTCGCGGCTAAAATCTTAACAAAACATTCATACAATTCTCATAGAAACTAAATTTACAATAGAATATAATATATCAAATTTTTCAATAATTTATAATAGAAGGCACACCTCATGAATGGAATCAATGTATTCAACCCCTTTAGTAATCAGTATCATGCGCTGGATGATTTTAAAAAGCTCACTGTGACGCAAAAAATTGTCACGATCGCATTAACCGCACTCGCGTCCATCGCTACTGCCTTTCTTGCCACATCTGCTGTTTTTCGCATATTAGTAGGTCACTTTATTCAAGTCCAAAAGCCACACAAGCTCCCCGAACAGCCTCTTGATGACCAGGCGCCTAAGACAAACAAAACACCGGATGCTCCTATAGTACCCATCACCCCGAAGACCGATATCTCCCCGCTTCTTCCTTTCCCCCTAGATCTGGAAGCGATGAAACCCTTCAAGATCTCTACCGACAAAGAGGAGGCTGCCCTCCCATTTCAGCAAATCACCGATCAAATGGCCAGTCAGGAGCACGCGAAACTTGCTCAGAAAACATGGAACAACCCAGTCAAGATGGTGGATCCGAATCTTTACACGATCCGCTGGGGTGACATTACCTCCCCCGAAGCGACACACGTCCCGGCCATCGACGTCGCAGGATCTATGCAGCACCTCCACGCGAACTACGTCAACATGGAAGATGGGTCGAGGTACATTGCTATCCAATATCCTTCTACAAAAGAAAATGACGCCTTTGTCCAGCTTGTAAACAACGAAGCCAGCCTGATTGTGGATTTAACCGGTGCAAACGACAGGGCAAAAGATGTCGGCCTGAAATTTATTGAACGCCGCTATTTCCCAAAAACAGCGGGTAAAACGCGGCACTTCAAAAACATGTCAGTCACCTGCACGGAAGCGCAGGATCTCGGCAAGATCTCCGTCTACACCTACGCGATTGTAGATGGCAGCGGAAACCTGACTAAGAAGATCCAAAGGGTTCACTACAAAGAGTGGCCAGACCACGGTGCAATCCCCCCCGCCGATGTGGCAGAGCTTACGGCAATTGTCGACAAGTTGAGCGCTGGGAAGCCCGGTGCCGTCATGGTACACTGCCGCGCCGGTGTTGGCAGAACAGGAACCTTCATCACGTCAAGAACGCTAATGCACCTGACGCAAGCCGGACAGCTGACTCCTAAAGAATATCAGGCCAAAGCCCACCAGATTATTTTAGCAGGCCGAGTGCAGAGAGGTCCCTCTTTTGTGCAGACGGCTGTGCAACTTAAGGGCATCTACCAGTTTGGAAACGAGCTCTTCAAGGGAAATTTCGCTGAAACCGCCCAATCGCGTATCGAAAACGCATTGAATGGAGCCCCGAAGAAAAGCACCTCCTCGTCCGACGCTGATATTGACGGCATCTCCCTTCCAAGGAGGACAGACCTCTTCTCCTCTCCTAAAGTCTCCTCCTCAAAAATTTTGTTCCCGTCAACCCCGCTGCCCAAGCCGCCCGTTCTCGCGGAGGCGACACTTTTTCCGGGTATGCTGAGCGACGTCAAAGAACTCGCCATTAAACTGGGCGGTTCGACCGGAGCCAAACTCGTCGAAGCCGATGGAAAGAAGTATGTCAGAAAAGAAGGCAACAACGCCCCTCACATAGTGGCAGAGTATTATGCCAACAAAGCCTACAAGGTAATGGGCGTTGATGTTCCTGATGTGAAGCTCTACAATAAGACCAACTCGGAGGCAATCAAAGGAAATGCTCAGGGCGTTAGCTATCCGGTACAGCTCTCCACCTTTGTCGAGGGAGCCGAAACTCTGAAAAGCTACTGGAACAAAGCCTCTGTAGCGGAGAAGAGAGAGCTTAAAGAAAAGATCAGAAGACACTTCGTGCTCGATGTTCTCTTGGGCAACCGGGACGTGATCGGTGCCTCTCTCGATAATATCTTGGTGACCCATGATGGCTTGCCCATCAGGATCGACAACGGCTCTTCCTTTGAGTTCAGAGCGCAAGGGGGCATTAAGGCAGGCGGATTCTCAGACGAAGCGACCGAAATCGACGCAATGCGTAATAAAGCGATGAATGCCAACGCGGCTCAATTCTTCAAAGGCATCTCCGACAAAGAGATCATCTGGCAGGTAGAAGAAATTGAACAGAAGTTCGACTCTCTCCTGGGAGCCGTGCCGGGCAAATACCATCAGGCACTGAAAAATAGACTTGCGTATTTGAAGCAGTACGCAGCTAACCTGATCCATCAGCAGCAGGCCACTCACGTGAGCATCGACGCGCTTCTTAAGAACACCTCGAAAACTGTTGTGTTCGATAAAAACTTCTCTGCCGACGGCTTAAGCTTAAACGGCGTGCCTTTCAAGAAGACGGAAGGAATTCCCGATTTTTCGAAGGTCTCCGACAAAATGATTGGCGAACCGGAGTTCATCCCCGCTCCCGGTAAAGCGATTTCAGCCGGTGTGATCGTTGTGGAAGCGGATGGAAGGGTTTGGGTTTACGAACCGCGCAAGCACTTCGGCGGGTATAACCACACGTTCCCCAAAGGTCGTCTGGAAGATGGATACACCATGCAGCAAACTGCCCTTAAAGAGGCTTTCGAAGAGTCGGGATTGCTCGTAGAGATTGAAGGCTTCTTCATGGACGCCGTGAAATCCACGACCAAAACCCGCTATTACCTTGCGAAGCGAATCGGCGGCGATCCGTCGCAGGCTCACTGGGAAGCCTCCGCAGTTAAGCTGGCCACAGTCGATGATTTGGAGACGCTCCTGAATAACGGGCACGACAAGCCCATACTCAATGAGTTAAAAACAAAACTGGCGCTCGTCTAAGTCTATAAGAAGGCAGATCCCTGCAAGTCAGGGGCCGCCCGCAAACTCCCACGGTCGGATGGGAGTTTGCGGGCAGCCCCTGACCGACGGGGAGTTCTTGAAGCCTGCCGCTTAGCAGCGGCTAAGCGGTGGAATCATGAACGGCTCAGAGCCTAAAGTGTCGCCGTAAAGCATGAGCTGGCCGTTATCGTAGAGATACGGTATGGCGCGCGCTTGCTTTGTCAAAAGGTCCGGAGAAAAATAAAAATATATTTCCTCAATAGCGGCCGGCATATGATCTAAAATTGTATCCAGCGAAGGGATCTTTTCGGCGACGACATCGAAAAGATGCAGCACCTTCCCCTCCAACGCAAAGGAAAAAATTGCATCCTCTTGTGAGCTGTAGTGCAGCGACCAATAGAGCGGGTAGGTTGCGAAAAGAGAGTTAAACGCCGCGAGCGCCCCCCTATCTTCAATCCATAAGCGTTCAGAAAGCGGTGCCCTTCCTTGATACATCCGAATAAAAAGAGCGTTGTCTTTGGGAAAAGTAAGCGGTGTGAGTGCCGCGCTGCCCTTGCCTCTCCGCTCCTTAAGATGGAAGCGGCACTCTTGTACAGGACGAAACGAGAGCTTTTCATAAAATTGAGGGATCTCGGTGAACAAAATGACAGACTCCACCCGGCCATGCGCCCATTCGAGCGCTTCCTTGACCAGTGCTGTAGCCAGACCCCGGCTCCTTTCGGTGTTTTGGGTACAGATCGCATGGAGGGCGCCCACTTGGTGCTTTTCACCTTCGACCCACATGGGAAATTCTAAAAATCCCGCATGCGATAGGACCTCTCCACCTTGCTTCTTTACAAAAGGTTTGCTCTGATTCCACGAAAATCCGAGCGCTTCATACCGCTCGATATTGGCGACAATTCCCGGAAAGGAGTCTTCTAAGAGATCAAAGTGTTCTTGCTCTAAAGTCATTTGAGCACCCTCTCGTTTGCGGCTTTTTAGGCACGGTTGATAAATTACTCGGCAAATACGCTTATTGCGAAAGCGTCTCATAGCTAAAAAATCAAATTTCGAGACCCTGGCGGTCTATTTCATTTATAGAAGTGTTGATCGCGTCTATGACCGTCTTCATGTCTTCTGGCAGATTAAGCTCTCTTGCCATATCACCAAGTCCTTGGATATGTGCATTCCACAACTTTTGGAGAGCTTTGTGGCCGGATTCATCGAACTGAATCGCTTGCAAAACAGTCCCTCGATTATCGAACGTCTTTTTCACACTCGCACGCAATGTCTCGGAACTATGCAAGCTTTTATCCCGGAGCAGCAGCAGCAGATCATGAAAGTCTTTCATTCGACTATTTCGAGACCCCTTGGAAAGTACTGTCTCCAGTTTTTCTGCAAAAATCGTTTCGATCGGATAAACTAAAAGAGAAATCGATTCTTCAAAAAACGGTTTTCCTCGGTATTCAAAAAGCCGAATTTCGCGGTTCGTAGGTTCTACGACATCGCCCACGCCCACATCCACATGAATTTTATCTTTCATCTTGGCAAAGGAAGCCTTGATAATAGTCCGGTATCCAGGATATTCCATATGGGGCTGAGAAAGCACCTCCATGCTATCGAAAGAAAAAGTGAAGCCATCGTTCGACGACATCGCAGCAATCTCTTCAAACACTTCTTGAAGCTCTTTCGATTCGGCATTCATACGATTCAAAAGGAAGTCGAGATCTACAGTTTCCCTTCCTATTTTCATCATGTAGGAAAGTAGAAATCCGCCTTTAAATATGAATTTATTGACATGGGAGGAGCGTGCCAGTCGTGCTAAAAACCTCTCTAGAAGAAGCTGCTTCCAGCAAGCATTGAAAGGCATTTCCTTATCTTTGGCAATGATTTGGAGTCTGTCTTTTAGGGCTTGTTCGTTTATCATGTCGTCATGCTCAGTAAATAAGGTGAAATGTCGAATTGAAGCTTTTTCGCATAGGATTCAAGCTTTCTTAGGTCAGTGCGGTTTTTTCCGCCTATGGCTAATGCCGCCTTTAATGCTTTAATGGCTGTTTCTCGACTCAGGAGGCGAAATGCATCTATGATCGTCCTTTCCCGGTCAAATATTGGAACACGAGTGCCTTCTAGTTCGATTTCCGTTTTACCTAAATCGAGGTCTCGAAAGCGAACGATTTTAATTTGACGGTTACTTCGAACTGAAGTTCCATGGCGAATTCCGATCCAATGCTGCCGCGGGATCTCTTCCGTTAAATCGTAAACGGCCAGAGCTGAGATTAGACATATCACTCCGCCATGAATAGAATGAGCCGCTTCGATCAGATCTGCCCAGCGGAAGGCTTCAGGATTCTGATAGTCAGCCGCTTGATAGACTCCATGACGAATTCTCCTTAGCTGTCCGGTTTTAGCATAGTAACTTAAAACGGCCGCGGGAACACCTAAGTTTTTTGCCTCTTGTGTTGTAAAAGAGGGCTTGGTCAGCAGTGGCGTAAGGCGGATTAGACAGGCTTTGGGTCTCATAGGTTATATCCTTTTTTTTAACTTAACAAATACACCCAAAGAGGTCAAATGGGTTTTAATTTTAAGTTAAAAGTTGGATTGGGCAGGAAGACTTTTGACTTGTGTACAGATACTCTCTTAAGTGACTTGTAATCTTTCAATTACGAGAACTTTTTCTTTTGTCCAAAACCAAATTTTGAGACACTTTCACTATAATTTGCGGCTAAAAGAGCTGCATGTAACGAGTGTAGTCATGGCAGAGATCACCCAACTTCTTATTCACTGGTTAAGAGCGTTTTACTTAATCGAAATTACAACGCTGGAGCCCCTTGCGCTTGGGGCAGACGCAAACGCAGCTGTATACAAAGCAAAGAGCGTGGACACCCAAGTCTACTTTGTCAAAGTCCGGCAAGGGCCGCCTGCCGAAGCCCCTATTGAGGTCATCACGCTTTTGCAAAACGAGGGAATAAAGGAGCTTATCTCTCCCATCAAGACTCGTGAGGGCCACCAAACCCTGCACGTCGAAAACTTGATGCTGACTGTCTACCCTTTTGTTGAAGGGGAAAACGGCTTCACCCGCACCTTAACGGATGAGCAGTGGATCCTGTTTGGTAAAGCCCTCAGAAAAATCCATGAAATCCCGATGCCAAAAGCTGTAGAACAGCGCATCCGTAGAGAGAGTTTTTCTACGAAGTGGCGCGATTCCGTTCGCTCGATTATGAGCGCCATTGAGGGAGACTGTGATGAGATCGGAGCGAAATTCTCTGCTTACCTTAAAGAGCATGCTGGCACTATCGCCGACTTGGTCAGCCGCAGCGAAAAGCTTAGCAAGAAAATTAAAGGTCAGTCATTTCCTTTTGTACTGTGCCACTCTGACATCCATGCAGGGAACCTCCTGCTCACGAACGAGGGCGGCCTTTTCCTCATCGACTGGGATGATCCCCTCATGGCTCCGAGAGAGCGTGATCTGATGTTTATAGGGGGAGGTGTCGGAAACGTGTGGAATAACTCGCGCGAAGAGACGCTTTTCTATCAAGGGTATGGCGAAACGGAATTAAACCCCGCCCTTTTGGCCTATTACCGGCATGAGAGAATCCTTGAAGATATTGTTGATTTTGCCGAAGGAATCCTCTTGAACAACAGCAGCCTCGAGGACAAAAACGAGATGTACGGACACTTCCTCGGCATGTTTGAACCGAACGGCGTGGTGGATATTGCGCTGCAGGCAGACGAAGCTATTGTTGAGTAGTGTCTACTAGAGGTTTGTTCTGTATGGGTAATTTTATCGGGTGTAGAGTGTGGGGGTGGCTGGATTCGAACCAGCGTAGACATAAGTCGACGGATTTACAGTCCGTTGCAATTGGCCGCTATGCGACACCCCCCTCTTAACGAGGATTGCTGGCAGTAGGACTTGAACCCACAACCGCCTGATTACAAGTCAGGTGCTCTACCAGTTGAGCTATACCAGCGTATGTTGGATGCGCTAAGTTATAGCAAATCGCCTTATTTAGTCACAACAAAAACGAGACACCCATCGTTTTTTTTTCGTGGATCCATCAAGCTGGGGTCGACAGCCCATTGCCAAGTTGACGGAAAGAAAAACGAATTGTAAAATACACCAACATTTAAAGTATTGTATCTATGAATTTTACAATCTCCTCCTGGACTCCCAATAACCTGAAAGCCGATGCGCACGATGCGAAGCCCTCTCCTGACGAGCTCTCTCATTGCTCTGACCGACTTCTATCACTTAACGCAGTTCCGCTCTCCAACCAGGCTTACCTTGCCTCCAGAGTGCTCCTTGGATCTTGGAACAACAAGCATTTCTTTGCCGAAGGAGAAGAAGTCCGAGCTAAAATTGGCCAGTGTTATTTCTCTGCCATCGATTTTCTTCTTAGTAAACATCGCCTCGTGGGAGTGCTCACAGGGGCAGTGCTAGGGAAGCGCTCGAAAAAAAAGTATAACCCATCGAATTCCCCCTCCCTTTATTCTTTAGGTGAAGTCATACGAAGGCAGCGCGTCCGGCTGGAGTCGGGAGATTGCTCTCTCTGTTTTGCAACCTTTGCGCGGATTATGTTCCAAAACGAAAGAATTCTCATCACTACTATACAGGGTAAGGAAACCGATGGAACTCATTTTCTCTTAACTGCGTCCAGTAAGATATCGCACATCCAGCGGTTCCACTGGAGAGTTTCCAACGTTGACGACACCCGCTTTCTTCCGTTGATTTTAAGCGCAATACCCGATTCGGCGATTTACTTCACTGCGTGGTCAATAAAAAAGGAGCGCATTGCAAAGACATTAAACAAGCTTCCCCTCGCCGCGGCAAGAAAAGTAACCAGTGTATCTCGACTACCGCAGTGGACCATCGGAGTCTGGGTACAGGTCAACCTTCAGTTTCCAAATCGCCCCCTCCCCTCACCTACCGTCAAAGGGCCCCTTCGTCAAATACCCCTTTTGGCCCGCATCGACCACTGGATAAAGAACTCGTTCACCGAAATACTGCCCCATGGCCTGCAGCTGCAAGCATTGCACCAAACTCAAGTGCCCCTTCAAGAAATCTTAGACGTCACGACAACCCCTGATAGCCTTCTCTCACATTGCAAGATCAACGCACTCGGACTTGCCGCGCGCATCTCTGGGCCGATGACCGTCCATCAGTACAGCGAAAATGCAGCGATAAGTAAATTTTCGGTCTTTGAAGAGGAGCTGAAAGCTTTTGGCGCGTGGATTTTGAGTGCGCGGAATCAAGAAAGAGCCGCCCTCTCCCTTTTCTACCTGAAGGCGGCTTGTCTGAAAAGGAATGAGGGCAGCGCCTCTTTTTATGGAAGCCATCTCTTCCTGATCCTGATGACCAATCGTGCAAGAAGAAACGGTGAAGCGTCCGTTGCCTATAACGTCTATGGCTCCTATCTTGGCAACTACCGCATCAAACAACTTAAAAAATCCTTGTCGGTCGGAGAATCGTCTCTTAGCGAATACGAATTCAGTAAACTTGTTTTAACTCCCCTGAGAACCATTCTCTCCGGCAAGGAGTGGACTGCTCAGCACGACGACAGCTACTTTAGCCTCTTCTCTGTCAGAAAACCGAAGATGCTCCATCACGAATTCCAGCTCGATGCCGAAACCAACTCTCCGGTTGAATCGATGCCTTTTAAAGCGACCATTATCCCCTTTAAGGCGAAGGGGAGGGCAGAGATCGTCAATGAAGAGAGGCGGTGGAACAGCTTAAACTCCCGGCTCCCTGTCGCCTTTTATGCCATGGAGACATATGATCACCTATTTCCAAACCGTTGCGAGGCCCACCTGATCCGATTGAGAGACGTTCAGACCAAAATCCGCATCGGCTAACAGTTTCTTAGAGGCTGTATACCGAAACTCTTTGGCTTTGAGACATTGCAATTCGGCTCATATTTCTAATATCGGGCAACTTGCAATGGTTCAATCGTGGGGAGCTATCTTTTTGCCGACAACCAAACTTTCTAGCAATTTCGACATAACGAAACGAGAAGCCACACATGATCCCGATTCAAAACAACGTCATCCATCAAGTCAATCCCCTCTTGGAAAATCTCTATACTTTACGCGAGATGAAAACAATCGCCTCTATGATCCGAAGCGGATACCACCCCGGGGCAGACTCTGAAATTTTGGCCAGTGTCCTCTCCTCGTTGCAAAATCTCTTCCTTAATATTGGCCGGTGCGGAGAAAAAAACAGCCTGACCATAAGAAATCTGTGGATACAGATAGCGTCGATGCGGCACGAAAAGCCGGAATCGCCTCTCGAAAAGCTCTCTGGCAAAATCGAACGAGCCATTCAGACCTGGATTCGTATGCAGCTAAGACCCGAAAGACGCCTTGATCATTACCTTCAGCAAAAGATCGCCACCCAGTCGACAGAACGGACCATCGACGACCTGCTTGAAAACGTCTTGGCGCAAGAGGAAATCATCCTGGCAGAGGAAGAGGAAGCCTTGTTTAAGGCAAGAGTATCCGCCTCCGTTCGGAGAAGATCCCCCTTCTGCTACGATTTTGCTTTCTACAAACTCAATGAAGAGAGAGCGACTCCCTTTATAAGCGAAATGGCAAGCAATCAGTGGCCGCCGGAAATTTTCACACACACACATGAAGTTCTTAATGGATGGGGCTATGACGCGCTTCACTCTTTAGTAGAAACGGCAGAAGGAGATCTGGCTGTCTATTTTAAGAGAGAGGGTACAAAGCTTGAAGCACGCCACTTTGGCGTCGTCAGCACAATGCAAGGAAGGATCCTGTCGAAGTGGGGAGAAGTCGAAGCGATTTTCGAGCATGACTTTGATAAAGTCCCGGCAGCCTATGGCGATTTCGTTGCGTTTTTCAGAAAGACTAACCTATCCACGAGCGCACTTCGCTATGCAGCTCCTTAAAGAGTGAGCGGAAAGCTTTTAGAACTTGCGAGGCTCCACGCATTAACGAAACAAATCGCGCGCCGCTCTTTTTCACCGAGTTTTTGCAAAAAAGCCGGAACCTCTGCTGCCCGATGATCAGAACGCCCTTCAAAGCGGAGGCCAGACGTTTGGCTGTGTTGTACAATTCCAGGGCCCAAGCGGCCATTTTAAGAGCAAACCTTTCCACATGCTTGTAGAAGAAAAGAGCTACTCTTAGCACTCTTTCGAAGACGCGGCAGATATAGTGATAGGCATCGGCCAAAAAGGGTATCTCTTCGCGGATGAAGTCGCGCACCGGTCCTTTGAAAAAATGAACTGCTCGTAGCACTCTTGCTTTGGCTTTGCCGGGTAGGCCACCGAAAAACTTCTTACTTCCTTGAAGGGCCGATCGCACTTTAGCCACAGCCCCTTTGATGGCTTGCCCCGATTTTTCCCTAAAACGCCTCCAGGCCGCTTTGCTAAACTCCACCGGCCGCGCTTTGAAATCAACGAACAGATTGATGACAGGAATCACAACAGCGCTCGCAGCCTGCAAGACCCCCTGCCGCGCTTCTGCTAGGGCGCTACCGATTTTCTCGACTTGTGTTTTGACCTTTTTTAAAACGCTTTCCGGACTTGCCGTGATTTTAAAGGAAAACTCAGGTTTGTACTTCGTCACTTTTGCAAAAGCTTCCGTGAATGCAGCTGCGAAGGCTCCTAGCGCCTCGCGGGTTTTGATGAGAGGAGTCTCGACTGCCTTTTTAGCGGCTTTAAATGAGTTGCCCAGCTCTTGCAGGCCCCCATTAATGCGCTTGAACAAGAGATGGGGTAGTTTGACAATCTCCTGAAACTTCTTAACTGCTTCCCGCACCAGTTCTCCCCCCTTTTTGAAGGGGTAGAGCGCAGCCGCTTTCAGTAGATATAAAGGTTTCAGCAGGCCCTGTTTTAAGTAGGATAGGAATTCACCGGCCGACTTGCCAAGTTCTTTGATGACAAACTGGATCTTCCCAAAAGCATCGCGCAGCGGGTTGACGATAGCCTCAGCTACCCACGCCTTCAAATTTTCAGCTACCGATCCCGCAAATTTCATCCCCAGCACACTCAACTTCATCATTTGTGGCAAAAGGTTTACCATAATCCACTTGGGCAGTCCGTAGAGCACGAAATAGGGAGGGAGGCAAATCGCCATGAATACAAAGCGTCCGGCGCGTCCGACCTGAACTTGACTGTCTTGGGCGGCGCGGTTATCTGTAGGAGCTACCTTGGGGGGAGTTAATCGATCATTCTTTTCCTGAGTTGTCTCGACGGTATCTTTGATGTTTTTTGTCGGATTTGCGAGCTTCTCGTCATTGCGCCGGGGCGTTCTGGAGACAGAAAACATATCAGAGGATTCGTACCTGGATATTGTATCGCCCTTCGGCATAAGATCTCCCTACCAACTATTTATAAACTTTCACTACAATAGTATATTATATTAATCATTTTTTTACAAGGATTGTGTAAAGAAATAACTTTAAACTATCCTAACCGGCTTTCCTCGCCTGCAAAAGGGCTCTGCCCCAGGAGATTTGACACAAAAACAATCCTTGCACATTTAAACTTTTATCGATATACTCAACGCATTCGTTAATAGGAGTCAATAATGGTTCGCATCAGCAAGCAAGCGCAAAAAAGAAATACATCCCCGAGACGCCCCAAACTCGCAAGGACCAAAACAGGTCCCAAAAAGGACAACCTTCCTAAAGGTTTCAAGCCTGTAGTCTCCGCTGTCGAAGGGGAAGCCGCAAAAAAAATGTTCATCCCAAAGATTAAATAAGGACGGAGTACAATGTCTAGACACCCAAGTTTTGGCAAATCCAATAAAGCCACAAAAAAACGCAATGTCCTCAAGAGATTTGAACGCATCGACGTGCTCAAGAAATTAGGACGTTGGGAAGAGGGAAAAAATAGCCGTGTCACCGGCCTTCCAAAAACCCCTGTTCTCCAGTAAGCCATCACTCCACCGTCGTCGCAAGGCGGTGGAACATTTCCTGTGAAAGTATTCATCACCAACAGTCAAAAAGATTTAGCTATCGATAGAGCCCAAGTGCGCAACTTGGTTCTCACCTTCTTCGCTCGGCGGAAAATTACCTTTTCGGAAATCACCGTCCACTTCGTCACCGACAAAAAGATGCGTGCCATGCACGCCGAATTTTTCGACGACCCCTCCCCCACTGACTGCATGACCTTCCCGGTAGACCCTATCGTCAAAGGGCAAAGCGACTTAGTGCTCGGGGACATTGTTGTCTGCCCCAAGACCGCGCTTGTTTTTTCCGAGAAAAGAGGCAAAGAGGTCTATCAGGAACTTACCCTCTATATCATCCATGCGCTTTTGCATCTATTGGGCTATGATGATATAAACAAAAAGGACCGCAGCCTGATGAGAAGAAAAGAGAGAGAAGAGATGGCTTATCTAAAAGAAGTGAACGCATGGCTCTCTCCTAAAGAAACTGTCACAAGGAGCTAAACCAGTTGACTCCCGCCATATTACTTGCAATTTCCGCCTTTTCGCTTCTCGGAACGTTTGTCCTGACAGGCCTGGCTGCAGCACTCCGCAGCATTCACGAGAAAGAAGGCCTCAAAATCTTGAAATCGATCGGCCGCAAGTTCTTCTACAGGCCCATTCACCTGTTTTTTTTTCCACACGATGAATACGAGGGTCTTTTTTTTGCCACGACCTGTGCCCAGAATATGGCCCGTTTTTTCTTCGCAGGTTCCGCCGCACTCTTCCTCTTTCAGGCAGCTAACCCAACGGTCGAGGCCGGCCATCAGGATTTAAAGTTCTTTGGCATCTTTCTGATGCTGCTGCTCTTTGGCGCCCTCTCTTTTTCCTTAGGCGACTGGATTCCGCGCATCATCGGAACGCGTTTTCCGACGAAAACACTGGATAAAATGGCCTTTTTATCCTCCTTTTTCCTTCTTACCGTGCTGCCGATCACGTTTGTCTTTTTAAAGATTACCCGCTCGTTTTCGCGAAACATCTATTTGGACACGACGCAAGAGCCCGAATCGAAAGTCAAAAGAGAGCTCTTCAGCATTATCCGCCAGGCGGATCTCAAAGAGGAGCTGACAGACAGCGACAAGAAATTGATTTCCTCAGTTCTCTCGTTTTCCGGGCACCTCACCAGAGAAGTGATGGTTCCCAGGGTTGATGTCTTCAGTCTTGATGCAACGACTACCATTAAAGAAGCTGGAAAACTCCTCGACATCGAAGGCTACAGCCGCGTGCCAGTCTATGAGGAGACAGTCGACAACATCGTCGGCATCCTGATGTACAAAGATATCCTCAAAAAATATATGGAGTATGAAGAGAACGGCTGCAATCCGGAAATTCTCAAAGCCCCCATCTCCTCCATTCAGAAACCTGCGCTCTACACACCCGAAACCAAAAGAATCTCCGCCCTGCTGCAGGAGTTTAGAAAAAAGCAGGTTCACCTAGCCATCGTGGTCGACGAATACGGCGGCACCGAAGGGATTATCACCATAGAAGATATCCTTGAGGACATCGTCGGGCAGATCGCCGATGAATACGATGTAAAAGAAGAGCTATTCATCGCCCAGCCCGACGGAGCCTGGATCGTCGATGCAACCATCACTCTCCTGGAAGTGGAGCAGCAACTCGGGATCAAAATTCCGGAAGAGGGTGATTTCGACACCTTGGCAGGCTATCTATTCCAATGTACGGGAGAGATCCCTCCCAAAGGATTCACCGTCGAAAGCGATGAATTTATCATCGAAGTCTTAAGATCCAACGACCGCATGGTGGAAAAAGTTAAGATCAAACCGCGCGTCATCGCAGAAGAGACGCAGCAGAAAGACGAAAAAGCTTAAGGCTGATAAAAATGGAAGAAGACCTTCTGTTTCTCGCATTCACATTCCTGTTTGGAGCCCTCTTCAGCGCCTGCAGCCTGCTCATTTACCAAAAGGTGAAGCTGGGCGGATTTAAAGAAATTGGCGACAGTATCATCAAAGCCGCTGAAGAGAGAGCTCAAAAGCGATTTGATGAAAATGAAGAGCGGATCAAAAGCAGGCTGGATGAGGAACGCACCAAATTAGAAGACCGTCTCCACAAAGAGCTCAAAAAAATCAAAGAACGGGAAGATCAGATCGCACATCGCGAAGAGAAGATCGCCTCTAGGTCCCAGCAGATCGAAAAGAAGAGTCAGGAGACGGAGCGCAAAGAAGCTGCGTTGAAAGACCTCGAATTGACGCTCCACCAATTAAAGGCTGACCTACAGCATAAAGAAAAAAAATTACTGGAGCAACTTGAGAAGAGCGCCCACCTCTCCCTTGTGGATGCTCAAGCCCAACTTTTAGAAGAGGCCAAAGCATCCATCCACACCGATCTTGAGAAAGCCTTGATGGAAGCGCAGCAAACCCTCAAAGCTTCCGAAGACGCCCTTGCAAAAAAAACGATCGTGACAGCCATCGGAAGGATGGCAAGACCCCTCGCTTCAGAGTGTACTGTCAATACCATAGCCCTCCCCAGCGATGAGATGAAAGGCAGGATTATCGGCAAAGAAGGGCGCAACATCCGGGCACTCGAGCGTGAGCTGGGAGTGACGATTCTCCTCGATGAGACACCAAAAGCGCTTGTAATCTCCGGATTTGACCCCTATCGGATGCATGTGGCGAAAGAGGCAATCAAAGAGCTAATCCGCGACGGCAGAATCCATCCAACCAAGATTGAGGAGGCCGCTAAAGCGGCAAGAGACAAAACTGACGCAAACATCAAAACCTGGGGACAGGAAGCGGCGGCGGAAGCCGGGGCCTGGGCGGAAGCCGGTGCCTTCAATCTGCATCCTGAGCTTACCCACCTCTTGGGACGTCTTAAACTGCGCTATAGCATGGGTCAAAACGTTCTGGACCACTCGCTCGAAGTTTCCCATCTGATGGGACTCATGGCTTCCGAGCTTGGGCTGGACGTCAAACTTGCCAAAAGGATAGGCCTTCTCCATGATATGGGGAAAGCCGTCACCCACGAAATGGACGGCTCGCACGCCATGATCGGCTACCGCCTCGCCCTGCAGTATGGCGAAGGTGAAGATGTCGCAAGCGGCATTGGAGCGCACCACCAGGAAATGGAGCCGATAACTTGGGAAGGCGCTTTGACCGCCGCCGCCGATACCCTTTCGGCAGCACGTCCCGGAGCACGCACAGAGGCTGCGCACGATTATGTCAAACGCCTCGGAAGACTGGAAGAGATCGCCAAAACTTTCGCTGGCGTCGAGAAAGCGTATGCCCTGCAGGCTGGCAGGGAAATCCATGTTTTTGTAGAACCCGATAAAGTCTCAGATGAAGGAGCCATCGCCCTATCCCGGGAAATCAGTAAGAAAGTATCAGCCGAATATCCCCTGCAGGGAAAAGTCAAGGTTTCGGTTATCCGTGAGCAAAGAGTGATCGACTACGCCCTTTAAGAGACTATCCACTGTAGCTTCTGACCCTATGGGGCAAACTCCCCATACTGATTTGCTGCCGAATTTGGGTATAAGCTTCGAAAAAATTTAAATAATTATCTTTCCTTGAAAAGAGATATCCGTTTTTGGCACAATGTGCCTTTGACAGTGTGGAAGAGTGGCAGAGTGGCCGAATGCGTCTGTCTCGAAAACAGATTCACTAGCGATAGTGACGTAGGTTCGAATCCTACCTCTTCCGTATCCTACCCAAGACTGCCCTCCAAGGCAGGCACCTACAAAATCCCCCACCAGAATCGACTATATATCCAACGTATCTAAAAATTTAAGATTTCGGCTTTTGACTGAACTTCACAGTTAAAGAATGGCTTCATTGGAAGTGATTTGGGATTGGTCGATCCCCGAGGATCTCGGGTAATCCCAAATCACTAATTGAGAGATGCTTTTAGTGTCTCATGCTATTTTTTTCTCTTATCCAGCGCTTTTCTAACACCTTCTCCATAAGCCGGATCGGCTTTGGTGAAATGGCCAATCTGGCGCTCGACTATGTGCTCTGGCACTCCCTGCATCGCGTCGGCGATATTGGCAAAGAGGCGCTCTTTTTGCTCGGGCGTAAAGAGGCGGAATAAATTCCCCGGCTGTGTGTAGTCGTCATTTCCCACACGATGATCATAGCGGTCCGCATCTCCGGATATCTTGAGAGGCGGCTCTTTATATCGCTTATCCTCTTTAGGGCCCATGAAGCTGTTCGGCTCATAATACGCGTCCGGATTTTCACAGTTAGGGAAAAATCGCATGGCGCCGTCTTTGTGATAATTATGCATCGGGCACTTGGCGGCGTTCACAGGAAGCGCCTCATAATGCGTGCCGAGCCTATGTCTGTGGGCGTCGGCGTAAGCAAAGACACGCGCCTGCAGCATCTTGTCTGGCGAAAACCCAATGCCGGGGATGAAATTGGATGGAGAAAATGCCGCCTGCTCAATTTCAGCGAAGTAGTTCTCCGGATTTCTATTGAGCTCAAGCTCTCCCACTTCAATCAAGGGGTAATCACCGTGAGGCCAGACCTTCGTCAAGTCAAAAGGATTGTATGGGGTCTTCTCCGCTTCATGCTCAGGCATGATCTGGACGAAAAATTTCCATTTGGGAAACTCCCTTTTTTCAATTGCATTGAAGAGGTCCTCTTGGGTAGATTCGCGTGTTTTCGCAACGACATTTGCCGCTTCGGCATTGGTCCAATGCTTATGGCCCTGCATTGTTTTGAAGTGGAATTTCACCCAGAAACGCTCGTCTTTTGCGTTGATAAAGCTGTAGGTGTGCGACCCGTAGCCGTTCATAAAACGAACAGACTGCGGAAGTCCTCTGTCCGAGAAAAGGATTGTCACCTGGTGCAGCGACTCAGGCGAAAGAGACCAAAAATCCCACATCGCCGTGGGCGAGCGCAGGTTAGTCTTCGGGTGCCTCTTTTGAGTGCGGATAAAATCAGGGAACTTCAACGGATCGCGCACAAAGAAAACCGGTGTGTTATTGCCGACAAGATCCCAGTTACCCTCTTCCGTGTAAAACTTGATGGCAAATCCGCGCACATCTCTCTCGGCATCCGCAGCACCCTGCTCGCCGGCAACAGTGGACATCCGCATCACAAGATCTGTCTTTTTGCCAATTTTCTGAAAAGGTGATGCCTTGGTGTATTTCGTAATGTCTTGGGTGACAGTCAACGATCCATACGCTCCCCACCCCTTGGCATGGACAACTCTCTCGGGAATGCGTTCCCGGTTTTGAAACGCAAGTTTCTCAATAAGATGCACATCCTGCAGAAGAACTGGGCCTCTTGGGCCTGCTGTGATCGAATTTTGGTTATCGGGAACGGGGTTCCCGGCCATCGTAGTTAATAGGGGGGGCTTATCTGTCATATCGACCTCCGTCTAGACTAAGAGCAAAATAGAGCGCCCCTCGGCAATTATCAACAAATATTTTACATTCATTTTTTTCATTTTTCTTTTCTTTTTCAGGCTCAAGGAGCAAAATCACATACCCATTTCAGCGGAATTATTACATCATGACGATTGGTCCCATCACCCAGCCAGCCTATCCCCCAAAAAATAACAGCACTTCAGCTGATCATGAAAACGAGCGGCTCTCCAATCTTTTCCTGGATGAAGAGGTGTCAGAGGTTGAAAGAGCGTGCGCCATCAAACCGCTGCTCGGCGAACATCCCCTTCAGCTTCTGACCATCGCCGCAGCGAAGCTTCAGCTGACACTGCGCCGGCCCCACTGGCAGGATGCAGACCATATCAAAAGGAACCTCTACTCCGGTATCTTGGCATTTGAGAAAAACCTCCGAGAAGAAGAACTCGACTCCCTAATCTCTGATGGCACCTATACCCACAAAAAGCATGTTCATGAAATGACCCTGCTCGAGGATGAATCCCATGATGTTATCGGCGCCATTCATTTTGAAACTATCGTTGAAGGAGCCAAGCGAGGGCTGGCGCATATTCATTCACTTGACGTCCTTCCCAATTATCAGAGAAGAGGGGCCGGAACCCTGCTTTTGTCTTCTGCCCTTGAAGCCATTCATGCAAAAGGCGGAGACAAAGTCACCCTCAAAACAACGTATAAAGGCATATTCCTCTACGCAGCATTCTGCTTCCAGCCCAAAAAGCCCGCGGAGCTCACGCCAGAGCGTTGGATGCAACTGCCCTATGCCTCGAAAGTGAAGATACTCGCCAGATATTGGGAAGTGACCCCCGGACGTCTTCGCCTTAACTTAACTTCCGAGCGGGTTAAAGAAGCTGTGGCGGAAAGATTTCGCGCTCTCTTCACCTCAAGGGAGAAAAAACCGGCAATCAATGTCAGTGAGATCAGCCTGCCGGAAGAGACCTTCTCCTGGGGGATCTTGCAAGACACGAGAAATGATAGTCAAACCAGTAAGTGAGGACCCTATGGAGCAGTCCGCCTATAACGTACACAGCTTGTACATATATCCGCTCAAGTCGGCAAAAGGCATTCAAGTTACACAAGCAGAGGCTTTTCCTGAAGGCTTTAAGCACGACCGTGAATGGATGGTCATTGACTCGAAGGGCAAGTTCATGTCCCAAAGACTGCACCCAAAAATGGGAAGCATAAAAACCGCGATCACTCCGGAGGGGGTCACCCTATCCGCCCCTGATCTGCCCGAGATCATCATCCCCTTCGAAGCGGAGGGAGAGGTCAAGGAAGGGATCATCTGGGATGATAAATGCCAGGTTCAGGAAGTTTCAAGGGGGCACTCTGACTGGATTTCCACTTTCATGGGGGAAAAGTGCAGCATCGTCAGGATGAAAAAAGGAGAAATACGCCTCGTCGATCCCCGTTACAAAGTCACCGATCAGGACAACACGCTCTTTGTCGATGGATTCCCCCTACCTCTTTGCTGCGACAGCCTCTCTGAGAGACCTCTCGATGCGAACCGGGATGGAGCTCGATATGATCCGATTCAGGCCCAATATCGTGATTGAGAGCACAACCCCATTTGAAGAAGACTGCTGGAAGCGCGCTGAGATAGGCGGCGCCCTCTTTCATCTCGTCAAACCGTGCGGCCGCTGCAGCATCGTCAATGTCGACCCGAACACTTGCAAACGCGGCGCTGAGCCGCTGAAAACGCTGGCCAGCTTCCGCACGCAAGAGAAGAAAATCCTCTTCGGAGTGAACGCCATCCTGACAGGAGCTTCCGTGATCTCTGTTGGCGACAAAGTGCACTTAACCACCGTAGCGTGATATTACACAGGGAGCCTATCAAAATTTTGTATCGAGGCCGCGACAAAATAAATTTTCGAGATACTTTCGGTGCAACCATAAAAAGAGCCTTCCCCACGGCAGCACCTCCAGAAGGAGAAGGCCAGCAAAGGATCGGGCAATAAAATACAGAGTGCCTTCAACAAAAGCGTCAGGCTTGTTGGCAGCAATAACAACAGGCACGATCAAAAGGGTGGTCATCATCGGCCATTTAAAAACTCGTTTCCCCATTCTTCTAAAGAGAGATGACTCCAAAGAGGCTCCCTCGGGGGACGCTTCGGTCAATCCAATACTCTTCAGCCGCCCCCTAAGGGATGTTAAATAATCCAGATTTAGAAGCGAGATCGTGACGGCGGTTGCGATGGCAAGACCCGTTTTAACTGCGACAATCAGCAGCAGCGTTGATGAAGGATCGAGCGCTAGGAAGCTTAGTGCTTTTGCCCATGCGTCGAAGGCATCGCCCCCAAACACAATCCATAAGGTTGCAAGCGGCTGAAAAACGCCCCATAAAGATGCCAGGAAGGCCCCCAGGACACGCGAGAAAAAAGAAGTTCCGCACACAAAAAAAGGGGCGTTAAAAAGGGCGCCTTGTATGAAAATCGCCACCATAGGGGTCAACTTTTTTCCGGGGGACACAGCAGCTTTGATGATCATTGCGTACGACGAGGCATTCATTGCAAATACAGGAGATCTACCCACGTCAAAGCGCGATGCCAGCGAGAGCAGACCGATCTGGATCAGTGATAGCCACTGCCCTGTCAAAGGAATGTGGAGCGAATGAAACAATGCTCCCGCCGTGCACTCAAAAAAGGCGATAGCGCCACCGAAAAAAAAGGGCTTCTTCCCTCTGCTTCTCTTCCACTGTTTCCGCCATTCCCCGGCAAGTGAGCTCTTAAAATGATTGATCGATACACGTCTTTGGAAACTCTTTCGGAATAAAATATCATAAATGGAAATAGGAAGAAAGCAGCCTCCTATTTATTACATTGAATGCAAACTTGTATTACTATAGACTGTTCGTTTAATCTATAAAGGAATTAAAACAATGCAAGAAATGCAATCAGCCTCACCACTCTCGCCCACTTTCTACACACCGGAATGTTCCTATCCCGGGCCAGTCGAGGTTCCTGAACGCGTTTCCTGCAATCTAATTGAGTCCAATTCATCACGCTTGAATTCCCGAGGATGGATATCCTTTGATACTCCCCAGCAAATCCTGGGCCGCCAAAAAATACAGGATGTATGTGCTGCCCTTTATCAGATGCCCGCCGCCAAGGACCGTCAGATGTCCGCTGCCGAGGACCCCCTAATTTTAAAAACTCTTCAAAAGCCTCAGGCACAAGACATCACTAAGATCGTCTGGACTTTTATGCACCTGTTTATAGACCGCAAGATCACTCCGGAGGAAGAGCCTAAGGATCGGATTACATTATCCCATGTGCTGATCCAGTTTTTTAGAAAAAATTACACACTGGCTCCCAACGTTGTACCGGAAATACTCAACTACGCGATCACATGTTACGCTTATGTCGCCGCCAACGGTTTTTACAAGCACATGCAAGATAAATATCCTATTCCTCTTTGCATAGCACCTTATCAAAAGGATGCTTCTATCTTGTATACAGCACTTTACGATGGTCTGACCATTGATTTTCCCGATTACAACTTCGACACGGACTATGTGGAAAGCATGGGGATGAGCGCTCTGATCTACGTCAACGACATACGAAGAAACCAGCAAAAATCTCTCGGAGAAGTTTTTTTCCAAAGAAAAAATCTTACCTAGAGGAAAGGTTCTTTTTCCGCTTGCAGCAAAACTCTTCCCTTGCGATCTTGAAAAAGTCAGCGAGGAAGAGTTGAGCCCGCTCTTAAGAGAGCTTCGGCGAAATTCCCCCAAACCAGCGTCCCGGTTCAACCGAGTTTCCTCTTTGCCGGCTTGGAACCGGATCTAAGTGATTATTTTATCGGGTATACCGAAACTGCTAAGCCCTTCCCCTGATTTAATTTTTGCCGGATCAATCCCAATATCCCAACGCAAGACATCAGGAGCATGTGCTTTATGTCAGATAAGAAAATTGCGCTCATCACAGGGGCTAACAAAGGCCTTGGACAAGAAATTGCCAGACAGCTGGCAAGACAAGGACATCTTGTCATCATGTCATCACGTCGGGAAAGCGGATCTGACTCTGCAGATAAGCTCGCTACCGAAGGCTTAAATGTAGTGCATCTATTACTCGATGTGAACAACCGCGATGACATACTCTCAGCCAAGGACTGGATAGAAGAGGAGTTTAACCGTCTCGATATCTTGGTCAATAATGCAGGAGTGCTAATGGACAGGGATGCCACACTCTCCGAGCTACCAGAGAGCGACCTCAGGATGACACTGGAGACAAACACAATCTCCCCCCTCTTGCTGACACAGCACCTCGCCCCTCTCATGATGAAGAACAGGTATGGAAGGATCGTCAACATCTCCTCCACCATGGGTTCTTTGAACGACATGGCGGCATCGCCTCCCTCTTCAGCATTGACCGCCCCCGCCTATCGTTTATCTAAAGCTGCACTCAATGCTGTCACGATCCTTCAGGCAAAAGAGCTCTGCGGCTACAACATTTTGGTCAATGCTGTCTGCCCCGGTTGGGTCAGAACAGATATGGGCGGTTTAAACGCTCCTTTGAGCGTCGAACAGGGCGCCAAAACGCCCGTCTGGCTGGCCACCCTCCCGGAGGGCGGCCCGACAGGAAAGTTCTTCCGCAATATGAAGGAGATTCCCTGGTAAAGAGTTACCAGCTGATCTTATGCGTCGAGAGGTTCTTATTTAAGTTAATGGCAGCGCTGATCAAAGCCAGGTGTGTGAAAGCCTGGGGAAAATTGCCGAGCTGGCGTCCAT
Source organism: Estrella lausannensis (assembly GCF_900000175.1). Taxonomy (NCBI): domain Bacteria; kingdom Pseudomonadati; phylum Chlamydiota; class Chlamydiia; order Parachlamydiales; family Candidatus Criblamydiaceae; genus Estrella; species Estrella lausannensis. Next base: position 426,139 of record NZ_CWGJ01000011.1, read on the forward strand.
CGGCTCCCATCTCTTCGGCGTAAAGACCCAGGTGATTGGCGTAACCTAGCATTTTCTCAAAAAAGAAACGTGCCTGGTGAACATCCCCCCCTCTTGATAAACACTCCACGTACCAGAACGAGCAGAGATTGAAAGTCCCCTCTTCACCCATAAGTCCATCCGTTGAAGCTCCTTCGCCAAGGCGATAACGGTAAACCAGCGAATCATCTACGAGCTCCCGCTTAATACCCGTCATTGTCGAAACCCACTTAGGATCGGTCGGCCCGACAAACTTAACCATCGGCATCAAAAGACAAGACGCATCAAGGCAGGACGCTCCTTTGTGCTGGACAAACGCTTTGACTCTGGGATTCCAAAAGTCTTTGACGATCTCATGATAGATGATGTCCCGGGTCTTGTACCACTTATCAAGAGGGGCTGGAAATGACCTCTTCTGTGAAAGCCGTATGCCCCGGTCGATAGCCACCCAGCACATTAGCCTCGAGTAGATAAACTCCTGCTTGCCGCTGCGCACTTCCCAAATCCCTTCGTCTTTTTTTTGCCAGTTTTCGCATACCCAATTAATCAGGCGTGTCAAATTTTCCCAGAGATCTATCGAGATGGGTTCTCCAAATTTATTGTAGATATACACGGAGTCCATCAACTCGCCATAAATATCAAGCTGAAGCTGGTTATAAGCGGCGTTACCGACTCGCACCGGCTTTGAACCCATATATCCTTCAAGATGATCCAATGTCTCTTCAACAAGTACCTTGTGACCATCCAGCGCATACATGATCTGCAGCGAACCATCAGGGTTTAAGTCACCGCAGCGCTCTTCAATCCACCTCATGAACGCGCGCGCCTCATCCATGTAGCCGAGCCTCATCAATGAATAGAGGGTAAAGGATGCGTCACGGATCCAGGTGTAGCGGTAGTCCCAATTGCGCTCGCCCCCAATTACTTCCGGGACACCGAAGGTTGGAGCGGCCACCATCGATCCATATTTTCTCGATGTCAGAAGCTTAAGCGATAGAGCGGAGCGATTCACCATCTCTCTCCAACGTCCCTGGTAGGTCGACTGGCCTATCCACTTCTGCCAAAAATTCAACGTCCCCTTGAAGGAATTGGAGACAAAGTCGGGTTTGCCGATCGGCGAGGTCTCATGGGGCTTGGCCTCCTCCATGACAAAGGACATCGTTTCACCCGGCAGCAAGACAAACTCGCCCTTGATCCCTCCATCGGGCGACTCTTGCAACATAATGTCGGTTCTCAGGCGTATGGTTGGCAAACCCACGCCATCGGGGACAAAGTAGAGCTCTTTGTCGCCCCGCTGGATCTTGTAGCTTGACCTGCCGTAATCAAAACGGGGATCGAAATGAACCTGGAACTTGATCTCGCCCCTCACGGACTTGGCCCTGCGAACCAAGGTGTGCGCGTTCCGCTCCTCTTCAATGACCATGAAATCGGAGACTTCGCAAATACCGCTTTTACTTAAAAACCTGGTGAGCAGAATGTTAGAATCAGGAAAATAGAGCTGTTTGTAGGAGGGGGAATCCATGACGGGGCTGATACGGAATCTGCCGCCTTTCTTATCGTCTAAAAGGGCTGCAAAAAGTGAAGGAGAGTCGAAGTTGGGAAAACACATGAAGTCGATGGAGCCGTCCATTCCAACAAGCGCACACGTGTGTAAGTCACCGATGACACCATAGTTTTCTATTGGCTGATATGGCATACTTTCCCCCTTGAGATGATGAGTGGCTCTTTTGCTTTATATACCGAAAGTGTCTCAAAACCCCAGATTTGAGACACTTTCGGTATAACACTTTTTTGAATTCAGCGTATCGAATAAAATAGGCAGGGAGGAGCGGTTCTCAAACCGCGTAAAAGATTTGAATTGCATCCAATCCATTCTGAAATCCATTTTTCTTCCCATTGTGGTTGAGAAAGCCATCTCCAACAAAGAGACAAAAAAGGTCTCAGAGGAGGATCGCGCGCTTTTTCACAATATTCCCTCCGCCGAACCGCATCTGATTAAAACTGTTGACGGCCAAAATCTTGAAGCAATTTTTGTGCCGAGCCAACACGCCAAGGCGGGCCAAGCGGTTTTTATCTGCTCGGGAGGGCTCGAATCGCACGAACTCCACTCCTATCCAATCGCTAAAGCCTATTATGATCTCGGATTCAACGTGGTAGTCTTTAATTATCGGGGTTTCGGCAACAGCACCGGATCACCGACAGAAGAGGGCCTCATCCAAGACGCCGAGGCGATCTATCGCTTTTTGCGGGAAGATAAAGGCTTTTCACCTCACGAGATTCTGGGGCACGGCTACTCTCTTGGCGGGGGTATTGTCGCAGAGATTGCCCGGTCCCAAGGAATTGACGTCGTCCTTGATCGCACATTTGCGACATTTCCCGATGTTGTGCATCACTACATGTGTAAAAAGAAGATTAACAAACTTTACCGCATCGTGGGGAAGTTTCTGGCACGGTCGTGCTTTCCGCTAAACACCTTGAAACGACTAGAGAATTGCCGCTCGCGCGTGTTTATTTTCCGGGGGAGAAAAGACATCAGCATGTCGGGCCATGATGTCCATCGGCTAAAGAAGATGATCGAGGCTCATCCTAAGCCCGAACTCTTCACCTTTGTCGAAGCGGATGTCGGACACTTCCATGACGAGGGCCCTGTCTGGATGGATCCGGAGGCTCACATGACGGAAGCGAGGGATCACTGGATTACATTCCTTAAAGAGCGTATAGGTTCAACCACTTCTTGATAGGCATCACCCACAAGGTTCACACCCCTCTTTAGGACCCCAAATATCTTTAAGGCGCTCTTCTCTACCCGATCCCCTTTTATACCGCTCGTAATGTGCGTTATTTTTTCTATGAAAGCGCTGGTGCCACTCTTCGGCCGGATAGAAAGAGACGTATGGAATCAACTTTGTCTCAATTCGGGAAAACCTTCTGGTCTCCATCAACTCTTTAATTACCTGCTGCGCAACCTTTTTCTGTTCCTCGCTGTGGTAAAAGACAGCTGTCTGATATTGGCTTCCCTTGTCCACAAACTGGCCTTCCGGGTCGAGAGGGTCGATATTAAAAAAAAAGATCCGCAAGAGCCTATCGAAAGACACGACTGCCTCATCAAAGACAATCTGAATCGCTTCCAGATGCCCTGTCTTGCCTGTGGAAACCTCTTCATAGCGGGGATTGGCCACTGCTCCACCTGTATAGCCCACCTGAAAGCCCACCACTCCTTCAACACCTTCAAAAGGAGGCTCCATGCACCAGAAGCACCCTCCGGCAAAGGTCGCTTTCTTGATTGAACTCGCCCTCATGAAAAAGCTCCTTTCCTATTACAGACAGAAAATGACTCACAGTTATTTCGAAACACTTTCGGTCAAACAATTGTGGCATAATCAAAAAAAAGCGAGGCGGGTTTGAACGCTTCGCCATCAAACAGGCCTTTATCACTCATCTTGAGCTTGGGAATGACCAAAAGCGCCATGAAAGATAGAGTCATGAAAGGTGCGTATAGAGGCGTGCCTAGCGACTTAGCCCTCGCATTCAACCTCTCGTATTCAGAAGCCACTTCCTGACCGCTCCTCAGAGACATCAGACCCGCAACCGGCAATGAGAGCACCTCCACATCATCAGCGTAAGCTACTGAAAGACCCCCACCCTCTGCGATCAAGGCATTCACTGCCTGTGTGATGGAGGCATCGTCGACGCCGACAACGATGATATTGTGTGAATCGTGGGCGACAGAGGCTGCCAGGGCCCCTTTTTTTAAGCCGATTCCCTTGATAAATCCGATTGCCGGAGGCGCTTCTTTATAGCGATTAACGACGGCTATTTTGAGTATGTCATTTACAACATCTGAGACAACCGCTCCGTTCTCCACCTTCGGTACAGCGATTAATGAATCGGTAACGATTTCATTGGGCAGCGCAGAGATCACGCGCATCTTACCACCCTCTGATTTCAAGCTAAAATCTTTAGGCTGCTTCTTCCCGATTCTAAAGTGGTTGATAGGCTGCTCTTCAACGCTTTGTATCGTTGTTTTTCCTTTTAAAGCAACCAGCTGGCCATCAATATAGGTTTTCTCCACTTCAAGCGTCTTCAAGTCTTTCACCACAATGAAATCGGCCGGATCTCCCCTCTTCAACTGTCCGACGGGAAGACCATAGTGCCTGACCGGATTCCTGCAGGCAGCTTCCAGCACATCGAATAGAGGATACCCCTTAGCAAGGCATCTTGCCGCCAGCTGATTGATATGACCTCTAAGCAAGTCATCTGGGTGCTTGTCATCCGAACAGAGCATCAGCTGCCGGGGATGGGTTTTAAAAAGCGGATGCAGCGCTTCGAAGTTTTTTGCAGCCGAGCCCTCCCGAATAAGAATATGGACTCCAAGCGAGGCCTTAAATGTGGCTTCATCCAGTGTAAAACACTCATGATCAGTGGATATGCCTGCTTTGAAATACTCTTCTGCTTCTTTACCGGTCAGACCCGGGGCATGGCCGTCGATGGGTCTGCCATACCTCTTTGCCACCTCGATTTTTTTTAAGACACCCTGGTCTTTATGGATAACACCTGGGTAATTCATCATCTCGCTGAGGTAGAGAAGCCCATCGTCCCTGAAAAGAGATTCTATATCCTCATCCGTCACCTCTGCACCGGCTGTCTCAAAAACCGTTGCCGGGACGCAGGAGGGCGCTCCAAAAAAGACTTTTAATGGTGTTTTTTTTGCATTCCGCATCATATAGCGAATGCCTTCGATGCCAAGTACGTTGCCGATCTCATGGGGATCTGACACCGTGGCGACCGTTCCATGCGGCGTTGCCAGCCTGGCAAATTCCGATGGAAGCAGCATCGAACTTTCGATGTGCACGTGGGCGTCGACAAATCCCGGCAGGATAAAATCAGGCCCGCCCCTCGGAATTTGTTTCACTTCTTCGATTCTTCCGTTCTGAACGGTGATGGCTGCCGGATAGATCTCCCTGCGGTCTAAATCCAACAAGTTGCCTTCAACTGTGAAATAGTCCATGAAATCACCTCGGTGAAAAATTCTTAATTGCACATTCGGGTGTGCCATCAATTAATCAAGCAGCTTAATTTATATTCATTTTCTTTTGATTATCTATACCGAAAGTGTCTCAAAATTTGGTTTTTGGCAAAGAGAAAGCTCTCGCGATTGAATGATCGTAAGCCACCTAATATTAGAAACATGAGGTGGCTTACGATCATTCAATCCCGAGGCTTTCTCAAAGCCAAAATCCCAAGTTTTGAGATACTTTCGGTATAAACCGAAAAGAGCCATCTCCTTGCCAAAGAAACCCATCATGGGCTCAGCTTGTGGACAGCCTCTTAGACTGATCCAATAGAGACCCTAGAATCCGTTTGTCAGCTCATCGTGGTTTTCTTTTCTGGTGATAATCATCAGATTAGCGTCATAAGTCAAGACACCGAGCATGATCGCCGTCATCAAATGATCTCGGGAAAGAGAGTAGCGCTGGTCTCTCGAATAGGGGTTGTCCGGCCAAGGGTCCATCAACGTGACAATTTTAGTCTCCTTGTCATAGCCTTCCAACACGACAAAGTGACCTTCAGAGTGTCCTAAGATATCGCTCCGGTGTTGTTTACCCTCCTGAATATATTCCCGCGCGCATTTATAGAGATAGGTCGACGACAGGCCCGTAAGGATCGGAATTCTCCTTTTCAGGTAACGCAAAATCAGGTTTCCGGACAGATCCTGCATCATGATTTTGCCCCCTTTCTGCAAAAACTCGATGTAGGCTTTGCAGGCAACCTCAAGCTTTCTCTTCTTTTTAGCTTCAATTTGCTGCTGCAGCTTTTCGATAATATGCTTCGTATCAAGGGGTTTTGGGAAAAACCAGGTCGGGTCAAACACTTCCAGATTATAGGTGTACATCTTGACTTTGAAGCCATGGTCCAAGGCGTGTATCCCTAAGAAAACCTCAAGCGTGCCCCCTGTTTCCAGGCTGTGCACTTCTTCGATGATTCTGTCCAATTCAATCGGGAGGTCGTAATAATCGTAGATAGCTTTAAGGCAGGTAGGTCCGCAGGTGCTGTCCGTGGGCTGGCTTTTAATTTTCAGTCTTTTACCGGTCATGATGCCTCATATTCTCGTTCTATGCCGAAAACATCTCAAAATTTGGCATGAGTCCTGTGAGAGCGCCTCCAAGATTGAAAGATCACAAGTCACCTAATGCATAGATGTTTTGGGATCCTTCAATCTTGGGGAGAATTCTCTTTGCCAAAACCAAATATTGAGACACTTTCGGTATATTTAGGGTAGGTAGGGTTCTCCCCGATCCAGGCAGCGGCACAACTTTTTGTATTTCTCTTTAAGCTGAGCGTGGTTTTTTGCTTCATTTTTGAGCAATCTTGTCGCTAAGGTACCCTCCTGCACCAAGATGTCCATAGCCTCTTTGTAGTCCTTCGACGGTCCGATCAGATTGTCGACAATATGCCGTATGATCTCATTGCCCGACGCACTTCTTTGCAGGCCGAATAAAGAAAGGTATTCCCTGTCCTCGATCAGCGCATCCTCTCCGGATTGAATCCCCCTCAGCAAAATCCCCTTCAGCCTCTCTTCTTCGAAAGAGTTGAACAAATCAATTGCCTGGCGTCCCTTGTCGGAGAGAAACTTTGTCAGTCGCGATAAAAAGTCAAGGATGGCCATATCCTGGCGGGGCTCTTCCTGAATGTCGACCAACCTGATCTCGATCGATCCCCTCTCAAACCGCGTAATGGCACCTCTCGCGTTTACCCACTCATGGCGCAGCACACCTTCCGGATCAAAAGGCGACAAATCCTCATAGATCCTGCCTAATATTTTCCTCTCATAGTCTTCATAAGAGGCGCAAGATTCCGGAATGGCGTGGCCGGTCACGGAGAAGATACGCTTGCAATTGGAAAGATAGACATTAAGCCTTGTGTCTTTAAGGCCGGTCTTGTGCCCGTCAGCGTAAGGCGACGAGGCGGCGATGAGAGGAATCAGTGGAAGGACGATCCTAATAGCGCTGTGCAGCTTGACAAACTCTTCTTCCGATTTAAAGGGTAAATTCAGGTGAGCGCTCTGCAAGTTGCCCCATCCATGACCCTTGCAATTGAAAATGGCATTGAAAGCGTTATAGATCTCCGATGAGCCGTGAGGCCATAGCTTTGTTTCCTTGTGAGGATCCATCCAAGGGTGCATCGCCGTCGGCATCAGGCACCCGCCCATTGCGCTCAAAAGCTTGTTGAGCTCCCGTATTTTCCTCTGAAATTCCTCCGAGAGACCCGAAAGGGCCGGTACGGGAGTTGTCGTCTTAAGCTCGACAACATGAAGAGCAAGTTCATTGTTAAGCGAAAGAACATCGCCCTCAATCTCAGAGGTAATTTCTCCGGCGATCTCTTTAAAAAGTGTATCGACAGCCGGAAGTATATCAAGGGTCTCCCGGTCTACCATCATGTATTCGAGCTCTACGCCGAACACTTTAAACAAGGAGTATTTATATTCTTTCATTACATCGCTAGACATAGGTGAAAAAACGCCTCTTTTCCTGGATCCTGTTATAGAACACGCGCATTACCGATAGGTAAAGCTCATCTCCTAGTACAGCATCCTCGCAACCGGCGTCGATGTTCGGATTGTCGTTCACTTCAATAATATAAAAATTGCCCCCGACCTCTTTCATATCCACTCCATAGAGGCCCTTGCCAATCAGATTGGATGCTTTGATAGCAAGCTGCAGAGCTTTTTTCGGCACCTCTTTAATCTGGAGGGGATCGGCATCGCCCTCTTCGACTTTGCCCGACCCCTTCTTCTTATAAATTTGCCAGTGATCTTTTGCCATAAAATATTTGCATGCGAAAAGCGGCTGGCCGTCGAGCACCCCGATCCTCCAGTCATATTCCGATGGCATGAACTGTTGGATCAATATCAGCTCGGACTTGTCGAGCATCTTTTTGGCAATCAGCTCAAACTCCTGGGGGTTCTCGGCTTTGAATACTCCCTGGGAAAAAGAGCCGTCAGGCTCTTTTAAAACCACCGGATAAGTGATGGAGGCGGCTGTTTCTTTCAGCATGCTCAGATCGCAAAGCCTAGTCTCTGGGGTAGGCAACTGATGCCTCGTCAATAGCTCATAGAGGTATATTTTATTGCAGCAGCGCAGGATGGAAAGCGGATCATCGACAACCTCTATCCCGTTGGCATAGGCACGCCTTGAGAAACGGTAGGTATAGTGATTGACGCTTGTTGTCGCACGAATGAATAGAGCATCGAACTCGGCAACGCGCCCAAAATCTGATTTTTGAATAAACTCCACCGAAAAACCCAGCGCTTCCGCGGCCTTCTCAAATTTTTTCATGGCCTTCTTGTTCGATGGCGGGTGCTCCTCTTCGGGGTCGACTAAAATCGCGAGGTCGAAGATGGAGTTTTTTCTCTTGATGGCTCCATATACTTTTTTTTGCGAAAGATATCTTTTCGTCTGCTCTAGAACAAATTCTTTGTGAAAGTCGGGTATCTGATGAGGACCTATCGGCGTCAGAGACGAAAGCGTCCACTTGTCTTTGGTTTTAGTGAATTTAGCCTGGAGGAAAGGGACAGGGAACTGCTTGAAAATGTACGTCGCCAGCCTGTCGTAGCACTTGGCTAAGTTTTTTCCGAAATAGACGCTTAGGACAAAACTTGTCGAGTAAATGTGGTTTAGGCTCGACTGGATCAACTCATCAAATTCCGAGGAGAGCAACCTTTTGAGAGTGGACTGTGAATTGAAATCAGCAATGCAGTGCATGCTCGGCTGCGGCTTATGGCCTCTCGCCGAAGCGACCAAGGAGACGTAATACCCCCTTTTTTGGTAGGAAAAAGAGCGGCAGAGATTCAAGAGGTGGACGTTTCCCACCTTCTCATATTGCCCACCTTTCAAGTACTGATCGGCTGTTACAACCTCGACTTCGAGGCCGTCCCACGTCCAGTCGGATAACTTATCGACGACGATGACGGTTTTTACCATTGCATTCCCAGGGAATCGGTTCACTTATTCAAAAACAGTACCCCTGGTTGTTCGAACGCAGGGTTATATCGAAAGTGTCTCAAAATTTGGTTTCGAGAAAGAAAGCTCCTCTGCCAAATTTCAAGATACTTTCAGTATAAATCGGCTGTCAATCTATAAAAGCATGAAAAAAATCTCGGAGTCCGTCCACTTACCCAGTCCATCAATGATATCTTGGCAAAGCGCTCTGCGTCTTCCCTTAAGTTTCACACCTTACTTTCACTGGATCTCAAAAAAAACATGCTCCCCAGCTTGATTGAATGTAAAAAGCTGGCAATAAGTTCGTTTCTTCAAACGCTGCTGCTATGTCCCGGATGCCCGTAAAGATTTACAAATTACTATGGTCTAAAAAAAAGTCAAGAAAGGGATTGAGAAAAAGAATATTCCCATCAAACAAAAATGATAGCAGATCCCTAGAAACTTTAAAGAGAAAAAAAGAGCGACTGCGCTATTTGAAATGTTTGCCTCTTGTCAGGATTAAGGGAAGCGAATACATTGAAGACACTTTCATCAATTAATTAATCAGCTTTTGGAGACTGCCCACAAACTCTTACCGAAAGCCTATCAAAATTTGGCATTGCGGCTTTATAGAAAACCTTGGGATGGAAGATTGCAGGCCGCCCACGGGTTGATAGCTCTCTTTCTTGGGCAAGAGGTCTCTCATTGCCAAACCCCAATCTTAAGAGACTGTCCGCAAATTGAAATCGTATGATTTGTTCGCTGAATTGGGCTTTAAAGCTCAATTCAGCGGCAAAGCCACTGATGTTAAGTTTTGAAAAGTCTCTAAAACACGTTCGGTGCCGATTCGGGGCTAACATTTACCAAAGACTACATCCGGTTCGGCACCGAGGCAACTTCCTTTAATAATTAATCTCTAATACAAGAGGATACAATGAACCAAACCAAAGATTCCAAACCAAAAAAAACCGCTGAAAATTTCCAGTGTAAATTCGAAAACATTGTCGTCAAACCCCTCCAGGAGTTGAGCACATTTTTTCACCAATTCATCGATAAGCCCAGAGTAATCGGAGCTTTGACTCCCAGTTCACCCTTTCTTGGAAAAGCTATTGCCAGAAGAATGCGCCGCGAAATAAAAGCCAACAGACGCCTGCTGGAAATCGGCGCTGGCACAGGCGTTGTCACAAAGCTGCTTATTCATGAGCTTAACCCAGGCGATCACCTCGATGTGATCGAGTGCGTCCCCGATTTGATACCCAAACTGAGAGCTATCATCGACAGCTCAGGAAAGAGCAGCCAGGTAACTCTTCATGAGTTGCTCATTGAAGATTTTCATCCCCCCAAAAAATATGACCAGGTCATCTCGGGATTGCCCCTGACCATGTTCCCACCGGAACAGGTTGTTGCCTTCTACAGTAAGCTCGAAAACGAACTGCTCGAAAAAGAGGGGCTGTTTACCTATTACGAATACCTTGCCCTACCAGAGTTACGCCTTTGCTACTACACGCTTTGCCGCAAGATCAAACCGGATAACTACACGCATCTACGAAAAATCCTCAAAACAAAGAACTCCTTCTTGAAAGAGAAGCAAGTCGAATCAGATACAGTGTGGTTCAATATTACGCCTTTAAGAGTCATCCACGTAAGGCAGTAAAGACTCTCCGCGGCTAAAATGGCGACCCACTCTTGCGTGAGTGTAAACCACTACCCTTCACATGGTTATGCACTCACGGCAACAGGGGGCCTGCCGCCACATCTCAAAGGTAAAAAGCCGTGAGGTTCTGCTTTCAACCTCACCACGACCGGCTTGACATTAACTGCCATTTAAAGGATGTTGCACTCTAGCTAAACAGAGTCCCCTATACTTAGGGGGCAGCGAACTATTTTGGTGGCGGAAGGTTTACCCCCTCGACCAAATTCAGTGTTACAAAGTGAAAAGTTCAGGAGTAAAAAATGAAAAAGTTAGTATCCACCCTTTCAGCACTCTGCCTGGCCGCCTTTTGCTTCACAGGCTGCAATAAAGAGCATAAAAAAGAGGAGCCCAAAAAAAATGGTGAAGCGCCAGCTAAAGAAGAAAAAAATATTAGCGACCTGCTAGACAGCGATGAGCTTGCCGAAGATGATACAGCTCCTGTACCAGAAGAAGTAATTGAAGAAGAAGTCGATGTCGATGTCATCGAGCCTTCAGACGAAGATGCGAAAGCTCAGGACATGAGCAAAACAAAAGAGGGCGTGAACGGGCACAAAAACGAAATCAAAGATAAGCTGCAAGACGCGACCAACACAAAAGTCCCCAATTCGGCAGACCACCCGAAGAAAACCTATTCCAACTAAACGCTAATTCTGCGAGGACAGGGGTAGTTCAAACTCCTGTCCCTCTATCTTACCGAATCTTTAAGACAATTCTTTATTGAATGACTTTTAGGGCACGTCTTTGCCTATGCAGGACCCTCGGGTCCATCTCCAGCTCGTCCTTTCGTTTTGCAGCGAGCTGCCCACAGGCTGCGCTGACGTCAGGACCTCTACTATAACGCACAGGAGCGGGAATCGACCTGTCGCTTAAATAGAGCTGGAAGGCGCGGATATTCTCTTTCGAGGATGCCTTATAGGGGCTTCCCGGGAAGGGATTCATAGGAATAAGGTTGACCTTGACCTTCAGTCCATGCACAAAACGGACCAGCTTTTTGGCATCTTCGATCGAATCATTCAGAGAATCGATCATGATATACTCAAACGTGATGCCGTAACGATCGGGAGCCGGGTATTCCAGAAGCGCTTTTTTCAGCTCATCCAGAGGATATCGGCGGTTGATGGGCATCAGCGTGGAGCGTTTAACATCATCCGGCGAGTGCAAAGAAATTGCCAAGCGTACCGGCAGATCAACTCCTAAGCGACGGATTTCCGGCACAAGCCCGGAGGTGGATACTGTCACTCGATGCTTGGACAGTGCAAAAAAATCCTTGTGGATCATTATCTGACACGCCTTAACAACCGCCTCATAGTTATCAAGAGGCTCTCCCATGCCCATAAAAACTACGTTACTGACGTTCGGCCTGCCCGCTTCGTTTAAAAAGCGATTGGCCAAAATAAGCTGGGAAAGGATTTCACCGCTCGTCAAATTGCGTTTGAACCCCATTTTTCCCGTCTGGCAAAAACCGCAGCCCATCTTGCATCCCACTTGCGAACTGATACAGAGGGTTACACGGCCATCTGCCGGCATGATCACCATTTCAAAGAGCTGTCCATCGCACGTTTTCAGGAGAACCTTTTGACTTGCGTCTGATGAATTCAAGACAGAATCAACCAGAGGCAACTCAAAGGAGAAAGAGGCGGCGAGCTCATCCCTCAGTTTTAAGGAGAGATTAGTAAAATCGGAGGGATTGACAACGCCTTTGCAGAAGATCCATCGCATAATTTGCGCTGCGGCAAAACGCGGATGGCCCCTCTCCATGAGCCAGGCATTCCATTCCTCACTTGATAAATCCAGGGCTGAGAGTTTCGTTTGCATAATCAAAGGGGTAAATTAGTTTAATTGATGGGTTATTTTATCAATTCTTTGCTTTGAAATCAAAGTTTTTAATTTACCTGCGCATAGACACGAAATTTTTCCGCCAGGAATAGGGGAACCTCCGCCTTGATCAAGACATCATTCTCCTCATAATCCTGATGGATAACCCGGCCAAGTCGCATGATTTCACTGACGATCTGATACTCGCTCTGGGGAATCTTGAACTGAACTACCTTCCGTAGAGCTTCAATTTCCCGCTGGATAGCCTCTTTAAGTTCTTCAAATCCCACGCGCTGCAGGGCTGAGATTCTCACTGTTTTGGGATAGAGAAGACGGAGCCTGGAGATCTCCGCATCCCCCTCCAGCTTGTCAATTTTATTAAGGACTGTGATCACAGGCTTGTCCTTCGCTCCCAGCTCTTCCAGTACCTGCATCGTGGTCTTGGCCTGTTCTATGGCGTTCGGATGACTGGAATCGACCAGATGAATCAAAATATCTGCCTTGACAGCCTCTTCAAGAGTACTCTTGAATGCTGCAACAAGCTGGTGAGGAAGCTTGCGGATGAACCCTACCGTGTCTACCAAGAGAAGCTCCTGGTTGTTGTCTAAAACAAATTTGCGGGTTTTGGTGTCCAAAGTGGCAAAGAGCTTGTCCTCAACAAAGACATTAGCGTCTGTCAAGGCATTCATCAAGGTCGACTTGCCCGCATTGGTGTAGCCGACGATAGCGAAGACAGGAATCCCCCCCTTCTCTCTCATTTGCCTCTGTACTTGCCGCTGCCCCCTGACCTCTTCGATCTCTTTTTCAAGTCGGTCTATGCGCCTTTTGATGATACGGCGGTCGATCTCGATCTGCTTTTCACCCTCGCCTTTGAGATAGCCGCCCCCTCCGGCGCCGCCACCGGCACCCCCGCCGGCCGTCCCTGCCTGCCGCGAGAGGTGAGTCCAAAGCCTTTTAAGCCTGGGCGCTTGGTATTTCACCTCAGCGAGCTCAACTTGCAACCTCGCTTCTTTTGTCTCCGCTCTTTCGGCAAAGACACCGATGATCACTTCCGTCCGGTCGATCACATGAACTTTAAGCTCTTTTTCCAGGTTTCTCTGCTGCGCGGGAGAGATTTCGTCGTCGAAGACCACGAGGTCGGCGCCGGTGGCCTGGATCTTTTCCTTCAGCTCTTCGAGCTTCCCAGTGCTGATAAATAGAGATGCGCTGACTTTACGGGTGTGGCACGCCATCCGGTCTAGCGTCTTCAGACCGAGCGTATCGCAAAGAAGTTTCAATTCATTCAAATGCTCAAGACAGGAGTCTTTCTCCCAATGCTCGAAATAAGACGAAACTAAAATAACTCCTGTCGTCGACAACTCGTTTTTTTCATAGATATTCTCAAGAGCCATGAGCCTGATCCCATTTAATTAAGTGCGAACAGATCTTACCAGATCACCATTTTTAATGCCGAAACAACTTGAAAGGACAAGCTCTTAGAGCTTGTACTAGAATTGAAATCGTATGATTTGTGTTTGAGGGCAACCTTTTAAGGTATACCCAAAGTATCTCAAAAATTGATTAAAAGACCGTCATAGGCCATGCGGATATCTTGCGGCAGGTAGGCGTTTGTTTTCTCGTGATCGAGATCGTGGGAAATATGCGTCAGATAGGTCTCTTTTGCACCGGCCTTTCTTGCGAAATCAACCGCTTCATCAACACTGAAGTGCAGAGGAGATGGCGTCAGGCGCAGCGCGCTTAAAACCAACACTCTCACCCCCGCGAGATCCTCGAATATTGTCTCAGGATAGGTTTTGATATCGGAAAGATAAGCGAAATGTCCCATGCGAAATCCTGTGACTTTGACACCTGCCTGCTCGAACGTCATATAAGAGAGAGGCACCCCCCGGAGCGAGAGGCTTCCCCTCTCTTCCTCGAGCTCCTGCAGCTGAACTTTCGAGACAAGCCGCGCCTCATCGCCACGGAAGATATAATCAAAGCGCCTTTTCAAGTCATCGGCTGTCTCTTTAGAGAGAACGCATGGCAGGGGATGCTTCTCTTTCATTGTGTAACAGCGCAGCTCGTCGATGCTGGCGGTGTGGTCGTGATGCAAGTGAGTAATCAAGCAGCCATCAATCTGATGGATCCGATGGGATAGCGCCTGCTGGCGAAAATCAGGCCCGCAATCAATAAGCAGCCTCTTGTCGTCAACCTCCAAAAGACCCGACGAGCGGAGGCGCTTGTTTTTCACACTCTCCGATAAACAAACCGGGCAAGAGCAGCCCACAACGGGCACTCCCATAGAGCCGCCGGTTCCAAGAAAGAGAAAACGCCCATGCATTTTTTGCCCCATCTTAAGGTATGAACAAGGAACGGATTTTACCGGAAATGCCCTCATGGAAAAAGTAGGCCCACGGATTTTCTGCGCTTCCGATTAACTCCACACGATAGGTGCTGCCATCCTTTCCTACTTCAATCTTTTGCAGCAACCGGGCCGAAGGCTCCCCTTTTATCTCCTTTTCTTGCCTGACGTAAATCGCGATCGACGCTGTGATCTCATCAAAAAGAGCGCTGTCAACCCTCTTGTCATCGACACTCTCATCGGAACTTGTCAAAAGATAGAACGACTCGTACTCATCCATCCCAATTATTTTTACGGCAGACTTTGCTCTCCCCTCTTGGTGGAAGGTGTATTCGATCCTGTCGAAAACATATTTGAAGGGAGTCTCAATGCGTGAGTCCCTAAAATTCAAACTTTCCAAGGCCTCTGGCGAAAGAACCGTATTCTTTCCGACATAGCTTCCTGTGGGCCCAAAAGTCATGATCAGAAACAGGGCTATTCCCACTGCGGTCAAAAATGAGAGCATGAGCAAAATAATCAATCCTCGGACTTCACTTTTTAGAGGTGCGTTCTGCCTTAAGTCCATATATACTGTTTCTCCAGGGATTTGAAATCGCTCTGTATATACACTATAATCTTTTTAGTTTTTAGAGAATTGATTGGTTGGAAGGACATGAAAATCGCAATCGCCGGTGCAGGGTTCGCCGGTTTATCCGTGGCTTGGCACCTTGCCTTCCATGCGACAAAACACCATCAGATCACCGTATTTGATCCCCACTCTTTCCCAGGGGGAGCATCATCGACTGCTGCCGGCCTCGTCCACCCCTTCAGCGGCAAACGGGGCAATCTGGCCAAATGGGGCGAAGAGGCCTTTCAAGCAGCCCTCAACTTGTTTGAAGAGGCTAAAAAGTACCAAAGCCAAGATTTCGTCTTGCACCGCGGAATGCTTAGGCTTGCTATGACGAAAGAGCAGGAGTTGGATTACAAAAACTCGGCATTAACACACTCTCACCTCCGCTGGTTTGAAAAGGAAGAGTGCCGCCAACACTTCCCCCTCTTATCTCCCCTTCCCGGGCTCTTCGTGGAAAAGGCCCTGGCGATTGACCCACAGCTTTACCTTGAGGCGTTGAAGCTAGGGCTTAAGGCAAAAAGAGTATCATTTGTCGACAAAAGCATCAGCGACAAAGAGGATCTACACTCCTTTGATGCGGCTGTGATCGCTTGCGGCTACAAAACTTGCGAGCTAACCCACGGATTTGATATCCCGTTTCGCTTTCTGAAAGGCCAAGGCTTTGAATTTGCGCTACCGAATGGTGTTTTGCCGTTTAAGTATGCGATCAACGGCGACCTCTATGCTGTGATGCTCAGGGATCAGAAACGGCTCTTTGTAGGTGCGACATTCGAAAGGGGAAATGCAGATCCTGCCGCCGATCTTGAAGTCGCCAAGGAGAAGATCTATCCAAAACTGAAAGCCATGATACCGTCTCTTGCCGAGCAAGAACCTCTGGCAATTAGGTCGCATGTGAGGCTCACCACAGCCTCTCATATGCCCTATGTCCATCGCCTTGAGAAAAACACCTGGGTCTTTTCCGGGCTTGGCTCAAAAGGGCTTCTCTATCACGCATTTCTTGGCAAGCGCCTCGCCGGGGAGATCGATTCTTTATAGGCAGGGAAAATGAGCCGCGCATTCCGCGGCTTCAGAAGCTATTTAGGTGAGAATGCGCGCTTCATCAACACATGAGACTCTGCGGCAAAATTGAAGAAAAAGATGATCGCAGGCGAGAGGACAAACACGAACGGAATCATCATAAAGAACCATCGGGTCATTGTATAGAGCGTGCTATCAAAGCCTAGGTCGGTCATGGACCCTGAAAGATAAGCTGCAAGCACCAGGAGAATCGATACAAAAGCGACTGGCAAGACACCAACGATGATCGCGACGAGGTTGGCAAAAGGGTCGTTTTTAAAACGCTTATTCAACCACTGGGAAAGTTGAAGACCGTTTAACCCCTTAAGAGCGATTGCAGGTGAGACAAAAAAGAGAAATGCCAGCATGCCGACGCAAAGCAGGAGCGACGCGAAATTCAAAAGGAAAGGGCCGAATGAGAGGATGGAGGAAAAAATAGCTCCGATGATTGGAATTTGCGTCAGCATGACGAAAATTCCGAGCACCATCCACATCACCAGATAAAGCAAAATGATAGGGATCGTGAAGTAGGATGCCCCTAATATGACTTCCCAGGATTTAGAAAATATTTTCCGATATTTTACCTCTTTGCCCTTCACCTCATCGTGGTAGATACGGATCAGCATTACCCCCAATGAGAGTAAAACGCCGCCTGTGAGGAACATGGGGAGAAATGTCAGGCTCAAAAGCAGCCATCCCCCTACGTTCACGGCCAGTCCTCTAAAAAACACGACCAGGACACCGCAAAGCGCCAGCACCCAAAAGACAAACAGCATCTTTTTTAGCGAAAAGGATCCGTAAAAAGCGCGGTTAAATATGAAACTGAGATCTTCTGCTGTCATAATTCATCCTATAGCGAAAAGAATTCAAAATTGGGGATTTTGGCCGAGGGTTTCTCGCTAAAAATCCCAAATTTTGACTTCACTTCGATGTGTTCCGAAAGTGTCTCAAAAGTTGATTTTTGGCTTTGTGAAAGCTCTCCAAGATTGAACGATCTTAAACACCCGCATCAGGTCGTTTACGATCGTTCAAACCGAAAGTCTCTCTTTGCCGGAAAATCCAGGTTTTGAATTCATCCGATATAAATCGGCGGGGGTAGCCGCTGGCCCTTCGTAGCCGATGCTCATTCCGCTTCAGGCAAAATGAGCTTTATCCACTACTTTACTCCTACAAACTCTTGAAGTCAAACGCTCCGCCATCCTTCACTTGGAAAGATTCATCTCCCTGAACCCAAAAACCTGGGGAGTTGGCGCCTTATAGAGGTATTTCGGCCGTACGATCGGGGTTCCCTTGCCATCTCGAGCCTCAACCCTGTCGTGCACAATTTGGCGTGCGATACCCACTGCACGGGATGTGCCAAAAAGAAGCGTAAAATAATGAGGATAGGGGAATCCGGCCGCGGATAATACCACTCCCGATATAGCATCCACGTTGGGGTTTGGATCGGAGATTTTGGGGTTTTCGGAAAGCACTTTTTTACCGCACTTGCGGATCATCGTCGCGATCTTCACAAGCGGATTTTTACCATATTTACGCTCGGCCAGCTGATAGAAGACCTGCGCCCTTGGATCCTCTACCCTTAAGACTGCGTGTCCAAATCCAAAAATGAGTTCATTTTTGTCGAGCCTGTTGCGAATGTACTGCTCCACCTGGGCTTCATCCGCCCCCTCGCCGAGCACTTCAAGAGCCTGCTGCACAAACTCCAGGCAATCCTGGTTAGCCCGGCCATGCCTCGGTCCGGCAAGAGCGCACATTGCCGCGGCAAGCGATCCATACATATCTTCGAGAGACGACGACACCGCCTTTCCGATGAAGGTTGACAGGTTGCCCCCACCATGGTCGTAGTGCAAGATATTAAACAGACGGAACGCCTCTGCCAAATTTTCATAGTTGGCGCCGGGAACTGAAAGCATCTGTGTAAAGTTCTGCATGTAACCCAATTTTGGGTCTACGGGCTTAACAGGCCCCCACCCCGCGTGGTGATGAATGATTTCGGCTGCCAAAAGAGGTACTTTTGCGACAACGTTGAGGCAATCTTCCCTCCAGTCGGAAGTTCCTTCAAAAGTTCCTAAAAGAAGAAGCGCGATCGAGAAAAGGCGCATCGGGTGCGCTTTCCTGGGAAGCTTCCATATTGCTTCCTTAAGCTCATTTGAAAGTTTTGAGCGCTCTTTGATCTCTTTGGAAAACTCCTCAATTTCCTTGGGAGATCCGTCAAAACCGAAGAGAAGTAAAAACATCACACGCTCCGGCTGCCACTCCGTCATCTCAGACACAGGCTTGCCGACATAAAACAGCCCCTTCATCGGATCTACCGAAGATGATGTGCAGTATCCGACAGGGTATCCCCTTAAGCCAGTTTCCAGCTGCTCTTTTGTGATGGAAAATAATACTTCATCTTTTTCGTTCGCCATTGTGATCTCCCGATTCGATCCTAAGTTATCTTTTGCCTGCAGCCAATTTTCCCATGGCCATTTCTCTCTCCTGGATAAGCTCCTCTTCGGATGCTTTGATCCTGGTTCGTAAGTCATCGTTCAATTTTGCGGTGTTAACAACGGACACCTCCCCGTTGCCTCTTGAAATGCATGGGAAAGAGTATATCAATCCTTCAGCAACGCCGTAGGGGTTTCCATCGCTTAAGACCCCGAGTGAAAACCACTCATCCGACTCCACCATAAATGAACGTACCGAGTCGATAAGCGCGTTTGCCGCCGAGGCTGCCGATGATTTACCCCGAACCTTGATAACCTCCGCTCCCCTGGCTTGTACAGTGGGGATGAAAGTCGAACCAAACCACGCCTCGTCCCCTATCACATCGACGGCCGGTTTGCCCTTCACTTTGGCGTTATAGTAATCAGGCACCTGCGTCGAGGAGTGGTTGCCCCAGACGATCATCTTTGAGATATCGGTAATGGAAACTCCGGCCTTTGCTGCCATCTGGTAAGCTGCGCGGTTTTGATCCAGTCTGGTCATGGCGAAAAAATTGCGGGGATTTAATTGTGTAGCCTCCCTCATGGCAATCAATGCATTGGTGTTGCAGGGGTTGCCGACAACGATCACCTTCACATTCTTATGAGCAACTTGATTGAGAGCCCGGCCTTGCTCCACAAAGATTTTTCCGTTTTCTGCGAGAAGGGCGCTCCTTTCCATTCCTGGGCCGCGCGGCTTGGCGCCGATCAGAAGAGCCAAATCAACTCCCTCGAAAGCTTTCATCGGGTCGGAGTGAATGCTTACTTCTTTCAGAAGAGGGAAAGCGCAATCGTCCAACTCCATCTTGACACCCGCAGCTTCCTGCTTTTTGTCTTCGATATCCAGCAGCCTGATATTGATCGGTTGGTCTTTACCCAGCATTTCACCCGCCGCTATCCTGAATACGGCACTGTAGGCGATCTGTCCGGCGCCTCCGGTCAACACAACATTCATCACAGGTTTCATCAGGTAGCCCCCAGGTGTAAAAGTTTAAAACGACGGAGTGTTCTTCAAAGATGTGAAGAGCATTCGCTATCAAAGATTTTTTATCGCTTTTTTCCGATTTTATGTCACAAGCTAAATGACAGTCTCTTATGAGACACAGCGCTAAAGTTTAGCGGTAGAGCCTCTCCCAACCGAAAAGCCTATCCAAATAAAAAGTTTCATTTAATTGATAACGCATTTATAATCAGAGGCAAAAAAAATATTTTTTAAAAGCTATGAATGACGTCTTAAAACAAACGATCCGCCTGATCGAAATATTCCCCAGTGTCCAAGGAGAGACCAGTTTCTCCGGATTGACCTCAACTTTTATCCGACTTGCCAGCTGCAACTTACGTTGCACCTGGTGCGACACCACCTATTCTTTCGGTCGAGGAGAGCCCAGCACCATCGAAAACATTCTTGCCACGGTAGATTCTCTTGGTCTTCGCTGGGTGTGCGTTACCGGGGGCGAGCCGCTTCTTCAGAAGGAAGCCATCCCGCTGATGGAACTGCTCTCGCAAAAGGGTTATGTCGTCAGCTTGGAAACTTCAGGATCCCTTCCCATCGATGCTGTTCCAAAAAGTGTTAAGATCATCTTAGATATCAAATGCCCCGGAAGCGGCATGGAGAGTAAGAACCTCTACGAAAACCTGCGGATTCTCAAAGAAGAAGACGAGGTGAAATTCGTGATCAAAGACAGGGCCGATTACGACTTTGCCTGCGCGATCTCCGAAAAATGGGGACTCTTCCTGCGAAGGGAGCCGGTACTTTTCTCTCCCGTGTGGGGAGTGCTCTCGCCAGAGGAGTTGACATGGTGGATGGTTAAAGACAAACTGAAAGCCAGGCTAAACCTGCAAATGCATAAAGTTATCTTCGGTGCCGAAAGAAAGGGAGTCTAGCAAGATGCGTGCAATCGTGCTTTTAAGCGGCGGCTTAGACAGCTGCGTCTCCTTGGCATATGCCCTTCAAAAGCAACGCGAGGTGATTGCCCTCTCGTTTTCTTATGGACAGAAGCATCAAATCGAGCTTACCCATGCTGAGAGGATCGCCAGGCACTATGGCATCCGCCACAAAATCATCCGTTTTCCCGACAACCTCTTTACAGCTTCATCGCTTGTAGGCGATGGAGAGATTCCCAAGGGAAGAACCCAAGAGGAAATTTCAACTGGCGGTATTCCAAGCACCTATGTACCCGCCCGCAATACCGTTTTCCTCGCACATGCCCTCAGCCTGGCCGAATCTGAAGGCGCTCAAGAGATCTATTTTGGCTGTAACAAACAAGACAGAAACGGCTATCCCGACTGCCGGCCGGAATTTGTCGAAGCGTTTCAGCATCTGATCAGCAAAGCAACCAAGGTTTCAACCGAAAGCCACCCCCCGATAATCGTAACACCTCTTGCAGACTTAGATAAAAGAGAGATCGTGGAGCTGGGAGCTCAGCTTAAGGCTCCTATAGAGCTCTCAATCAGCTGCTACAGCCCAAACGGGAAGGGTGAGCCCTGCCTTGCATGTGATGCCTGCTGCCTTAGGGAAGAGGCCTTCAGTGCGGTTTTCGGTAAACGATAAGACCTGACTCGGGAGTTTGAGAGAAAGTAAAGGCGTCACAGGAGAAGATGACTCTTTTGACAAAGCCTGTCTGAAACCCTTTCCAGTTTTTGGAGAGTTCTTTTTCCACATAGTCTATAAGCTGCGCAACCGGATAGCAGACACCCTTTTTATAAAAATAGGGATTTATAGCCTCCATGACGAATTGAAAATCCTCGAATCCCGCGTCGTGGGCAAAGAAAAGATCTCCCTCTTTTTTCCCCATCAGCTTCTCAAGCGGCGATTGTCCCGTATAGAATACGTCAGAAAAGAAGGCGTGTGCTTTGTGAAAGACACCCTTTTTTACCGATAAACGCTCAAGCCTCTCCAGAAGGTCCAGTCTGGTTGAAAATCCAAAGCGCTTCACCATCCAGGGTTTTAAGAAAACTTCGATGACCTCAGAGAACCTCCCCTCCAAGAACCGCCGTCTGTCATAGGTGTTGAATAACTCTTTAGCCTCGGCAATCCAATCTTCCCTCTGCTCTAGGGAAAGACGGCGTATCTCCACACTCTCCGGAGGAGAAAGCGAAATAAGATTGGAGAGATCGAACTGCTCTAAGAGAATATAGGCCCGCTTTCGTTGCGCGGACGGAATCAGCGATTTGACCCAGGATTCGTAATCGATCATGCAGCAGCCGAAAAGAGGGCGTCCGTCGATATATTTCTTAAGCTTATCTTTTACCTCTTCGATATGCCCCTGTCCCATGCCTTTGATGTGCACGAGCGTGTTGCTGTCCAAGTTCATCAGATCGCGCAGCATCACGATATTCATCTTGGAGAAAAGAGTTTCAACATGTTGGCTAAGGCCCAGCACCATCACGGGCTCATCAAGAACAAAAGAATCGATTGATCGTCTGCCTTCGGGCAAAAAACCGAAATCCATCTCTTGTGAGACTCTAAGCATCCTTGTCGGATTCTCCGGAATACTCTCTTGGTAAACGGGTTGGCAAGAGGACATTTTTCGGATGGATTTAACGTCGACTTGTTCGAGTTGATAGATCTCTTCGAGGCCATGACTATAGGCGTTGGTCACAGGAACTTCGAAAGACTGTGGCTCTTTTCGTTCTCGTTTTACGTTTTCGGCAGAAAAACTTCTCTCCGCCTCCATTTGAGGGTAGATTTGCAGCGTGGCGGGATCGAGAGGTTCCACTTCTTCGGATTGAACGAACTGACCTATTTGCTTTTTCAAGCTTTTTAAAAGAGCCATACGTTACTTAAGATGGGTTGCAAAGAGTTCTACTCGCTATACTCCCCTAACATTACCAGAAACTACAAAAAGATGTATACCGAAGTGTCTCGAAAGTGCCATTGTGGCTTTGAGAAGACACCCACGATTGGAAAATTGCAAATCGTCAACCATTCAAATCAGGGAGCGATTGGCCATTTTTCAATCGCACAGAGCTTTCTTTTTGCGAAAAAAAACGATTTTGAGACACTTTCAGCTGTAGACAGGCTCTAAGATAAAAAATTGAAAGCGAGCTCTCCTGCATCGGTCAGGGCAAATTTCTGGGTGGAGGAAGGGCTTCTTTGAATCAGGGGCACCACTCCCGATGCAATCTCATGATAGCAGGGAATCGTCGCCAAAGCCTCCATATCTAATTCACTCCCCTGTTTTCTGATCGGAAACACCTCTTTAGAGAAGAGGCGGCTCAGCCCGTAAAACGCGCGCTGCAGCGCGGCGACGAATCTCTCGCTTCCGTTTGCCAAGTTCGTATCCCCTTGTAGTTGCCGTTCATGGATAGCCGCAGCAAGGGCATCAATCCCTAAAATTCCATTAAGCTGCTCTCTTTTAGTAAATTTTTTGGCCACGCCCTCAAAGGCCGTGCGCACCAGATAAGGAGCCATCAGCCTGAGCCGTTTAGGGGATGTGATTAAGATACTTATGTTTTCATCTCGTTCAAGAAAATTCATCAGGAGAGAGAGTTTCACCCAATTGGAGAGAGCAAGTTCTTTCTCTTTGATCACTTCTTCATAAAGGACTGACAGCGACAGGACGGAAAGGTAGAGATCTTCCGCCCAGTTTTCTTTCTCAAGGATTCTTTCAAGAGCCAGATAGAGCTCTTTAAGCGCATCGAGGTGATTAGATAACATGCCTTTAAGCTCAATTCTGAGGCGCATGAGACTCTTTTCCTTGGCCAGCAGCTCATTCCTTTGAATTCCCTCGGCGGCCATCTCTTGAAGAGCCTTCCCTGCTTCCTTCCGCACAACGGCCAGCAGCGGCGAATCAATCTCGTGTATTACATCTTTCAGCTTCCATTCAAGTTCGTAGCGCTCAACTTCCTCGGGCGCAATTTCTGAGAGAAACCTCTCGATTTTCCTCCCGACAATCTGGGCGTACCCCAAGATTCCCTCGGCCTGTTCGAGCTGGAAAAACTTCAAGAAATCGGAGACCGACTGGCCGGCCAGGCGTTTATCCAAAGGGGGATAATAGAGCGGCGGGGTGGAGAGGGGCATGCAATTGATTTGACACTTCAGCGCCGCCTCTGCATCCAACGCATTCAGTTTTTCCTGTCGCATCAGATCAAAATCTTCATCCGGAAGAAGATGCTCTGCTATAAAAACTCTGGGTGGATTTGCCATCTCTTCCAAAAGAGTCCGGATCTCTGTTGATTGGATGAGGCTGGATGAAAAAACAAGGGTTCTACCCTCCGCTTTGAACATCCAGGACTCGTCGGCTTTATCATCATTTAAGCTGACATATTCAAACAGGTGGCCATCGATAATCGTTTGTGCTTTCCGCGGCTGCATTCCCCTATTCCTTCTCAGAAAATATCTTTTTATCCTTGCGTATACCTGAAACAGAAGTTAATAATACAGAAATACCCGATCCAACCGAAAGCACTCTATGAGTGTGCTTCGATAGCTAAATCATTATGCCGACAAACCTCTCAATCTGTTATCGGGGCCTTGAGAAAGCAAGGCAATTGAGTGATCGCAAGTCACCTAATATTACCAATATGAGGTAACTTGCACTCTTTCAATCGTAGGAAGCTTTCTCTTTGCCAAAAACTCAGTTTTGAGACACCTTCGAGATAGACCAATTGACACGGAAATTTATGCAAAGTGCGGAAGAATTAAGAAAATGGCTAGGTAACTCCAGCCGGTTCATCGAAGAGAATGCCACGAATCTAAAAGCCGAGCAGCTTCCTGATCTTTTTTTAGAGCTCCTGCTTTTGCCCCCACAGGAGCAGAAAGAGAAGCTGACAGCCCTTCTTTCGGGAATAAAATCCAATTCCGCTCTGACATTGATCGGAAAACTTCTCACTCCTTCCCAGTTTTTGACTCTTTTGGAGGAGCCATCGACTTGTACCCCCTCTATCCTCAACCCTCTCCTCGCCGGCTTTCCGGAGCCCCTTTTCCTCGACTGCATATCCCTGGCATCCAAGGAGACTCTAACAGCGCTCGGCAGGCAAACTTTTGGAGAACCGATAGAACACCATCTTGCCGCTGCCGTACAAACCGTCGACAACTCCCTTCAGCAACTCTATGACTCGTTAAAAATCTCCGAACACGACATACAGCTGCTGGAAACAGGCACTCTTACAGGGGCCGATCTTAAGCGCATCAAGGAGAGTTTCGATAGTCTGGGGATGAAAGCCCACTTAATACTGCACCTGCTCGGCAACCTGCTTCTCCTGGCCTGGAACAGCGGCAGGGCTGAGATGATCGATTCTTTGAGCACAGCCAAAGAATCCTCTTCGAAGTTGATTGTCCAGGTTATTGGCAAAGAAGGGAATGGGGAGACGCCCGCTTCGGGAATGTATTATCTTCTAAAGCTCAAGCTGGACTCGGTATATGAAACAAAAGATCCGCAGAAAGGCAAGGTCCATTTAAGCAATGATCACCCGGCCCTCGAGGCACTCTCTTGCCTATCCCTTTGGTATGTCCAAGATTACCTTGAAAAGGGGCTTCTTGATCATGAGGATATACAATCGCTTGATATTGAAAAAGATAGCACCGAGCTGCATCTCCTCGCCAAAGCAAAGTTAGAGAGAGTCGGTATCAAAACCGTAGGGGATCTAAAAAGAGAGAAAATCTATTCAATTCCTCTTTTGAACGAGTTTTTGCATAGGGTAAAAGAGTAAGAGATTTATACCGAAAGTGTCTAAAAATTAGTTTTTGCAAAGAGAAAGCTCTCATGCCAATTTTTGAGATACTTTCGGTACATACCGAAAGGTTCGCCCAAGGCACCACAAAGCTTTGAATTGCCTGGCGCCGTCTTTGGGGCGTCAGTTTATTTTTTTTCGCTGATCGCCTGCATAATCTCTTTGAAGACGATCTGCGGGTCTTCTCTACCATCTATATGGACAAGCTTGCCTTTCTTTTCGTAAAAGCCAATCAGCGGTTCTGTCTGGGAGTAGTATTGCCTCAGCCTCTCTTCGACCACTTCTTTTTTGTCGTCGGAACGTTGCACAAGTTCGGTACCGCACTTTTCACAAAGTGCCCCTTTTTTGCTCGGGCTGGAATATTTGTTATAGACCGCTCCGCATGAAGGGCAGCTCTCTCTCCCCTCTATTCGTTCGATAATCGTTTGATCGGCCACTTGCAAGTTGATCACTTTATAGCTTCCAGTGGATGCAAGAAGCCTATCGAGCGCTTCCGCCTGAGGGATTGAACGGGGAAATCCATCCAAAACATAACCTTTCAGACAGTCAGGCTTGGAAACCCTGTCTTCCAGCATGTCGACAACGATGGCATCCGGCACGAGCCTGCCGGAATCTAAAAACTCTTTGACCCTCTTGCCAAGATCGGTTCCCTGTTTGAGGTTTTCCCGGAACAGATCACCAGTGGAAATATGCGGTATCCCCAACTCGCCTGCGACCTTCTTAGCCTGCGTCCCCTTACCGGAGCCAGGAGGCCCCAAAAGAATAATAATCATTTTTTCCTGAGCTTTTTCGCTTGAGTCATCCGAAAAAAGCGAACCAAATACAAGTCCTGCAGCGCACATGCTAAATATCAATGCCTTCATCATAAATACTATTCATCAAATAGAGGTTCCTGAGATGGGCGAGCATTTGTCTGGCATGTCATGCGCCCTCTGCCGGAGTTCCGTGGAAATGTTAGCGAATAGGAGAATTGATCACGAGAAAAAAGGCCGATCTGCCTAAGCAAGACGGCCTTTTTTTGAGCATGGATTAATAACCCATCAGAGACCAGAACCCACTTGCCTTGGGTTCCCTTTCAGCTTTTCCCAAACCGAAACGGGCATACTGATCAAAGAGAGGCGAGAGCTGTGCGAGGTTATCCGCAATCAGAGTCATCTGCTCTAACGTTGCGGGCTGTACAGTAAATTCAGGCACTAAACTGACACTATAGTAAAAGTTATTGTACGTGAATTCACTCATCTCTTTCTTCAAAGCTGCAAGGCTCTCTTTGCGCAGTCTGATATCTTCCAAGAGCTCACCCAGGGTTGTCGATTGCTCACCCTTAGTTGCTTCCAGCTTGGTAGCCGCTGTGTTAACTGCTAGCTGGCGGCTCTCTACACCCGCTTCGATCGCAGACTTTAAATCCTCGTCGCTCTGCAAGCTTAGGGCAGTTCTAGCCTTGTATTCCTTCAGCTGTTTATCTTTTGTCTGCAGGTCGGCTGTATCGTCTTCTACCCTTCTTTTAAATAGAGCTTCCTGCTGCTTCATTGCAGCCTCAAGCATCTCCAGCTCCTTGGTTCCAGATGCAAAATTCACCTGAAGCTCATTTGCCTTTGCGAGAGCGATCATTCTGTCTTTCCACGTAACGATCAGTTCCCTGGCCAAAACGATCTCCTGTTCGTCAGCAGCTCTCCCCTCTTTTGCCGCTTTGGCAAAAATACCCAGCAGGGCTTTTTTCGTTGCCAGTACTGCATCATCAAATTTGACACGAGTGAAATCAACTTTACCGACACTCATGGATTCGTTCACAATCTTACCCGAGAGCAATGCCTCATCAAAGAACATTGCCGATAGCGACACGACAGCTTCTTTAACGCTTGGCTCCACTTCAAGTGTTGTAAGCGCTTCAGTCAACTGATGGCCAAAGACATCCAGGTACTGCACAAAAGCGTCACAGATTTTCAGCACATAGGGAATGTTGTTTGCCAAAACTTCCACTGAATCGCTGATTTGCTTAGTTGCCTGTTCACTCTCAGCCTGGGCTTTCCAGAAATCGGATAGCTCCTTGAAGCAGGTTGTGATTTCTAGAGTCTGCTTTTCTGTGAGCGGGGCTTTTTTCTCCTTCGCATCGAGCAGTCTTGCCAAAATGATATTGGAGATACAGCTGACCTGCTCCAGTAAAGCTCCGGTAGCAACAACCTCTTTTCCTGTCACTTCGACGGCACGCCCTTCAACAAGACTCGTATAGCCTGCTCTTGTTTGGTAGTTTCGGCTAAACAGGCAAGGAGCAAATTTGACAATCGTCTCAGATACCTTGTCGTGTTTTGCCTCCCTGTCCATGTCCTCCCCCGGGTACTGCGGTACAGGAATTGTTGCGTCCTGAGCTACAGGGTTTCTCCATGCCGTTAGTGCTCCAGTATAGTCAAAAGCCATGTGCGTCTCCTTTCTATAGTGATGATTGTGAGCTCAAAAAATAGAGCTTTAAACCGTTTTAATCCGATCGGAATATCGGCACAAGAAGAGTTTGACGCTGATGTAATTAACTAAATCGAAGAAAACAATAGAACGATCAATCAGCAACAAGAAAACAAAATCTTTAAAATCGATTAATTTAATATTTAAAAACCTCAACTATAATTTAGTTAAATAAAAAGTTTAAATGTTAAAAGGAGATAATAAAATGGTTGGCATAATCACATCAGGCTTTGGCTTTACTAAAACATTAGTACAGGCAGAACCCTCTACACCCATCGACAACCTCATCAAAGATCTCGAGAATAAACTCCCGAATCTTCCCGCGCATGAACAAGGCGCTATGGCGGCCCGTATTGCCGCGATGAAGACAGCCGCTAAAACCAATGCAGTGAAAGACGATGCTGCCAATGTTGGAATCGAAGTAGCCAAATTTGCCGTCGGTAAAGTAGGCGGACCTGTCGGCAGCGCGATTGCCACCTATGCTTTTCACGGTACGCAGCAAGAGATCAAAAACCGCAAAAGCATGAAGATTCAAAAGGCGGAAATGGTAGGCGGTCGCCGTATCAGCCGCAAATGCAAGAGTGGGAAACCGCAAGAGACATCCGCCGTCGCAGCGGCTGCAAAAGCCGGAATTACAAGCGTTGTTGTCGCAGCCACCGGAGTCACAGGCATGATCACCGGTACGCTCGGCTGGGCTTACAGCGCAGGCAAATCCTTGATGTTCGGTTAATAGATCACTGAATAAGGCAGGTGTTATGACACTTTCAGCATAACATCTGCCTCTTCGTTTAAGCAGACATCACTGCGCTATAGCGCTCAAGTGCGGCGGGATGACCAATCCCCGCTGTATGGCATATCTTCTCCGCAGCAAACGTCCCGGAATTGAACGCCTTACCGGTAAGCTGGTAATACCGTTCCGCTGCAAGCTCATAGACCGCCATCTTTTTAAAATACGATTTAGCCCCCTTTTTCGCCCGGGCATCGGCTCTGATACCGCATGCATCCGCGCGGAGCTCCTGCGGGTATTCGCTCTTCTTGACGCACAGCTGCGGAAAAAATAGGGACAAAGCCGCTAGCGCAAAAAAGACGGCTGGACTTACTGAATCGGAATAGAGATTCAAAAAGATCAGAGCGCAGGTTGCAGCAACAAGCCGAAGCGCAAGCCGCTTTTCATTATCGCTCTGTTTTATATGGGATAGTTCGTGCTTTAAGATGAAATAAATTTCATCGGCATCAAGGCAGAAAGCGCACTCACGGTATAAACCCATCAGGGCGCTGACTTGTCCCTCATCAGCTGAAGCTATCTTGGACTTCAGACAGGCTGCGTCATCAGGCAGTTTACTCACCTGATCGAGCCAGGCGGTCAAGTAAATATTTTTCGTTGGAGACAAATTCCCGGAGATATCTTCAAGAGAATGGGGACTGAACAAGATCACAGCATTCTTTCTATTCCCCACGGTTTCGCAGAGCCCATCCCCTTTAGAACCTGCACCGACTACTGTAGAGAAACCGATCCGGTCGGCTTCATTGTTTAGGATTTGCCCAAGTATGCTATTGACTCGATCAAGACCTTGCTGCGCCTTGAAAGTCAAATCTTCCGAGAGATTGCCATGGTTGCGCTGGACCCAAGCCGGGTCGAAAACCGATCGCGCCCCTTCGACATTCAATATACACTGCGCCATTGCCACCGCACCTATCGTCATAGCCCCTCCACTCTTCAAGAACCAATTACAAACGCATCAATCATTCAATTTATAAAACAAACGTCAAAAATAACACAGCATAAAGTTAAATAAAACAAAACACTTTGTAAATAGAAAATAAATCACACTACTTGTCAACCCCCGTATTTTTAATCTACCTAATCCTATTTCAAGCAAAACTCAAAGAATATCTCGTATTCAAAAAAATCAGAACCACAAAAATATTAATTTATTATAAAACATTATTAAAATATTTTCTTTAATCAAATTGTTGGTTATAATGAACATACGGACGTGACTTGGTTCGCGTTTGTATAGGGGCAAATTAGCCTCTATTAAATTATAGGCAGATAATATTTAACACCCGTGAGGTTTAGTATGAATAAGAAAAAGCTGACGGACAATGAATTAAAAAATTGTGTTGGCGGCCTCTCGCTCGAAACTGGTGTGATCAATGACAAGAATGGAACAAATATTGTTGATGCTCCGGCACAAGCTGTGAAGGGAGCATTTACTGCGTTCGGGAATATTATTACCAAAGGCCCCGGACTGCTGGCCAATGTTGACTTGATAGTCTAAGAGTAAACTAGAGAATCAAGCGTCCATGAAAGGGTGTCTGATTCTCAATATATCGTTGAAGCGAAAGCAAAAAGGGCCCGGCGGGGCCCTCGTTTTTTACTCTAGTTTTCCGCGGTCCAGCGTCAAAATTCGCTCAGCAAAAGAAAGGGTCGATTTGCGATGAGAAACGATCAGTTTGGTCTGAGGAAGCTTTAGAATTCTACTCATCAACTCCCTCTCCCTCACAGCGTCTAATGCAGCTGTGGGTTCATCTAAAAGTAAAATGTCAGGCTTATGAGCCAAAGCTCTTGCCAGAATCAAGCGCGCCTTTTCACCCCCGGAAAGCGTTGCCCCGCCGCTTGGCAAAACAGTATCCAGCCCCATAGGGAGTGTTTTGATCACCTCATTAAATCCACTGTCAACTAATGCGCTTTGAACTTCCTCTTCACTTAGTGGACGACCCAACATGATATTATCGCGTATAGTGCCGATAAACACTTGAGAGTTCTGTAAAAAACACCCTATTCGAGCTCTCAAAGATGAGGGATCAATAGCAGAAAGATCAATTCCATCAAAAAACACCTCGCCGCTCGTAGGGACCTCCAAACCTAGAAGGAGACGGATCAGCGTAGATTTGCCTGATCCGGACCTACCCCGGATCGCAACAAACTCTCCCCTTCTGAGAGTAAGGTTGACGTTGTGTAAAAGAGGGACCGGCTGATCGGGGTACTGGAAGCTTATGTTTGTCAGCTCGACCCGTCCTTCCAGGTTCCTTACAGGCCTTTGGAATTCTTTGGTCTCGGCCCCTTCCTTCAAAATGACTTCAACGCGTTCAATAAGCGGAATGGACGCAAATAAACCTCCGGCAGAGCCGATAAGATCGGAAAAAGCCAGGGAAAACGCGCCAAAAGCAGAGAGAAATGCCAACAGCTCTCCGATGGTTAATTGGGGCTCTCTTCCATCTGAAGCAGTTAAAAGGGGGAAGGCTGCGAGATAGAGAATCAGTGTTGTCACTGGAGGGAAAAATGACTGAATCAATGAGGCTATCACTTCCGCTTTTTTGGCTTTGAGCTTATCTTTTTCAATATCCGTGAAGAGTTCTCCCCAGTATTTAAAAGCAAAAATTTCACTTCCGGTGGCTCGCAGTTTGCTAATACCCACAACGAGTTGCATCAAAAACCCTTGGAGCTCCGCTCCTTTTTCTGTCAACCGGCGCATGATGGGGAGCAAGTATATAATATAGTAGGCCGTAATCGCCAACGACAGCGATGTCAAAAAGAGAGCTATAGCAGCCAGAAAAGGGCTGTAAACAATCATCAATATGGCAAAGCATAACGCTGCTACGGGTGTGATGAAAAGGCGTACGAGAGGACCTGTCAGCTGCCGCCTGAGCTGGTCGAAAAGTGTGAGGCGCAGCATCAAATCTCCCGAGGAGTACTTTCTAAAAAAGGAGGCAGGGAGGCTGATGATTTTTTTCCAAAAGGCCATCTGAAGCGTATTTTCCACGATCCCCGTAAGCCTCGTCTCCGCTAAAGACCTGACGATGTAAAAAGCGAGCATCCCTAGGGCTGCGATCCCAAGGCTCAAAAGAAGCTGATTGAACAGAGAAAACTTTAAATCAGGGATAATTGTATCGAATAGTAGCTGATTGGAAAGGGGAAACAGAAGATTTACTGCCGTTGCCATGAAGGCTGTTGCGCATATCAGGAAGAGTTCCCGCTTCGCGTTTTTGAGGCCAAAGCGAAGCAGATATAACGGTCCGACTTTGCTCTCTTTAAAATTGCGATAAAACTGAAAACCGAGGGGCTTTAGAAGGGAAAAACTATCCGGCGTTAGTAGAGAGCGTTCTTTGCTACCCGGTTCAATCAGCACCAGACCACCTTCTCGGACAGGCATAAGGCAAACGGGTTTGCTGTTTTTTTTTAGAAAGGCAAGAAAAGGGACCGGACTTTTGTTGATAAGATCCCTGTTTAAGACAACCTCCCTAAAAGAGGCGTTAGCCTCCCTGCAAAATGCGTCAATTACATGAGAGGGATCTTCTGCCTGCTCGTGCCGTTTTTCCTTCAAAGGATTAAAGGGAATCCCCTGGAACTGTCCGATCAAAAAGAGACATTGGTAAAAAGCGCTTTCAGAAGCTCTTGAAAAAGCAAATGATTCATCCGAAATAAAGATTTCGGCTGTTTTATCAAAAAGAGCCCTCAATGTTTCCGGATTCACTTTCTCTTTGGGGTGAGTAGGCTCTTTGCTCAATTTGCACCCTCCCAAAATCTTGCGTAAACTCCACCTTTTTTCATCAGCTCCGCGTGGGTTCCCCGATCCTGAATCGTTCCATTCTCCACCCAGAGCACTTCATCGGCTTGCTGCACAACGCTAATGCGATGAGAAATGATCAAGAGCCCTCTACCACCTTTCTTCAAGTTAACTAAGATATCTTTTTCAAGGTCTGCATCCAGAGCGCTTGTCGCTTCGTCAAGAAGAAGAATAGAGGGGTTGGTGAAGAGGGCCCTTGCAATCTCAATCCTCTGTTTCTGACCCTCGCTGAAATTGCTGCCTCCCTGGGCTACGCGGTAATCGAGACCACCATCTAGCGCCATAAGCTCTTTAGCAAGACAAGCATCCTCGAGGTTTTTCTTTAACTGTTCGTCTGAGCCAGATGGTTTCCAAAGCGTTAAATTATCTCTAAGAGAGCCTTCGAAGAGAAAAAAATCCTGATCTACCATAGACAGAATTTGCGATATCTCATCGCGCGAAAATTTGCTCAAAGAAAGGCCATCGATGAAAATCTCACCTTTGAGCGGAGAGAATAGTCCCAGCGCTAATCGCAAGATCGTGCTCTTCCCTGCACCCGATTGGCCCACAATTGCAATCGTTCGCCCCTGCTCCAGCCGAAAGGAAAAATTATGAATCAACGGCTCTTCTAAAGGCGAATAGCCAAATGCCACATTCTTAAATTCCAGCACATGACCGCTTTTGGATGCTGATTTCATGAAAGAAGACCCTTTTGCTTTCAGAGTAGCATCAGGCGCATTGCCTAAAACATCATCCACTCTCTGCATGTCGATCTTTAAGGTTTGAAGAAAAACTCCCATGGATACGAGCTGCTCGAAAGGGCGCAAGAAGAACATCAGAAGCGCTTGAAAGGCTATAAACATCCCTACAGTAAGTTGCCCCTCCATGATTTTATAGCCGCCAAGGCCGATCAGAGCGATTTCAGCCAATTTTTGAGAAAAGCGAACGAAGCTGATGAGATAAGCATCTCTATCTCCGATATTCTGCAGGGAATTGATCTTTTTCGTTGTCAGCCCGGCAATCTTGGAAAAGAAAAAATTCTCAGAGCCGGATGTTTTGATTGTCTCTATGCTTCTCAAAAGGTCAAGGCTGACGCCTGTGATGGTTGCTGTATCTTGCTGAAGTGCCATGTAGGCGCTTTTTCTTGTTTCTGCAACTCTCCAAAGAAGCAAAACATTCATCATCGCTATGCCTAAAGCTAAAATAGCTATCGCCGGACTGAATTGAAAGATCACAAATCCGGACGAAAAAATCGTCAGGAAACCAAGCAAAATCATAGAGGCTTGAGTTGACAGCATATCTGCAATAGATACGTTAAGCTGCATCCTTGCTATCACTTCCCCTCCGAAGCGTTGATAGAAGAAAAAAACCGGTAAGCGCAGAAGATGCCAAAGGTAACGAAATGAGAAAATCAATGAGAGCTTAGTTTCAAGGCGCCTAATTGTATTAGCCTGCAAAAATATGAACCCGGAAAGAAGAAAAGTGAGAAGAGTCATCAATCCGGCAAAGCTCCAAAGCCAATCGTACATGCCTCTTGATAAAATACTATCGAGGTAAACTCTTGAGAAGATGGGAGGGGCCAGGCTTAAAAGGGAGAGGGCGGTCTGAGCCAGCAGGAGAAAAAAAAGAGTTGGGAAAGATCCTTGCAGGCGCTCCATCGCGAGCGAGAAAATTCCAGGTAGTGAGCCTGTTCTAACGAAATTTTCTCCAGGTACCATCTCAAATGCGAGGCCGCTGTATCCTTTTGAAAACTCCTCTCTCGTAACTTTTCTCCGCCCAGCTGCCGGGTCGTTGATATATGCATATCTGGAGGTGAGATCTTCAATAACGACGAAGTGATTTCCCTTCCAAAACAAAATTGCAGGAAATTGAAGTTCATCAAAATGATCTGCGCTGATTCGATAACCTTCCGCATCAAGACCGTTAGCTTTAGCAGCCTTTAAAAGGGCGTACCCATTGCATCCATTCCTCGACACTCCGCACTGGAGCCTCAGCTGCTCAAGGGCAATATGCCTTCCAAAGTAATCTAATATGATTTTAAGGCAAGCGGCTCCGCATTCGGCAGCCTCAAACTGAGCTACATGAGGTGTCTTAACGGCCGCCTTTCTCCAAAGCCTTCGAAAGAATTGATCAACCATCCTTTTGAACCGCCTTTGAGTCCTTTTCAGGGGATTGATCCAGTGCGCTCTTCAGTTTCCAAACGGGGAAAAGATAGGAGATAGGACGGACTTCTTCAATGATCACTTTAATTTTGGCCAACGTTCCTGTGGTGATAACCTCTTGCGGTCCACTCCCTGATGTCCATGAAAACCCGCTGGGTGTAGAATGGTCAGCCACCGGCTTGGCTATGATTTGCAAAACAGCTCGATTACTTCCCATCAGATACTGGCTCAAGGTGGCATTTTGCAAAGTTTTTTCTAAAGCATTTGCTGAAATGGCAAAAAGCGAGACATCGAGAACTTCAGCATTCATCATTCCGAACTCCTGAGGATTAACATTAAGAAGTTCGACGTTTACCTTAGCTCCCGGGTTAATTCTCTTACCCATATCTGCAGAAACATACGAGTAGATCAGTATGGGATCGCCCTCTTTGACAACATGTTCTGACCAGATTACAGCTTCTCCTTTAGCGACGAATGTACCCTCTCGTACGTTGACTTCTAAAACCTTGCCCGGCTGGGGTGCTTTGATGAGAGCAAGCTCTTTTCGCTTCATGAGAAGCTCGTAGTTTTCCTTTGCTGCAAGCACCTCCTGTTCCTTTCCCTTGATCTCCTCGGTCCTGTACTCCTTGGCAAGTTTGGCTTTCAAAGAAGAGATCGAGGCTTTCATCTTCTCCAGGTTTATCTCCCGCTCGCTGACTTGAAATTCCGCATCGCGGAGGGCTTGCAGGCTGATCAGTCCTTTCTCATAGAGGGAGCGCTTCTTTTCCGATACTTCCTTTAACTTTGGAATCTCTTCCAATAACTTTTCCTGATTGAATTCGAGAGCCTTCAATTCCGCATGCATGGCTAAAACTTCGGCTTTGTACTCTTCACCAACTTGCGTTTTCAACCTCGCAAGCTCCGCTTCCTCTGTCGTCAGTTTCAGCTCTGCTGCCTGGAGCTTGAGCTCCTCTTCAGGCTCTAGCAGCTCAATCAGATTCTCACCTGCTGTGAAACGGTCATCTTTTTTCACGAAAATTTTCTGAACTATTCCGGGAGTCGTCGATTCGACACTAAAAACTCCTTTCTCGTTCAGGATAATACCTAATCCTTCAGCTTTGATGGGGATTTTTCCGAAAATTGACCAGAGCAATAAAAATGTTAAAATCCCGCCCAGTGCTATGATTGCCAGCCACGACTTTGTGTCGACGACCGCGAGAGTCTCTCCCATCTTGTCAATCAGGCTGTCTTCATGAGAGCCTGGTTCCGCTTCTTCACTCATCAACAAACTGCTCCACGTTCGCAACCGCGTATTCGTTAAAACAAGGCGTGCTGCTAAGCAAAATACCCATTTCGTAGTAGAGTAACGCCAGGTTTTTTGCATACCTCGCCTGCAGGCGCACCAATTCCCGCTTCGAGTTGGTCAACCTGCGCTGAAAGTCTAGCACGACAAAGAGTGTGCTTGCTCCGGCGTTGAGTCTGATAATCTCATTGGAAACCAGTTCGCTGTTATACTTCACCTCTTCTTCTGCTTTATCTACAAGCTCGGCTAAGGTGGCGTGCTGGGTCGTCGCCTCCCTGATCTTAACCATCGCCTTATGGCGGGATCTGCTCAAAAGCAGATTGAATCTCTCGGATTCCGCAGCTTGCTGACGCAAGCGTCCTCGCGCTTCGGATTGCTGGAGCGGCATGGAAAACCGAAGCATGACTGAAGCATCTGTTTCACTTTGATCCCGGCTTAAGATGGAAGAGAGAGACCGAGTCCTCCGCCCCATCTGAAGATTTGAAGACGAAATCTCCCCAACAATATCAAGAGAGGGCAAAAGAGCATTCAGATCTCCGATGACAATATATTTAGAGGCCATCAGTTGTGATTTCAACGATAAAATCTCAGGACGATTCATAATCCCTATTGAAATGAACTTTTGGATGATCTGTTCATCTCCCAAAGGGATTTTTTTGATCTTTGGAAAATCATCCAATTTCCAGTCAATCACGACGGGGTCTGTGATGCGATCTCCGAGACCGGTAAGAAAAAAAAGTTGTTGCGTAGATGTGATCGCTTCTTGCCGCGCTGCTTCAAGAGCAATATTTTCATTTGCCAAAAGAGCCAGGACCTGCACCCTATCCGACTTGGGTATCTCATCCTCTTTAATCAGATCGTCGGTGTTCCGCATCAACTCTTCGGTTTTTTTAACTGAATCCATCTGGATATCGATGATTTTTTGGCTGGCAGCCAAATCCCAATAAAACTCGATCGTTTCCAAAATCCTAGCAGAAATTTCTAACAAGGTATTGCTTTTGACCGCTTCCAAAATCCACTTTTCTGCAATCTCATCAACGCGCTCTCTCCCATAAAGAAGGTCCTTGAGAAGCGGCTGTTCTATGCGCAGGAAAAGCCCTGCGATAGATCCATCCGCTGCTGAATCCACTAGATTGGATACCGGATTATGCGACTGAAGAACTTCGCTTCCCATCAATATGCGAGTTCCCGGTCTTGTTTTCTTGGCAACTTCGATCCGCCCCCTGTTTTCATGCGCCCATTTCGTAGACTTAACCCCTGTCGATATATCCTGGGCATCACGGATAGAATCGTGTTCAATTTCGCTGTTAACATAATAGTCAAAGGGAGCCGCTTTTTCCTGAACAACCCCTTGCTGCTCGACCACATCCAAGATTAAAACGCCTACCTGTCTATCATTGTGGAGGGTATCTGCAATTGCATCGGTTAATCGAAAATATGTCGATTCGGCGAGGCTCGCATGAGGTTGCATGTAGAAAAAGGTGGAAAGGAAAAAAAAAGCCGTTCTACTGAAAAGATATTTCGGTCCGTACCTGCATCCGTGAGTTAGAGCCTTGGTCATGTGATTGGATACCATTTTATCTAGAAAAGGGAAATGCGCTGGGTGTCTTACCTCATCTATTTGTATATACAGAGGGTTGAATTTAAGAGAAAGTTTGACCACACCGATTATGTTTGAAAATTTGGGATAGCACTTGGTCGTCGGTTAAAGAAAGAGTTTTGCAATCCGATCTAAGCACAAGCACGCCTACGTGGGTGCATTAGGATCCAACGTGACACGGAAATAAAATATCAACTTTAAATTTAGGTAAAAAAAAAGCCCTTACAGGATAGCCTGTAAGGGCGAACAAAAGACCTGGCAGCGACCTACTCTCCCACACTCTTGCGTGCAGTACCATCGGCGATGAAGGGTTTTACTTCTGAGTTCGGAATGGGATCAGGTATGGCTCCTTCTCTAGTGCCACCAGGAAAAAAATCTATGAATTGTTAACCTGCAATTCAGGCAGGGTCTGGCAAAAAAAAAGCCCTTACAG
>NZ_CWGJ01000013.1 GCF_900000175.1 Estrella lausannensis
CTCTTCTACATTGGTCTCCACTCCATCACCCAGGAGCTTCATCACAGAATAGTTATACTGAGCCACTTTGTGCCCGCGATCGGCGCATCTCTTATACACAGCGCACGCCTCCGGTTTATTAACGGCAGTTCCCTGTCCGTAATAGAAACACGCTGCAAGATTGATCTCTGCCACAGCATGTCCCTTTGCAGCCGCCCTTGTAAAAAGTTCATAGGCACGCGGTAAGTCTTTAGTGACATGTACTCCGCTGCGCAGCTCGCTGGCGAACTTATACTCTGCTTCGGGCTGCGTTAAAATTTCAGCGTTCTCCTCAATCAGCTTGAGTGCCGTGGCCGGATCGGCTTCGACCCCTATACCCTGCAAAAGGTACTGAGCATAGTTATAGCGCGCCTCGGGGTGGCCAAGGGCTGCCGCCACCCTCCAGCAATACGCCACTTCAGTATTCTTTGCGCCATCGGGATTTTTTTTGCGGAGGTTTGCACCGAATGAAAAACTACATGCGCCGCATCCAAGCTCCGCACCCCTCTTGTAGTAGCTTAAGGCGTCCTCTTGCCGGAATTTTAGGTCTGCAGGATATTTCAAACTCAAAAAAGCCAGAGCAGCTGCACTTCTTGCATACCCTTGCTGCAACAGATCTTCCAGGAAATCGACGACTACCTGCCTTTGCTCTTGCGTTATGGAACCCCCGAAGATCAATTTCTGTACGTCGTCCAAAGCAGCTCCATACATGTTTTCAAGAGCTTGCTGCCGCTTCAGTTTGGGTAATAAATCCTCTTTCTCCGCAGGATGCAGCAGGGTTTCATCCAGATTAAAGTATCCTTCTCTAAATGCAGGCAGCTTCAAAGCCCCGTCTTCAAGGCGGGCTTTTTTGGTCGCTTCCCCATTGCTCACCGTGTCTTCCAGCTTCCTTTTCAGCCCTTTGCTATCTTCTTGCTCCATCGGCTCCGCTGCAACTGCGGTAGGGAGTGCCTGCCCATCAAAAATTGCCTGGGGAACAGTCTGCATCGCAGGCAAGGGGTTAAAGGGAATCTGAAATGGAAAGTTCCCCAAGGGATTGAAAGCCATCGGATTTGCCATTGCCATCTGAGGCGGGATTGCCTGCTGGAAAAGTGGCTGTAAATAGGGGCCGGGCGCTATCGGTGCCGGCTGAAGAGGATTCCCCTGTCCCGGGTTCAAAGGGGCAAAAAGTGGGTATTGAAAATAGGGAAAGTTAAAGGGATTCATGAGTTAATCCTTGATGATTATTTTTAAAATTAGAGCGCTTCAGTTGGTCTGAGAGTTTGACCCACAATAACTGAAGCTAAAACTGCCGGTTTCACGTACAAAGGTTTGCAAAAGCCTAAATGTCATACCCCGCACTCGTCATCTCCACCTTCGTGAGAGACTCCAATTTATTTTGACTGGGACCACCCCGCTTATGGGCTAAGACATAGTATTCAAAAGCTTTGACAATATCACACTCGACGCCGTCACCCGTCTCGAACATCTTCCCTAGCAGGAAAATAGACTTCACATGCCCTGCAACATCTGCAGCTCTTTTATAGAGTTCATAAGCCTTCATTTTATCCAGCGGAACACCATCTCCTGTCGCGTAACGAAGGCCCAGAGCGTGAAGCGCGTGAGGGTAATCCTGAGCGGCCGAAAGCTGTAGATAGTGAATACCCTCTTGCACATTGGCCTCCACCCCACTACCGTTGAACTTCATCAGAGAATAGTTATACTGAGCCGTTGGACGCCCATAATCGGCGTATCTCTTATACAAGGCGCACGCCTTCGATTTATTCACGGCAGTTCCCTCTCCTTTAGACAAGCACACTGCAAGATTGAGTGCTGCTTTAGCATTTCCCTTTGCAGCCGCCCTGTTTAAAAGTTTATAGGCACGCGACAAGTCTTTAGTGACATGTACACCCCTTCGCAGCTCACGTGCGAATCGATACTCTGCTAGAGGCTGTTTTAAAATTTCGGCGTTCTCCTCAATCAGCTTGAGTGCCTTGGCAGGATCGGCTTCGACACCTACACCCTGCAAAAGGCATTGAGCATATTTAAGGCGTGCTCTGGGACTTCCGATAGCTGCCGCCACCCTCCAGCAATCCGCCACTTCAGCACTATTTTTGCCATCGGGGCAATTTTTGCTGAGAATTAGACCCACTGAAAAACTGCACGCACCGCATCCAAGCTCCGCACCCTTCTTGTAGTAGCTTAAGGCGTTCTCTTGCCGAAATTTTAGGCCTTCAGGATATTTCGAAATCAAGGAAGCCAGAGCAAAAGCACTTCTTGCATGCCCTTGCTGCAGCAGACCTTCCAGTAAATCGACGACTGCCTGCCTTTCCTCTTGCGTTGTTGAACCCTCGAAGATCAATTTCCATCCGTCTTGCAAAGCAGCTCCATACTCGCTTTCAAGCGCTTGCTGCCTCCCAAGTTTGGAGGTTAGATCCTCTTTCTCGTTGGGAAGCAGCAGGGTTTCATCCAGATTAAAGTATCCTTCTCTAAATGCAGGCAGCTTCAAAGGACTGTTTTTAAGGCGTTTTTTTTTGGTCGCTTCCCCGGAGGTCGCCGTGTCTTCCAGCTTCCGTTTTACTCCTTTGCTCTCCTCTTCCTGCATCGGCTCCGGCGCAGCTGAGGCAGGGAGTACCTGCCCACCAAAAACTGCCTGGGGAACGGTCTGCATCGCAGGCAGCGGATTGAAAGCCATCGGATTTGCCATTGCCATCTGAGGCGGGATTGCCTGCTGGAAAAGAGGCTGCAAATGAGGACCAGGCGCTATCGGCGCCGGCTGCGGAGGAAGTGCCTGTCCCGGGTTCAAAGGGGCAAAAAGTGGGTATTGAAAATAGGGAAAATTAAAGGGATTCATGAGTTTATCCTTGATAATTGATGATTGCTACTAGGTTTTCTAATCTTGACTGAGAGTAAACTTGCTCGTCCGCAAAAAAAACTTGCTCGTCCGCAAAAAACTGATCGGCTGAAATCAACCCGACTCAATTTCAGCCGGGCAAAGTGGGATATTAGCGGCTTGAAATGAACATGGATCGTTTGGGACTAAGTGAGATACTCTCCTCTGCCAATATTTACCTTCATTATCGATTCCACTTTGCTTGTAGCAGCCCGCTCTTTAGTGGCCTTTAGGTAGTATTCAAGCGCTTTAACGATATCAAAATCGATCCCGTCCCCTGTCTCGTACATTTTCCCCAGATGGAACATGGACTGTATGTGCTTTGCGCGA
Organism: Estrella lausannensis; assembly: GCF_900000175.1. Lineage (NCBI taxonomy): Bacteria > Pseudomonadati > Chlamydiota > Chlamydiia > Parachlamydiales > Candidatus Criblamydiaceae > Estrella > Estrella lausannensis. The sequence goes on from NZ_CWGJ01000013.1 coordinate 3,221, forward strand.
TCCGCTGCACTTTTGAAGAGCTGAAACGCTCTCTTCTTATCCATAGGGACACCATCTCCCGAAGCGTATCGAAGCGCCAGGAAGTACTGTGCGGATGGATAATCCTGATTAGCGGAGAGCTCCAAGTAGTGAATGCCCTCTTCTTCATTAACTTCCACTCCATCACCCTCAAGCTTCATCACAGCATAGTTATACTGAGCTGTTGGATGTCCACTCTCGGCGCACTTTTTATAGAGAGCGCAAGCCTCGGATTTATTAGCGACGGTTCCCTTCCCGAAAAGCAAAGCCTCTGCAAGAGAGAGCTCTGCAGTAGCATGTCCCCCCGACGCTGCCCTTTTAAAGAGCTCATAGGCACGCGGTAAGTCTTTAGGTAAAAAACGCCCGGTACTTAGCTCGAAAGCCAGCTCAAATTGCGCTTCTGGCTGATCTAATAATGCGGCGTTTTCCTCGAGGAGTTCGATTGCCTTGACCGGATCGGCCTCGACTCCAATACCCTGCAAAAGGCGCCGCGCATAATTAAAGCGTGCCGCGGGGTGTCCGAGAGCTGCCGCCACCCTCCAGTAATGGGCCACTTCAGCATCCTTGGCACCGTCCGTGTTCATGGCGCTAAGAATTGCACCCACATTAAAATTGCAGTCGCGGCATCCAAGCTCCGCCCCTATCCTGTAGTAGCCGAGCGCACTCTCTTGATGAGCCATGGGGCTGGCTGGATCTGTCAAAATCACGAAAGCGAGGGCAAATGCCCCTCTAACATAGCCTTTTGACATCATACCCTCTAGGGCTGCGATGACTTCCCGCCGTTGATCTTTCGTGAGCGCCTCACCTACTAGCAATTTACAAATCTCTTCCAGCGCGGTTCCATACTCCCCTTCAAGCGTCCGCTGAATTTTCAGCTTGGCAGACAAGTCCTCCTTCTCTCCGGCTAGCAGCAAGGTTTCATCAGGAATAAAGTATCCTTTCCTTAGCAGAGGAGACTCTAAAGGGTCGTAGTTAGGGCGGATTTTCTTTTTCTTAGGAGCTGCTTTGTGCTCTGCGATCCCGACAGTTGCGGCGTCTTCGTTCAAAGCATTGCCCTGCTTTCGCTTCACTCCGCCCCTCTCCTCTTTTCCGGTAAACACCACTGCAGTTACAGGAGGAAGCGCTTGTTCTTCGGGAGTAGCCGGGAGGAGGAGCGGTGCCGAAGGCAAAGCCATGCGCGGAATCCGGAAAGGTGAGTTCCCTGTGGGATTAGCCATTGCCTGCTGGAGGGGAATTCTCTGCTGGAAAAGAGGCTGTAAATAGGGGCCGGGCGCTATCGGTGCCGGCTGAAGAGGATTTCCCTGTCCCGGGTTGACCGGTACAGCGGGTAAATTTGTCAAATTTAGAAAATTGAATGAATGCATTACGCCATCTTTCTGCAATTAATTATTTAAATCGCGTTAGATTATAACACAACATATTAGATATTGAGAACATTTTTCAATTAGAGATTAATCGAACGATGAGAAGACAGGACGCGAGCCTGCCGCGAAAGAACTTGAGAGACTGTCTCAAAAAGAGTCCAAAAATGGAAGCGACTGCTTCTATAAATTTATTTTTTTGAAAAAAAGCTGCCTGATTTAACCCAGATTCTTTCGGCATAAGCCCCAAGCAGCCAGAAGGAAGCACCCAGTAAAGCAAAGAAGAGCGCGAGCGGCATCTTGTCCCAGAAATGCTCAAAATAACGGGTATAGAGGTTGATGAAAAGAAAGGTCAGTCCAAAACCTCTGAACCCACTGTCATCTAGCTTGACACCCAGATAGATCGCAGCAATGCTACCGGCTAAAAAGATCAGGGACCAGTGGAGCAGCTCAAAGCGGCCTGCATCTGACCACACGTCCATATCCCCGTAGTTACCGAAGATGGATAGAACCCAAAGAGAGACAAAGCCGTAGAGAAGCCCGATGTTTTTAGTGACGGCATAAAGAGGGCGGAATGAATTAAAATCCCTTAGCGCAAGCGCTATCAAAACCAACGAAACGCCAAAGAAGAAGAAACGGAGTGGATAGTTGATGCCCAGCCAATAGGCGCCAAATCCAGACACATAGCCTGTCTCTGCCCCAAAGTAACCGCCTGCAAGTATTAGTGCGTAACAAAAAATCAGCGGTGATTTGAGCAGATAGCCAAGAGTGGCAAAGAGTACGCACGAAAAGAGCAAAAGGTTAAGCTCTCCCTCGGTGCCCCATTGCATGGAAACCCCTACGCTGTTTAGGGCAAAAGAGAGAAACACGCATCCCAAGAACATGACACCTTCGTTGGTGACCCTTTTCGATGGATGCTGTTGACTCCTTCGGTATCCGACGAAGAATGACACAGCCGCCAGGCACGAAAAAACGACAGCAAAGCCGATATCCGGCTGCTTGAAGATGGAAGTGATAAGGTCGATCACGACACTGGTTGAAAGCAAGGTCAAGGAGGCGATGATAAGGGATACGACTGCCGCCCATATCGCGTAGCGGGTGATCCGCCTCCAGTCAAAAGAGTCCTCTACAATGTGGGCCTCTATTGATTTGGCCACTTCCTCTGAAATGACACTCTCGCTAACAAGCCCGCGGCACAGCTCCTTGACAAAAAGAGCCTGTTTTTTGCTGACGTGGAACATAATCACCTCTCCTCTAAAGCCGCAGCCAAAACTCACATCATACCGATCTGAGTTTGTAGACGTCTAAGTCAGGCTATTGGGGAGAGTTATAAGTTTTCTCCCAAATCTTCTTAGTCCTGGTGTTTAGAAAGGCTCCCAATTTCCAATAAGGAACCGGAAACGCCTCAAAGTGCTCGGTATCTAAAAAAGCAACCCTGCCGTCTTTGCAAAAAGGAATATTGTCGATATAGACCGAGTCCTTTAACCCCAGTGTGGATAGCAGAGTATACAATTTTTTTAAAAACGGTTCTTTTAAGTTCCCCTTCTTCCACAATTTCCAGTTCGTTTCAGGCGCATGCTTCCGTACATTTTCAACCACCAAAACAAAATGCACACCCTGCACGGATCGAAGCCTTTCTTCGGATTGGAGTGGATAGAGCCATTTTCCCGGCACCTTAAAGATTTTCCCCCATCCTTTCTCCTCGATCATCTTGCCGATCGCTAAGGCCCCCTCAATCCGTCGCATCAGCGGCTTCCACTCATCGATAACCTCTTGATCATCCAAGAAGAGTTTGAAGAGGTAGCCCTTGATGGCAAAGTGCTTGGCTACAACAGTGTGCCGCCCTCCCCTCCAGTGAGGGGCAAAGAAGTGATGGCGATTGAACGCTGCCTTATTGCTCAGCACATCCGCATCTGCAAAAATTTTATCCAATTTTTTCCGTAGCGGATGGTGATAGGGAAGCAAATACGGTTGCACTAACGCCCAATCCGTCTCATTCATGGAGGCTGGCTTTACGAACCCTTCCGCCTGGCAGATACCGGGCAGGTGAAGTAGTGCTATCAGGAAAGCAATCAGTAATTTCATGGGCGGTCAACTTCTTTAATTGCAAGAGTTGGAGAATAACTTCCCACATAGGTTCTTTTCCACCAGTTTCCAGTTTTCGACAGTTCCTTGAAGTCGGTAAACACATATTCATAGGCAAGGGCCCTGATAAGACGCGGAGGCTTTTCCGGAAAAGGGTTAAGTCTGAGCAATCCTAGCACCTCCTCGCGTCCCTCGAGCAGCGCGAAGAGAAAGCGCTGAAACCACACCTCCTGCCGAAATGAACGGAAAGGCAAAAACCACACCTGCCAGTCTAGCCTGGGCTGGAAAGGAGAGATGCGCCTTGGCCTCCTGCTGATTTCCGAAGGCTTGTATTTGAAACAGTACTCTTTCCAATGAAGGCCGTCATCGCTCCCTTCAATCACGATTTCAATCCTTTTTGTCGTCATGACAGCAAATATGCCATAGCGGTTGGCAATGCAATAAGGAGCGGTGAAAGAGAGGATTTTCTTACAAAAATGAGTAGGCGCGAAGTGGTCGTAAAGCCTTAAGACCTGAAGAAAAAAAAGAGCGCTGCCGCCCGCATAGAGAAACAGATTCAGCCAAAGAGGGGTCGGTGCAGCCGGGGCCGCGTTTCCCAAAAAATCAGGCAGCACCCAGTCGGGCAAAAGCACCACGGACAAAGCGATGGTCATGTAGTTTAAATAGGAGAAGTTGCCTGTCAGCCAGATGAAAAACTGGAGCAGAAAAAACTGGCTGAACACAATCAGGCGAACCGTGTCCTCAAAAAAAATTCCGAAGGGAACCACCAGCTCCACAAAAAACATGTAGAGGCAGGAGAGCTTCTGCAGAGGAAGGGGTAGTTTATGAAAAAACCACGCCTGAGTGTTCGGCAAAGGCTGGCTTTGATAGTGAAACTTCAGGGCCGAGAGATTCCGCCAGTTGAGATCGCAGCTTTCCAGCTTGACAGCTCCTGCCTGGATATGAAAGCGAAAGAGAAGAAAATTCAAACTAAAAAAAACCATCGGATTGGCAGGATAGGAGCAGCTTAAAAGAAAGGCATGTGCTGTGATTTCGATTAAAAACAGCTCCCAGCCGAAGCTTAAAAATTCTTGTCCGGCATAAAAAACAGAGAGGTAGATGACAAACAAAAGCGCCAACTGAAGAGGGGACCAAATGCCCTGTATAAGCAAGATGGAAGCGATCAGGCCCAAAAGGATCGTGCCCTGGATAAAGCGGTCTTCCGCATTGATCCAAAAAAGCATGGGCAGTCGCCGCTTCGAGATGCCGCGGCTTCTTCCAATTAAGTTGATGAACTCTTTCAGAGGAAGAATTCCCCGGCTGCCGATCAACCCCTTGATTTGAACGAAGAGCGATCCCAGGGCAATGAAAAAAATAGCCCCCAGAAGTTTTAGAAACAGCGAAGAGGAGAGAAGGTAATGCTCCGGCGTCCACATAATGCATCACATGGGTCAAAATAAATTCATCTATCCACAGACAGTGAGGAATGGAACGAAATTGCTCGATCTGAGAAACTCTCTCGGTATAAGAGACTGTCCACTTTCGGTATAAGACAGGCTCTAAACAAAAAAATCTCAGCGAGTCTTCCTTTGTCCTCACCGCTCTTATATAACATTCTTAGTCCCGAGTCCAAAAAAAGAGGCTCTCTTGCCTTTGAACTCACCTCTCCCCTCTTTAAACCGCTCTCCTACAAGGAGGCTCTCTCTCTTCTTGGAAAAGAGGAGCGATCACTTTTTGCCAAAGTGCAAGTGATTGAAGCTTCCGCCGCGCCTGTCTATATAGCCGGCTCCAGGGAGACTCTTTCACTGCTCAAAGAGGCGGCAGCAAGATCGGCCCTCTATATCGATAAAAAAAAGGTGATCGCCGACTTCTTCTCGGCTACCCCTGTCAAATTCTACGCGATGGCTGTCGATAATGAGAGTATTGAAATAGAGCCTGTGGTGGTTTTGGGAAAAGAGATTCCCTTTCCTGATTTAGACCTCGCCATCCCCTCGTCTCCCCCCTTTTTTTTTAAGGAGGGCTTCCTAAAAACTCCCGGCCCCGACTTTGATCCGGCGTGGATCAAGCGCCTCCTCAAAGAGGGAAAATCGTTCCGTGTTCAGAAGTCCCTGTTTGACAAATGGCTCAAGGAGAAAGAAGAACTGCCGGAGTGCTCGCCTGAGTTCTGCCTGATCGAAGGAGCTCTTCCGCCCATCGAATCAACAAACCAGGCAGAGCCAATACTCCGCATCAGAGACTCTCGAGGCGCCTTTATCGACTTTCTGCTCGAAACGCCCTCGGGGCTAATCAACGCGTATGACATTTCCGCTGGGGCAGAGCATGAGAAGGACCTTCTGGATGCCGGCTATGTGAAACGCAAGGAAGACAGCTGCTACTACTGCCCTTCCGACAGAGCGCAAGAAGCGATTGAACTACTGCTCGGAGTGGGATGGAAAGCGGTGGATAAAGCAGACAACAAGATCAGACTGCTTCAAGATATCCGCCTTCAGTTTGATCTGGTAGAAGACAAGGTATTTGTGCGCGCTGAAATCCCGGGCAACGATCCGTCTTCAGCTGCCATCGACCCCTTTAACGCGGCAGTACAGGGAAAACATCTCATCCCCTTTAAAGATGGCTCTTATGGGCTATTGCCGAAGGGCTTTCTCGCCAGGTGCTCTTCATACGCTCCCGATATCGAAGAGGAGGGAGGCCGCCATTTTATTCCCAAAGTCAGGATCGGCTCCCTGATGGGAAGTGCGGAGGGCACCCAAGACCTTCCCGCTAACGTCAAGGAGCTGCTTGCCAAAATCGGAGGAGAGAGGGTCGCAAACAAGCTCACTGCCTCATCCCCTTTCAAAGGAGTACTAAGGCCCTATCAGGAGACAGGCGCTTCCTGGCTGCTCTCACTCTATGAGGAAGGCTTCAGCGGCATTCTGGCCGATGAGATGGGTCTTGGAAAGACCGTCCAGGTGATCGCCGCTCTTGCGAGCTTGCCGAAACTTGAAAACACACCGCACCTTGCCGTCATGCCGAAAAGCCTTCTTTTCAACTGGTCGCATGAGCTTACCAAATTCTTTCCCTCCTGCCGCGTCCATGTGCACACAGGGCCTGAACGAGCAAAAGATCCAGAAGTTTTCCTGAGAGCCGATATCGTTCTGACTTCCTATCCCCTGCTCCGCCTCGACCTTGATCTTTTCAAAAAAGTGCGCTTCCATACGATCATCTTAGATGAGGCGCAGCAGATCAAGAACAGCTCATCAAAAGTTGCTGTCGCCGCCAAAGAGCTGGAAGCACTCTTTAAAGTCTCGTTAACCGGCACCCCCCTTGAGAACAGCATCCGGGATATTATCTCCCAATACTCCTTTTTAATGCCCGGGCTGATCAAAGAAAACATGGGCGTGGAAAATCCGGCAGCCTTAAACGCCCTCCGCCGTAAAATCCGTCCCTTTCTTCTGCGACGAAGAAAGGCTGAAGTGGCAAAAGACTTGCCTGAAATCATCCGGCAGACAGAGCTCGTCGAGATGGACGACGATGAGAAAGAGAGCTATCAAAAACTGCTGGAGCATTTTCGGGGAGAAACCCGGGCCATTTTGAAAAAGGAGGGCTTTTCCAAGGGCCGCTTCCAGATTTTTGAAGCCATTTTAAGGCTGCGTCAGCATGCCTGCCATCCCAAACTTTACCGCTCCCCCTTGCAGGAAAAAGAGATCCCAAGCGCTAAAATGGCCTTCCTGATCGATGAGCTAGAAGAAGTCTATCTAAGCCAGGCCAAATCGATCGTCTTCTCGCAATTCACCTCCGTGCTCGATTTGATTGAAGAGGAGTTAAAACAGCGGTCGCTTCCCTTCCTGCGCCTCGATGGCTCAACAAAAAACCGGGAGGAGGTAGTCCAGAGCTTTAAGAGGGAAGGTGTGCCCCTCGTTTTTCTGATCAGCTTAAAGGCCGGCGGAGTCGGCCTCAACCTTGAGCAGGCCGACTACGTATTCCTTTACGAACCGTGGTGGAATGAGGCGGTTGAAGAGCAGGCTATCGCCCGTGCGCACCGCATCGGCAGAAAAAGCCCCGTTGTCGCCAAAAAATATATTCTGGCAGGAACAATCGAAGAGAAGATTTTAGAACTGAAAGAGAGAAAACAGTCGCTTGCCTCCGCACTGATCGACGAGATGGACGCCCCGCAAGCGCTTACTGCCGAAGATATCGAATTTTTGCTGGAAGGCGAGGTGCTTTAAAAACCTAAATTTAAACGCTTTCTTAGCACGTGGCGCAGAGTCTCAAAAAAAAATCATTTTTTGGATAAAAGAGTAGTGAAAGGGGGAAAGCCCCCCTGTGGAAAGAATTTTAATCGTTTATCTAACGGGAATGCTCTTCAAAATGATGGTATCGTGGCAAAGCTGCTGCCAGACTTCTTCCTTGGTACCACTCAAAGTTACTCTTGCCCAATGATCATTCAGAAGCGCCTCAACACGAGCGCACACTTTGTTGGTGTCGCTCATCAGAACCGCGAACGGAACTAGCAGCAGCAAGCTAAGCGTGATGGAAACCGCACCGCCAAAGAGAAGCGCTAAAGCTGTGAGCGCAGCAGCGACGATAACGCCGACACGTGCGAACAACCCAACTTTATTGCAGAGATTTTTAGTATCATTTCTTCTTTTTGCCTCTTCGGCAGTTTCCAAACCCTCATACCCGCTGTTGAAAACACCTTTGGCAAAACCAGCTAAACCATCAAAACTCATTATGTAACCTCTTAATAGATTAAAATAGACTTAATAAAATTAGAAATTTAGATTTTGGTAATTTTACGACACAATTCCAATAATAGCAACACCAAGCAAGGTATAATTTCCTTTCAGACAGCGACTTTCATGGAAAAAAAAAGTTGTACACAGTATCTTAACCTCTCCCGAAAGCCATGGAGAGGTGAATGTCAACACATCTAAAGCGCCCGCTGATTATCTATGACGCCATCCACCAAGTGATGGAATACCCGCCCCATTTTGCCGAGCTGCTGCACGATCTGATCAACTTGCCGGCCGTGCAAAGACTGCGACGCATCAAACAGCAATCGCTGTCAGACCTGGTCTTTCCGACGGCGACCCACACGAGGTTCAGCCACGCTCTGGGAACCGCCTTTATCGCAAGCCGCATGATCCGCCAGATCAAAAGACAGGGACTTCTCCCCGATTTCGACGAGCTTAGTGAAAAAATTTTACTGACAGCAGCGCTGCTGCACGACATTGGACACGGCCCCCTCTCCCATACCTTCGAAGTTTTTTTAAAGAGGCTGGGCGTCGACTTGAAGCACGAGGACTGGACCGAGTCGATCCTAACGTCTGAGCCCTTTGCCCGCATCTTTCAAAAGCATGGCCTTTGCGGCAAAGAACAGCTTATTATTGACCTGATCACAAAAAAAGGGAGCAAAAGAAAAGAGGCGCTAAAAAAAGAGCATCCGCACTGGTTTTTGGCAGGTGATATTATTTCCTCGCAGCTTGACGGCGACAGGTTGGATTACCTGCTCCGCGACAGTCACTTTTGCGGGGTGGCCTATGGAAATTTCGACCTTAACTGGCTGATCAGCTGCTTAACGGCCGTCGATTACGAGGGGGTACCCAGGCTGGGCATCACCTCCCAAGGCATCGGCTCCGTCGAGCATTTTTTGCTGGCAAGACGCCTGATGTACCAAAACATCTACTGCTACGCCAAAATCGTCGCATTCGAGCGCCTGATCGTTGAATTTTTAATGGAACTCTCGCGCCTCTACCCCACTCATGCCACCACACTAGAGTCGCTTCTGGGCCATTTTTTGTCGCTCTTCTTCAAGGAGATGGCGGAGGCGGCCGGGAAGAGGGAATTCCGCCAAAAAGCGTTCAGCTCCTACCTGATGCTCTCAGATGACGACGTCTGGAACGCTGTCCGCGATATATACCACTTTCTCCCGAAAATCCCCTCTTTCACAAAAGTGTTGGAGTTGGCCGAGAGGCTCTACTTGCATAAGACACCCAAAGTATACCGCATCCACGATGATAAACTTGCCACCTTGCGGCTCCCCAAGTTCAGACAAGATCTTGGCATCGAAGATGACAGCCAGTGGAAGTGCGATACTGTGCAGGTTTCCTTCAGCCTCTACAGCACTTTAGAAGATCCGATCTTAGTGCAGCAGACGGAGTCTCCTTTTGGCACGATCAAAACTTTGTCTCTCCACTCCGAGCTCGTCAAACAGCTTAGCGACCGGATAGAGCCCTCCCACTGGCTGATGATCGACAAAGGGATAATGGAGAAAGATGACAGGCGAATCAAACCGTTCGTTGAGGATCTCATACGGGCTTGAACCTGGGACGTGCCGTCAATTATACCGAAATTATCTCAAAAATTGGGATTTTGGCTTTGAGAAAACTCTCGCGATTGAATGATCGCAAGTCACCTCATATTTCTAATATTAGATGACTTGTAATCTTTCAATCGCGAAAGCGTTCTCTTTGCCAAAAGCCAAATTTTGAGACACTTTCGGTATATACCGATAGTATCTCAAAGGGTGGGACTTCACCAATCGGGAACGATGTCATATAGCTGCAGGGCTCTGATCACCCGATTTCTGTCCGCCACCTCGATTGCTGAAGGGGATTTTAAAAACAAGATTAGCGCCAAGCGCGAAAAAGTGCTAATAGGCCCCTTCATATCGTCTAAGGATAAAACACCGGGATCGGAAAGAATGCGTCCCCAGGCGTTGGCTAAAATGCGCAGAACATTTTCTGTAAGAACTCTTCCACCCCTTGGTTTTCCCATTTGCGTTAAGATCCCCGGCCTGGATCCTTCACCGCTTGAGAGCGCAAGAATCAAAGACAGCTCCAGCGCTGCAAGATAGCCAAAACACTCCTCTAAAGACCTTAATTTGACCCATTCTTCAAACATGCGGTTTGACAGCGATTCTGCAATCGGAGATGGAAGCCTGACCCCTTCAAAATAGTTAAAGAGCTCCTCAATAATGCACAGAACTTCCCTTTTGGTCTGCAAACCCTCCCCAATCTTTTCAGGATCCAAAAGATACCGATCAGTGACGAGACAACCTTGAATGCAAAACGCTTTGTAATAGAGTTTAAGGAGAAAGAGTAAGGGGAACAAAAAAAGCAGGGCCGCGGCTTTGGCCACTTTGAAAAAGAGCGCTTTGATCCCGGATTCCTCTTGAAGGGAGTAGCAACTCATCGGTTTTATCTTCGCTTTCAAATAGGTAACCGATGCTGCTTCGGAAATGTAGGTCGTGGAGTTACCGAGGTAACACATCCTGTCGGCAAACTCCCCTAAATTCCACAAAAAGGAGCTTAAGCCGCTTAGCCTTTCTTTCTTTAGGTAGACGACCGGTTCAAAAAAGCCGATATGGCGAATGTTGCTATCGAAGTAAATGCGCATTTTATCCGTTTGATTGGATGTAGGGAAACGTGATCTTGGTCCAATAGTCCTTCATCTTCTTATTCAAAATTTTACCGAGTCTGTACCAGCGAATCTTGTCAGGATCCCCCGTGTGCTCTGTATCGACAAAAGCGATGAGCCCATCTTGGCACCAAGGGATATTATTCTCTTTGATGGAGTCGGCAGCTCCAGTCGTGAGAACCACTCTGCACAAGGCATCTAAAAGTTTTTTATCTTTTAACTCACCCCATTTTTTTAAATTCTTCTCCCGGGGATAGGGCTTTACATCTTCGGCAATCAGAATAAAGTTCTTTCTTCCTCCCACCCTAATTTCCTGCGGGGATGGCTCTGCCGGCAGCGGATAGATCCATTTTCTCGGCACTTTGAAATACTTCTGATAGCCGTATTTGACAATTGCGCTTTGGATCTTCTCTGCCCCTTGCACCCGTGAGAGCCACGAAGAGGCATCGGGACGACTGTCTTGATCGTCGGTCAGGATCTTAAACACAAAGCCCGGAATCTCAAGATGTTTGACGACAAAGACTCGTATCCCCTGCACTTCATTTGCCTGAAAACCGGCTTGGATGAGAGAGGCGTTAGACGCAGTTACCCTCTCATTCTTAAAAAAGAGGGCATCCAGCTTCTTCTTCACAGGGTGATCAGAGGGAATAAAATAGGGTTTCAGCGACTCCCAGACACTCTCTTCGACATAGGGGTTACGGACATAATCCTGAGAGAAAAGGCATGCCTGGCAGGTAAATAACATCACGAGAGCCAAAATGAGATGGCATCTACGGGTAGAGAGAAGAGCGGATTCAGTGCGTTTCATGAAATCGTCGTTTTGTAGAGTTTTAAGGCAGGCTCTAAGGCCTTGCTCGCAATCTGCAGGTCTTCGCGGCAGTATATGACAGCTGCTGCTTTCTTTGAAGATCCCGTAGTGATCAACCTGTCTTTGCCGATGGCTTCACTCTGCTGCGCATCCAACTCAAAGCCGAGAAAAGCGAAGTGGGACAAGATATCTTCTCTTACCTTCACGCTCTTTTCTCCTATACCGCCGGTAAACGCAATGAAATCCACTCCCTTCAGTGTCGCCACCATTCCTCCAATCTCCTTGGCCAGGCGGTGAACGAACATCCGGTAGGCCAAAGAGGCGGCTTCATCGGTCTCCATTCGTCCTAAGATGTCCCGAAAATCAGCTATGCCGGCAATTCCGATAAGCCCGCTTTTAAACTGAATGAGCTCCTCGATCTCCTCCAACGTCATTTTTTTGTGACGCATCAGATAAAAAAGAATGCCCGGGTCGATCGATCCCGACCGTTTCCCCATCATAGCACCCTCTATCGGCGTAAAACCCATCGATGTCGCCACCGGCTCCGTCCCATCGACAGCTGTCACCGAAACACCGGCGCCGATGTGACAGGTAATTTTTTTTGTTTTTTCGTGCTCGGGAAAAAGGGAGCAAATTCGATTGAGACAGTATTCATGGCTGATGCCGTGAAATCCAAAACGCCGGATTCCCTCTTTTTTAAAGTGCAATGGAATGGGGTAGGTGGCGATATAGGAGGGTAGCTGTGAAAAAAAGGCCGTATCGAAAACAGCCACCTGCCGCGCTTTTTGAAAGCGCTTTTCGGCAATTTCAATTCCTTCAAGGTTGGCAGGATTATGTAAGGGAGCCAGAGGAAAAAGCTGCTGAATTTTATCTTTCACCTGTTTGTCGATTAAGGTCGGCGCCATGAAGGTTTCACCGCCATGAACGACGCGATGGGCAACGACAACGATCTCATCTTCACTCTCTACAGCTGCGGCAGCCCCGCGGGTGAGGGTGTCGAAAAAGCTTTCGAGACACTTCTCTTTGTCTTTCGACAGCATATCAAGCGGATGCTTCCCTCCCTTGGCATCCGTCACCTCAATCAACCGCGGGGAAACGCCGGTATCGCCCCATTCGATTTTCCCTTCCCAAAGCAGCTGAGGGTCTTTTTTCTGCAGGCCTCTTAAATCAAAAAGCGAGCTTTTCAGCGAGCTTGAGCCCGCATTAATAACCAATATAGTGCCTGCCATCTCCCCTCTCACCGATGTATACCGAAAGCGTCTCGAAATTTGGTTTTTGAGACACTTTCGGTATACACTTCTTGGCAGGATTTCACAACCACAGCTTCTCGTCAATACGAGTCGCTTGGTATCCGTACAGGAAGAGTGCTAGAGAAACAAATGAATCGAGGCTTTTGAAAAGCCCCGTGATCGCCTGCATTGAAGAAAATCGAGGCGCGAGAGGTTCCCAATCCTAATCAAATGATTTGATCTCAGGCAGAGACCTCTCAAGCTCAAATCATACAATGTCTGGATTAAGACAGGCCCTTATACCGAAATTGTCTCAAAA